>JBKOUV010000048.1:0-9516 GCA_046723555.1 Actinomycetota bacterium | reverse complement strand
GACGGCAGCCGCATCGCCCGGGCCAACGTCCACCTCGTGCCCGATCCCACGGTTCCGACGGTCGAGACCGGCACCCGGCACCGCACCGCCGAGCGGGTCGCCCGTTCGCTCAACGTGCCGGTGGTGTCGGCCAGCGAGGAGATGGGCGTCATCAACGTGTACGCCGGCGGGTCCCGCCATCAGCTGCAGGACATCGGCCGCCTGCTCGACCGGGCCAACCAGGCGCTGCAGACGCTCGAGCGGTACAAGGCCCGGCTGGAGGACGCCATCGCCAACCTCACCGCGGCCGAGCTCGAGGACGTCGTCTCGTTGCGCGACGTCGTCGCCGTCGTGCAGCGCGGCGAAATGGTCCACCGCATCTCCGACGAGATCGAGACGATGATCATCGAGCTCGGCGTCGACGCCCGCCTGCTGCGCCTCCAGCTCGACGAGATCTACGGCGACGTCGACGAGGAGCTCGATCTGGTCGTGTCGGACTACCTGCCGGCCGGCCGCACCGCCGCCGAGACCCTCGGCGAGCTGTCGCGTCTCGAGGACGACGAGGTGCTCGACTACCGCGTCGCCGCCGCCTCGCTCCACCGCGAGGGCGACAGCCGCGACCTCGACCAGGAGGTCGCGCCCAAGGGGCTGCGCCTGCTCCACCGCGTGCACCGGCTCCCGGCCGACAAAGCTGCCTCGATCGCCGACCACTTCGGCGGCCTCGCCAAGCTTCAACGGGCCACGATTCGGGACCTCATGGACGTCGACGACATCGACGAGGTCACTGCGATGGCGATCAAGGACACCCTCGAGCGGGTCACCGAGTCGACCATCCTCGACCAGTACAGCTGACCCATCCGAGGGTTTCGCGCCGCCCGAGGGTTTGGTGCGACCCTGGGGGGCCGGAAACCCTCGGATGACTCGAGTGTCAGTTGAGGGCGTAGGTAGCGACCGTGCAGCCGACGGCGAAGATCGGGATCGGGGCGTAGAAGTGCACCGTCCCCTTGGCGCCGCCCGCGGCGCCGGCGACGGCGACGAACGTGCGGATCTCGAACCCGCCCTGCCCGGCCTCGGCGTAGACGCTCACGTCGTCGTAGTCGACCAGCGCGTCGCGGTCGTTGCGGCACCACCGGTCGAGGAACTCGCGGTCCCAGGCCTCGTTGATCTTGCCGGAGTCGGGCGTGGCCGGCCAGTGCGAGATCCCGCCCGTCCCGACGAGGGCGATGCGCTCGGGCACGGCGTCGGCGGCGCGCCGCAAGGCCTCACCGAAGGCCCACGCCCGGGTGAGCGGGGTCAGCGGCGGGCCCTGGCAGTTGATGTTCGCCGGGACCAACGGCAGGTCGTAACGCGGGGTCAGGAAGTGCAGCGGGACCATGATCCCGTGGTCGAGCTTCCACTCCTCGGCGTACGACACGTCGGACGTCTGCATGATCTCCTCGATCAGCCGCTTCGACAGGTCGCGGTTACCGGGCACTCGGGTGCGCTCGATGCGCAGCCATGCCGGGTTCTCGATCGGGCCGTCGTAGAAGTCGGCCATGCCCACGGCGAAGCTGGGCATGTTGTCCATGAAGAAGTTGGCGAAGTGCTCGGCGGCCAGCACCACCAGGGCGTCGGGCCGGGATGCCTCGAGCCGCACCCGCATGTCGTCGTATGCCGCGTACAGCGGGTCCCGCAGCTCGGGATCGGCGAGCTCGGCGCGACCGATGATCCCCGGCGCGTGGCTGCACACCCCGGCGAAGACCAGACTCACGCTTCACCCCGCAGCCGCGCCGTGTGGGCCTCGACGCCCTCGTATCCGGTCATCGCGTACACCCCTTCGCGCACCGGACCGTAGGTGGCGATGCCGTCCCGCAACCGCTGCAGATAGTCGGCCCACGGGATCTCGTGCAGGGCGGCGAAGTGCATCAGGATCTGCCCGTTGACCCCGAGGTGGTAGAGGAACCCGATGTCGGGCGCGACGAGCGCGTCCCGCTCCTCGGCGGTGAGCTCGTAGCCGGCGAGCGATCCGGTCCGGTCCGCCAGGTAGGCCTGCTGGCGGGCCGGGTCCCGGTTGAGCTGAAAGAGGAACTTCTGCACGTAGTACAGGCTCATGACGAATCCCATTCCACCATCAACGCGTCCGGACCACGGAACGTGATGTTCGGGAAGTACGTCAGCTCCTGATCGGCGACCAGCCGCAGCGATGGGATCCGCTCGACCAGCGCGGCGAGGACGAGCTGGGCCTCGAGCTTCGCCAGGTTGGCTCCGAGGCAGTAGTGGATGCCCTTGCCGAACGAGATGTGCCGCGCCGCGTTGGGCCGGTGGATGTCGAACGCGTCGGGCGCGGTGAAGGCGTCGGGCTGCCGGTTGGCGGCCGCGAAGTTGAGCAGGACGCGGGTGCCCTTCGGGACGTCGAACCCGCCGAGCGTCGTGTCGCACGTCGTGATCCGCCGCCAGGAGACCTGGCTCGAGTCGAAGCGCAGCACCTCTTCGACAGCGTTGGGGATGAGCGACGGGTCGGCCCGCAGCTCCTCCCACGCGTCCCGTCGCGGCAACAGGCAGGTCAGGCAGTTGCACAACAGGTTGGTGACGGCCTCGTGGCCGGCGAACGAGAGGCCGTAGACGATCGATTCGACCTCGCGGTACGTCAGGTCCTCGGGATCGGCGTCGTGGGCGTCGAGCAGCTCAGACGCGAAGTCGTCGCCGCGGTGGTCCCGCTTGTGGGCGGTGAACTGGCGGCAGTAGCGCCAGTAGTTGAGCATCTTGCCGGCGATGTCGACCTGCTCGGCGTCGGTGGGGTGACCCCACGAGAACTTCTTGCGGTCCCCGCACCAGTGCTTCAGCTCGGCATCGTCGCGCTCGGGGAAGCCGATGAACCGGAAGACCGTCTCGCCGGGGAGCGGATAGGCGAACGCGGCGACGAACTCGGCGGGCGGACCGGCTGCGAGCATGGCGTCGATCAGCTCGTGGCTGCGGCGCACGATGTACGGCTCGAGCGACTGCAGCCTCCGGCGCGAGAACCCCTCGCGCGTGTAGACCCGGATGCGGGCGTGGTCCGGCTCCGGCCGGTTCGACATCACCGCCACCGGGTCGTAGTCGGGAACGGCCAGCACCTCGACGGCTTCGCGGGACAGCGGGAACAGCGGGTCCTGAACGTTCGCCGAGGCGTACACGTCGGGGTTCATGAACACCTCGACGAGGTCCTCCATCCGCGTCACGACGAGATAGCCGAGCTCCGCCGAGTAGAAGATCGGCGTGTCCTCCCGCAACGCCCGCGCCGAGGGATAGGGATCGCGCAGGTAGTCCGCGCTCAGCGGGTCCCACGAGCGCACCGGGCAGCCGGCGGGCGGCGGCGGCGTCTCGCCGGCCATCTGGTGGTACGTGTTGACGGGCATCGCCCGACTCGTCTACGGGCGAGGCGGGAGCTGCTGCACCGCCCAGCGGTTGCCATCGGGATCGGCGAAGAACACGAACCGGCCCCACGGGAAATCTTGGACCTCGCTGGCGTCCACGCCCCGCTCGACGAGGTGCGCCCTTGCCGCGTCGGCATCCGAGACCACCATCTGGAGCCCCTGCACGGATCCGGGTGCGGCGTCGGTGACGCCGGTCCCGATGGTGATCGAGCACGCCGAACCCGGCGGGGTCAGCTGGACGAACCGGAGGTCGTCGCTGACGCGGTGGTCGTGGTCGGCGTTGAAGCCCACCTGGTCGGTGTAGAAGGCCTTGGCGCGGTCGACGTCTGACACGGGGACGGCCACCAGCTCGAGCTTCCAGTCCATTGGCGGCACGTTAGTCGCGGGTGGGTGACCGACATCACTGTACATGGCTATAGTATTCATGTACTCTATCTCCGTGGCCGCCAAGGAGACTCCGACCCCCGGATTCATCGTCTGGCGCCTGTCGATGAAATGGCGGGCGGCCGTCGACCGGGCCGTCGCCCCGTTCGGACTGACCCACGCCCAGTACTCCGTCCTCGCCTCGCTCTTCGCCATCCAGCAGACGGGACAGCAGCCGAGCCAGCGCCAGCTCGCCGATCGCACCGGGCTCGAGCCGCTCTACGTGTCCAAGCTCGCTCGCGCCCTCGAGGGCGCCAACCTGATCACGCGCACGGTCGATCCGGCCGACTCCCGGGCCGTCCAGCTCAGCCTCACCAAGCACGGACGCGATGTCGTCGTCCGCGCCATCGCCGTCGTCGCCGAGCTCCAGGAGCAGCTCACCGCGCCGCTCGGAGGCACCCGTAGCAAGCGCACGCGCGCGCTCGTGGCCGAGCTGCAGGAACTCCTGACCCCCCGAACCACCACCTAGCGATTGGAACCTGCCATGCCGGAACCCCCGCCCCTCACCGGTCAGCACATCGGCGAGGCCGAGAACGCCATCCGGGCCGTCCTCGACGCGCTCCTCGCCGAGTCCGAGACCACGTTCCACCAATGGGTGGCGCTGCGCGTCCTCGCCGCCACCGACTCCGGGCTCGAGCTGGAGCAGCTGGTGTCGCGGATGACGTCAGGTCTGAAGGTCGAGCGCTCGTCGGTCCTGGCCGCGGTCGGCCAGCTCAAAGCGGCCGAGTCGGTCGTCGTTGCCGATGATGGCGACCGCCGCGAGGTCGTCGCCTTGACCGATTTCGGTCGCGCCCGTCATCGCCGCATCCAGGAGGGCGTCGACCGGATCACGCGCCGGCTGTACGGCGACCTACCGGTTGACGACCTCGTGACGACCCGCCGCGTCCTCGCGATCGTCACCGAGCGGGCCAACGCCGTCCTCGCCGGCTGAGCCTGATGCATTCAACGACTGCAGCCACTCCCGCCACGACGGCTCCTCTCGCGCGATGTAGTCCGCGGCGTCGGCCGAGAACAGGTAGCCCTCGAGCCCGATCCGGCTCGAGCCGCTGCCGGTGTCGTACGCCATAAACATGAGGTAGCCGCGGGCCGGCTCGGCGAGGCGCACGACGACGGCCATCTCGCTGACCCGCTCGATCGTCCCGTGCAGACCGCGGACCTCGACGGTCTGCCCGACCTCATCGCTGCCGAGGGCGTCACCGATCGCGGCCATCGCCGCGCTGGCGGTGCCCGGTACGTCCACCGTCATCCGCATCGTCGTCGCCACCTGACCGGGGAAGTGGGTGAGGTACAAGCGGAGGTTCGCGAAGAACGGGACCCACCCCCGCTCCATCTCGGCGAAGAACTCCCGCTCCCACTCGGCGCCGGTGCCGAACGCGCTGGACACGACACGGACGACGCACGTTCCGCCCGACTGGGCCTCGACGACGAACTCGGTGGCGAGGGGGGTGACCTCGGCCCGCTCGTGACCGGCGAGCGACGCCCAGTCGGGCTCGACGTAGGCGAACCGGCGCGGCGGCTCCCATCCGGTCACCGTGCCGACCGACTCCGCCTCGGGGCCCATGATCATCCGGATCACGCCACCGACCCGTTCGTCGAGCTCGGTCGCGATGAACCACGAGCTGATCCCGTCGGCGCTCGCGATCGCGTCCCAGACCTGTTCGGGCGTTCCGGGGAGCTCGAAGGCGAGGTCGAGGCGCAGGGGAACGTGGGGGGCGTTGGGGTTCATCGGGTTCTCCTCAGGGTTTGGGGTGGGCGGCGACGACGAGACGGTGCGGCCGCCCGTCGTCGTGGTGGTACCGGGCGGCCAGGCCGAGCACGGCCGCCGTCAGCTCGTCGGCAAAGGCGGCGCGGTCCTCCGCGGAGCGGAAGCCGATCTCGGTGTCGATCGCCATCGTCGGCAGGCGCGTCCCGTCGGCCGCGGACCGGCGGTCCAGCAGCCCGACCTCGCGCACGACCCTCGCGGCGAGGGCGATGAGGTAGCGGGCCGAGAGCCGGTCGGGTGCCCGGGCCGGATCGGCGGCGCTGGCGTCGACGGCGGCGGGTGACACGACGTAGCTGCATGCGGTGGCCCGCAGCAGGCGCTCGACGATCCCGCCGTGCTTGCGCTCGCCGGCCAGCTCGACCAGCCCGTGGGCCTCGAGGGCCCGGAGGTGGTAGTTGACCTTCTGGCGGGCGATCCCGACCCGGTGGGCGAGGCTCCCGGCCGACGCCGGCTCGACCAGCTCCGCCAGCAGCCGGGATCGCACCGGGTCGAGGGCGACGACGGCGGCCGACGAATCCTCGATCACCTCGACGTCGTGCACCCGCCCATCCTCGCTCTTGACAATAATTCTTGTCAAGACCCGATCAGTCAGGGAGCAGTGGCATCTCCGGTCGCTGATCGGTGTCGAGGAGGACCGCCCGGGTCAGGGCCCGGTTCCCGAAGCGCTCGCGGACGTCGTCCACGGCGAGGTCGACCGACCTGGTCAGCCGATCGAACGGCAACGCCAGCTGCACCGGCTCGTGGTCGGCGAGGTTGCCGACGGAGATGCCGACGAGGGTGAGCCCGCGACTCTCGATCATCGGGGCGGCATCGGACATCAGCGCCCTGGCCGCGGTCAGGATCGTCCGCGTCTCGGCCGTGCCCCAGCGCAGCGTGTGCGACCGCGTCGCCCGAGTGAAGTCGTCGAACCGCAGCCGCAGCGTCACCGTCCGGCCGATGCGTTCGGCCTTGCGCATCCGCCGGGTGACGCGGTCGACGATGCCGACGAGCACGGCGTCGACGGCCTCGGCGGAGCGGCGCCTCCGGCCGAGGGCGTGCTGCGAGCCGATCGACCCCCGCCGGCGCCGACTCTCCACCCGCCTCGGGTCCCGGTTGTGGGAGAGGGCATGGAGTTGCCGGCCCGACGCCACCCCGAGCATCGCCACCAGCGCCCCTTCCGGGAGCCGGGCGACGTCGGCGACGGTCGTGATGCCGCGCTTGTGCAGCTTGACCGAGGTCGCCGCGCCCACGCCCCACAGCTTCTCGACGGCCAGCGGGTGGAGGAAGGCCAGCTCCTTGTCCGGCGGGACCACGAGCAGTCCGTCGGGCTTGGCCACCCCGCTCGCCACCTTGGCCAGGAACTTCGTCCTCGCCACCCCGACGGTGATCGGCAGCCCGACTCGGTCCCGGACGTCGCGGCGCAGCTTGACGGCGATCTCCTCCGGTGTCCCGGACACCCGCCGCAGGCCGCCCACGTCGAGGAACGCCTCGTCGATCGACAGCGCCTCGACCAGCGGCGTGGTGTCGTCGAAGACCTCGAACACGGCCTTGCTGGCCTCCGAATAGGCGTCCATGCGGGGCGGGACGACGATCGCGTGCGGGCAGAGCCGGCGTGCCTGCGAGCCTCCCATCGCCCCATGGACGCCGTACGCCCGGGCCTCGTAGCTGGCGGCGAGCACCACCCCGCCGCCGACGATCACCGGCCGGCCGCGTAGCCGAGGGTCGTCGCGCTGCTCGACCGACGCGAAGAACGCATCCAGGTCGGCGTGCAGGATCGTGGCGTCCCCGGACCGCACCCCTGTTATCGTACACTCGTTTGACGAACGGGTGTACAGCAGCGATTATGCCGGATCGGGTATGTCGGTGGGGTCCTGAACCAGCTGGGTGGTCGGCGTCGAGGCCAGCTGACCGCTCGTGACCAGCTCGGCGACCGCGGGGACCGGGTCGGGATCGGCGAAGAACGAGTCATCGCGGTAGTCGACGTCGCGCCCGGTGGCGTCGGCCACCCACCACGACGCCTCGAGGGCGATCCCGTTGGGGTCGGTGAAGTAGATCGACCGCATGATCCCGTGATCGACGACGTCGGTGACCTCGCAGCCCGCTTCCTTCAGCCGGGCCCGCAGCGACTCGAGGGCGTGCTCGTCCGGGAGGTTGAGGGAGAGGTGATCGAACTGGACCGCCCGCTCGTCGGGCACGCCCGCCGGCTTGGCGAACCGCTTCACCCCGGCCCCGCGGTACTCGAAGAAGGCGATCGTGTTCTGCGGCCCGACGTCGAAGAAGTAGTGGCGGAACGCTTCGTTGCCGATGGTCGCGACGAGCCGGGCGCCCAGCACACCGTGGTAGAAGCGCACCGTGGCGTCCATGTCGGGCGTGATCAGGGCGAGGTGGTTGATGCCCCGCCAGTAGGGCTGTTCGACCGATGCAGTCATACGTCGATCGTACGCGCACGCTCCCTCAGGCGCATCCCGCGGCCGGCCGCAGACACTCGGGCAGCAGGGCGAACGCCTCCTCCTCGGTGAGCTCAGCCGCCGCCGTGAACACCTCCGGCGGGACCCAGTCCGGGTACGCGGTCTCGACCTTGCGATGGGCGCCGGAGGCGGTGTGCTCCTCGCTGACCGCGGCGAGCTGCTCGGGTCGGAACCGGCGGGCGACGCGCACGAGCGCCGGCCACACGCGCCGATGGACGAGCGTGATCTTGCCGTTGACCAGGCGTAGCCGGACGACCTCGCCGGAGTCCGCCACCTCGTTGATCGCGTCGAAGATGGCGTGCCCGGCGGGGTGGCCCCACCAGCTGCCCCTGATCGGCTCACCCGCCACAACCTCGGCGAGGCTGGGTAGCGGGCCGCGCGCCGACTCGAGCATCACCCCGTGCCGGCGAACGACGGTGACCGGTAGCACTCGAACCCCCTCTGTCGCGTGCGGAGACCCTCCGATAGGGTGCCAGAGATGCCCCGTGTCGTGACCTCTGACCGGACGGACAGCCAGGACAAGGACCTCGCCGGCCTCGAGCAGTACCGCGTCGAGCTCACCGGCTACTGCTACCGGATGCTGGGCTCGGCGTTCGAGGCCGAGGACGCCGCCCAGGAGACGATGATCCGAGCGTGGAAGAGCATCGACCGGTTCGAAGGCCGGTCGACGGTGCGGACCTGGCTCTACCGCATCGCCACCAACGTCTGCCTGGACATGCTCGGTGGCCGTCAGCGACGGGCCCGCCCGATGGACCTCGGCCCGGCCGTGACGGCGCCGTCCGGACCCGGCAAGACCCTCCCGGAGAACCTCTGGCTGCAGCCCATCCCCGACAGTCGGGTGGTCCCCGCCGACGACGATCCGGCTGAGGTCGCCATCGCCCGGGAGACGATCCGGCTCGCCTTCGTCGCCGCCCTCCAGGAGCTTCCACCCCGCCAGCGGGCCGTGTTGATCCTGCGCGAGGTCCTGCACTGGCACGCCGACGAGGTCGCCACGCTGCTCGACACCACGGTCGCGTCGGTGAACAGCGCCCTCCAACGGGCCCGGGCGACGCTCGCCGACAGCAACCTCTCCGCCAGCGAGCCGAGCACCGTCGACGAGACCCAGCAGGAGCTGCTCGACCGCTACGTCGAGGCATTCGAGCGCTACGACATCGACTCGCTCGTTGCCCTGCTCCACGAGGACGCCACGATGTCGATGCCGCCGTACGCACTGTGGCTGCACGGGCCGACGGAGATCGCCCGGTGGCACCTCGGCCCCGGCTGCAAGTGCCGCGGCTCGCGGATGATCCCCACCCGCGCCAACGGCACCCGCGCCTGGGGCCAGTACCGGCCGAGCCCGGACGGCGGCCACGAGGCGTGGGCGCTGCAGGTGGTCGAGACGTCCGGCGACCGCATCGTCGGGCTCAACGCCTTCCTCGACACCGACACGCTGTTCCCGCTGTTCGACCTGCCGCTCAAGCTGCCCGCCGCCTGAGCACTCGCCTCGGTCGCGAGCGGGCGATGGCCTTCGACA
>JBKOUV010000141.1:0-5411 GCA_046723555.1 Actinomycetota bacterium | reverse complement strand
GCGATCCACCTGATGCGCACCGTCACCGGCCGGACGCGCCTCATCAAGGTCGAGGGCAGCTACCACGGCCACCACGACGCGGTCCAGGTTTCGGTGTACCCCGAAGAGTTCGCCACCGGACCGATCGACCGGCCCACGTCCGTCCCCGAGCACGGCGCCGTCTCGCCCGCCCTGGCCGGGCTCACCCACGTGGTCCCGTTCGGTCGCCTCGACGCCGTGCGCCGGGTCCTGCTCGATCATCCCGGTGACGTCGCCGGGATGATCGTCGAGCCGGTGATGATGAACATCGGCGTGGTGCCGCCTCCGCCGGGGTATCTCGAGTCGCTCGCCGAGCTGCTCCACGCCCATGGCTGCCTGCTCACGTTCGACGAGGTCAAGACCGGGCTCACGATCGCGCCGGGCGGAGCTACCGAGCACTTCGGCGTCGTGCCGGACATCGTCTGCCTCGCCAAGGCGCTCGGTGGCGGCGTGCCGTGCGGCGCGATCGGCGGGACCGCCGAGGTGATGGACGTGATCACCGACGGCCGCTACGAGCAGGTCGGCACGTTCAACGGCAACCCGCTCACCATGGCCGCGGCCAAGGCGGTGCTGCTCGACGTGCTCACGCCCGCGGCCTACCGCCACCTCGATGAGCTCCGCACCGAGCTCACCGAACGCGCTCACCACGTCCTCGGGCGCTACCGCATCCCCGGCTACGTGAGCGCCTACGGCGCCAAAGGTGCGGTCGTGTTCTCGCCGACCCGCATCCGCGACTACCGCGACTTCTGCCGCTACGACCCCCGCTTCGGCCACGCCCACTGGCTCTACCAACACAACGGCGGCGTGTTCCTGCCGCCATGGGGCAAGGCGGAGCAGTGGACGCTGTCCGTCCAGCACACCGCCGACGACGTCGACATCGTCATCGCCAACCTCGAGCGCCTGGCGCGGGACTTGACGTGACGTCGACCCCGTCGGTGCACGACGCCCTCGGGCAGGTCGGTCTGCCGGCGCCGGTCGCCGAGCTCGGCCGCACCGTCTGGGATGTCGTCGTGGTCGGCGGCGGGCACAACGGGCTCACGTGCGCGGCGTATCTCGCCCAGGCCGGCCACGCCGTGCTCGTGCTCGAACGGCGGGACCGGCTCGGCGGCGCCTGCACCCTCGAGCGGCCGTTCGCCGAGCCTGGTTATGCGGTGAGCCCGTGCGCCTACGTCGTTGGATTGCTCGATCAGCGGGTGATCGACGAGCTCGGCCTCCGGCGCCACGGGTACAAGGTCTTCGTCGCCGAGCCTTTGATCTGGTGCCCGTTCGACGACGGCACCTGGTACGCGCAGTTCCTCGATCCCGAGCGCACGGCGACGGGGATGCGGGAGAACGGCTTCTCCGACGCCGACATCAAGGGCCAGTTCGCCTACGAGGAGTTCTTCGACCGGATGCGCCGCGCCCTCCGCGAGGGTGGGCGCGACACGTGGCTCGGCGACTCGCCAACCGAGGACGAGCTGCGCGACCTGCTCGGCCACGACCCCGAGCTCGTCGACGCGCTGTTCGAGACGCCGATCGCCGACGTCATCGACCGGCACGTCGCCGACCCTCGATTGCAGCAGGCGCTGTACGGCCAAGGGGTGATCGGTGCGTGGGCCGGTCCCTGCACGCCCGGGACGGCGTCGATCAAGCTGATGCACTTCCAGGGGACGCTCGAGGGCGTGCCGATGGCGTGGGGGTACGTCGAGGGCGGGATGGGCCGGATCTCGTTCGCCATCGCCGAGGCGGCGCGGGAGGCCGGCGCCCAGTTGGCGGCGGGCGTCCCGGTCGCCGAGATCCGACCGGGCGAGGGTGTCGTGCTCGAGAGCGGCGAGCTGATCCGGGCGCGGGCGGTCGTGTCGAACGCCGATCCCAAGGTCACCGCCCGCCTGCTCGGCGACGCGATCGACGGCTCGTTCGCCGCGCGCGTGAGCCAATGGCGTACGGCGAGCCCGGTCGTCAAGGTCAACTGCGGGCTGTCGCGGCTGCCGCGGTGGACGGCCCTCCCCGACGAGGGCTGGCCGAACCACGCGCCAGTGTCGGTGGCCGTTCCGCTCGATGACGCCCAGCGGGCGTTCGAGGACTGCACGCGGGGGATCCCGTCGCCCGGGTTCGCCGAGCTGTACTTCCAGACCGCCTACGACCCGACGGTCGCGCCGCCGGGCAAGCACACGATGTCGGCGTTCGTCCAGTACGCGCCGTACGACCTGGCCGAAGGCACGTGGGGCGAGCGCCGCGACGAGATCGGCCAGCGGATCCTCCGGTTGATTGGCCGCTATTGCGACATCGACGATCTCGTCGAGCACCTCGAGGTGCTCGGTCCGCCCGACATCGAGGCCCGGATCGCCCTCACGGGGGGCCACATCTTCCAGGGCGAGTGCACTCCCGACCAGATGTGGTGGCGCCGGTTCCACCCGCGGGCGCCGGGACCTGGCGTCTACCTGTGCGGCGCGGCCACCCACCCCGCGGGCAGCGTGATCGGGCTGAACGGTCGCAACGCGGCCATGGCCGTGCTGACGGACCTCGCCTCCTGATTTGTGTCACCGTTCCCGCCGGTTGCCGGCGGCGTCGGTGACACAAACCGGAGTGACGGGTCGGGACGGGTCGGGTCAGGCGGAGGCGGCGGCGGTCTCCGGGCGGAGCCGGTTGACGTCGATCCGGACGCCGGGGCCCATCGTCGACGACACCGTGATCTTGCGCAGGTAGCGCCCCTTCGCCGCGGCCGGCTTGGCCCGCTGGAGCTCGTCGAGAACGGCCCGGAAGTTGGTCTCCAGCGCCGCCGGCTCGAAGCTGGCTTTGCCCAGCGGCACGTGGATGTTCCCGTACCGGTCGGTGCGGTACTCGACCTTGCCGCCCTTGAACTCGGTGACGGCGCGGCCGACGTCGTTGGTGACGGTGCCGGTCTTCGGGTTCGGCATCAGACCGCGCGGGCCGAGGGCCCGGCCCAGGCGGCCGACGAGCGGCATCATGTCCGGCGTCGCGATGGCGACGTCGAAGTCGAACTTCCCGGCCTCGACCTGGGCGGCCAGATCGTCGGAGCCGACGAGGTCGGCGCCCGCCTCGCGGGCCTCAGTGGCTGCTTCCCCGGTGGCGAACACGGCCACCCGCACGTCCTTGCCCGTCCCGGCGGGGAGGGCGACGGTGCCCCGCACCATCTGGTCGGCCTTGCGGGGGTCGACCCCGAGGCGAACGGCGACGTCGACGCTCTCGTCGAACCCCGCGCCGGCCATCTCCTTGACGATGTCGAGGGCTTCGGTCGGGCTGTAGAACTGGTCGCGGTCGAACGTCTTCAGCGCATCGGTGTGCTTCTTACCTGCCATCTTCAACTCCCTCTCAGACGACCTCGATGCCCATCGACCGGGCGGTGCCGCGCACTTGCTGCATCGCCGCCTCGAGGTCGTAGGCGTTCAGGTCGGGCATCTTGATCTGGGCGATCTCCGCGAGATCGGCCTCAGTGATCCGGCCCACGGTCTGCTTGCCGGGCTCCGGGGCGGCCTTCTCGAGTCCGGCCTTCTGGCGCAGGAGCACCGGAGTCGGCGGGGTCTTCAGGACGAACGTGAACGAACGGTCCTCGAAGATCGTGATCTCGACCGGCACGATCGTGCCGGTCTGCGACTCGGTCGCAGCGTTGTAGGCCTTGACGAAGTCCATGATCGCCACGCCGTGCGGGCCGAGGGCCGTGCCGACGGGGGGCGCCGGGCTGGCCTTGCCCGCCGGGATCTGGATCTTGACGATCGCGGCGACTCGCTTCTTTGCCATGTCAGGGCATCTCTTTCGTGACGATGTGGGGGGACGGCGGCCCGGTGCGGTCGGCTAGAGCTTGGCGACCTGGCTGAAGTCCATCTCGACGAGCGTCTCCCGCCCGAAGATGTTGACCAGCACCTTGAGCTTCATGTGGTCGGCGTTGATCTCAGCGATCTCGCCGGAGAAATCGGCGAACGGGCCCTCGCGCACGCGGACGCTCTCGCCGACCTCGTACTCCAGGCGCGGCTTCGCCCGTGCGGCCTGTTCGGCGCCCTCGCCCTTGGCCGACAGGAACGTGCGGACCTCTTTGCGCGACAGCGGCGTCGGCTTCTGGCCCTGCCGGCTCTGCCCGACGAACCCGGTGACCCCGGGCGTATTGCGGATGCAGTACCAGGACTCGTCGTCCATGTAGCAACGGACGAGGAGGTAACCGGGGAAGACCTTGCGCTGCACGATCTGCTTCCGGCCACCCTTGAACTCGACGACCTCCTCCATGGGGATCACGACCTCGAAGATCTTGTCCTCCATGTTCATGCTCTGGATCCGCGCGTGGAGGTTGGCGGTGACCTTCTTCTCGTAGCCGGACTGGGTGTGCACGACGAACCACTCGCCGGGCCGCGTCCAGGGGTCGTCCTCTTCCTCGACGGGCTCTTCGACGACGACGACTTCGGCGTCGGTGGGCTCGCCCGCTCCGGCCTCCTCGCCGGTGGCCTCCTCGCCAGCGGTCTCCTCGGCGGTGGCCTCTTCGCCCGTGGTCTCCTCGGCGGTTGCTTCCTCGCCGGTGGCTTCCTCGGTGGGAGCCTCCGGCTGGTCACCGAGCGGTCCGGTAAGTCTCTCCAACACCTCGGCGCTCTCGGTCTCGGGCGCGGTCACGCGTTCCTCTCTGTCAACGTCACTCATACAGCCACCCCAACAGCCAGTTGAACAGCTCGTCCAGCGAACCGACCAGGGCCGCGTAGATCACGACGGTGATGATGACCACGATCGAGTAGCGGATGACCTCATCGCGCTTCGGCCACGCGACCTTGCGCATCTCGTCGCGGACCTCGCGGAGGTACTGCGACGGTCCCACCCGCTCCTTGGTGCGCGGGGCCTGCCGCTGGACGCGCGTCGGAGCGCCCTTCTCGTCGAGGGCGCCCATCCGGCGCAGGTGCCGCTTCTGTTCGCGGTTGAGGTCTTCCAGTGACATGTGCTGTTCGGTGTTTCGTGTCGGCAGGGCAGGAGGGACTCGAACCCCCGACCGTCGGTTTTGGAGACCGATGCTCTACCAGCTGAGCTACTGCCCTTGGTGGGCTGCCCAGGCTAGCCCCCGCTGGTCCGCCCGCGTTCGGCGGATCGGCGGGCGGCCGGCTAGCGGGTCTCCTTGTGGATCGTGTGCCGCCGGTCGTGGCTGCAGTACTTCTTCATCTCCAGTCGCTCGCGGTCGTTGATCTTCGACTTCATCGTGATGTAGTTGCGCCGCTTGCACTCGGTGCACTCGAGGGTGATCTTCACCCGCTTCTCACTCTTCGGCATGTCAGTCCCTTACCTGATGATCTTGGTGACGCGGCCGGCGCCGACGGTGCGGCCGCCTTCGCGGATGGCGAAGCGGAGGCCTTCGTCCATCGCGATCGGTTTGCCCAACTCGACGGTCATCGTGATGTTGTCCCCCGGCATCACCATCTCGGTGC
>JBKOUV010000315.1:0-5212 GCA_046723555.1 Actinomycetota bacterium | reverse complement strand
GGCGTCGATGACCGCCACCGTCTGCCCGGTGCCGTCGGCGGTGCCGGTGATCCCGTAGGCGCTCTTGATCTGCGCCGGCGTGTGCCCGCGGATCGACCACGGCGCGGTCGGCGGCGATGCCAGATCGGTGAAGCCGGCCGGGTAGGCATACGGCGACACGAACTGGGCCCAGAACGCCGAGAGCGGCGGCGCGTTGCGGAAGCCGGCCGAGGGTGGAGCGTTCTTGTCGACGATGTGGTTGGTGTGCACGAACACCGCGCTGTCGTCGAGCCCGACGACGCCGGTGACGAACGGAGCGACGGATGCCGGGACCGACACGTCGCTTCGCGGTGAACGCACCTTGACGCCTCTCACCGAATAGACGTCGACCTCGGTGGCGAATGCCGACTCCACCTGGGCGACCGTGCCGTGAGCCGCGACGTAGTGGTTGTTCATCGGCGTGTGATCGATCGTGAAACCGCTCGCCCGTAGCCACGACTGAACCGCCCCCACGTCGCTCCGGCTCGGCGCGAACTGCCGCCGGAACTCCGCCGGGCTCAGGTAGTGCTGGTACGACGGGCTGTTCGGGTTCGACACGGCGCGGGCGGTGGCGACGGCCGCCCCGCCACCTTGCCAACCGAGGTACACCCGGAACCCCACCACCGATGACGGATCGGCGCGTCCAACCCGCCGGGCCGGGCGCGCCCAGGTGGGCGCACTGCCGGACAGCACCGACCGACCAGGCGGAGCCGCCTGCGCCGGCGAAGTCACCGCGGCCAGTGTGAGTGTGAACATCGCGGCGGCCAAGACCGCGCGCGCTCGCCGATTCATTTCCCCGAACACCTCCCGGAACGAATGCCTGCCCCCAACGAGTGCCACCCTAAGACTGGCTTGCGGCCCCGCACAAGACGGGTCCGACTCGATCGCCGCGGTCAGCCCACGCCGAGCTCGCCGTAGCTCCGGCCGAGGGCGGCCGGAGGTCGGCGGCCCTGGCGGATGACGAACATGGCCAGCAACGCCAGCAGGTAGGGGGCGGCGATGAGGAGCTGCGGTGTGAGCTCGTAGCCGATCGCCGGGAGCGCAAGGCGGAGAGCGTCGGTTCCCCGAACACGACGCACGCGGCGATGGTGCCGCGGATCGTCCACCCTCCGAAGATCACGGCGGCGATCGCGATGAACCCGCGGCCGGCGGTCATGTTGGGGGTGAAGCTGCCGATCAGCCCGACCGCGAAGTACCCGCCGCCGAGCCCGCTGAGGAGCCCGCACCAGTAGATCGCCTGCCTCCGCCGCTTCCTGACGTCGACGCCCTGACCGACCGTTCGATGGTCGATGTCGCCGACGCCAAGTACCTGCTGCCGTGGGCCTACACGTCCGAGGAGTGGTTCGAGTACGAAAAGGAGGCCGTCTACCCCCGCTCGTGGCTGGTATCGACGGCCCTGGAGACGGTCAAGGCGGGACTCATCGAGCCACTCCGTCCACTTCGGCGAGCGTGAGATCCACGCCCTTGAGCTCGGCGCCGAGCAGGTTGGTGCCGATGAACTGAGCGCCGGTGACCTCGGCGTCGGTGAGATCGGCATCGGACAGGTCGCTCCAGGCGAGGTCGGCGCCGGCGAGGTTCGCCCGGGCGAGGTTTGCCCCCGCCAGGTTCGCCCCGGACAGGTCGACGCCCGACAGGTTGGCGTCGGAGAGGTTGGCGCGGGCGAGGTGGGCGTTGCGCAGCGCCTTGCCGGACAGGTCCCGGCCCGACAGGTCGACGCCGGTGAGGATCCGCCCGGAGAGATCGTCGGCGGTCGTGTCGGGCATCTCGCCTCCCTCGGTCATCGGCCCGCCCTCTGCCAGTGCTCGCGGTAGCGCTTCACCAACCACCGGTTGAGCTGCGGCAGCGTGCCCTCCTGCCACGAGTAGCGCCCGCGCGGCGCGAACCGCGAGTGCAGGCCCCGCTGGACCATCGTGTCGGCGTAGACGTCCTGGACGTTGAAGTTGTTGACGCCGGCCTCGGCCTGTTCGAACAGGTACTCGAAGAGCGGTTCTTCGAGCGCCTTGGGGTGGAAGCAGTAGCCGATGTCGATCGTGATCGTCGTCGCCGACTGCGGCTTGACGATGAAGTAGGCGACCTCGTCCGGCACGACGGCGAGGGCCAGCGTCGGCGGGATGAGCGCGAACATCCCCATCCGGCGCTCGTCCTCGGAGAGCGCCGGGAACACCGGCAGGAGGCACTTCATCGTCGGGTTGAACGAACCGTCGATCTGAGTGAAGTGCTGGATGCGCGACACGTGCTCGGCGTCGTCGCGCCACTCGAAGAAGTCGCTCATCCCGCTCGGAGCGAACGTCTGGAGCGGCTCATGCAACCGGCTGGCGTGGTACGGGTCGTTGAAGTTCTCCAGCATCACCTTCCAGTTCCACGGCAGGTCGGTGAGCGTCTTGCCGGCTCGCCACACCGACGTCTCCAGCTCGTAGTGCTCGAGCGGGGCGTCGAGCTCGACCAGCCCCGGCGCCAGCGGCGGCGGGCTCGGGTCGAAGCTGGTGAACACGAAGCCCTGCCAGATCTCGACCGGAAGCGACGGCAGGCCGTGGTCCGCCTTCTGGAACGCGACGGCCCGCTCCATCGCCGGCGCGCCAAGGAGCCGGCCGTCGAGGCCGTACGTCCAATGGTGGTACGGGCACCGGAACGTCGAACAGTTGCCGCCGCCCTCGGCGACGACCATCCCCCGGTGCCGGCACACGGCCGAGAGGACGCGCACCTGACCCTGCTTGTCGCGCACGACGAGCAGCGGCTCGCCGACCAGCTCGAAAGCGAACCAGTCGCCGGGCTCGGGGATCTGGTTCTCCCGGCCGACGCAGAGCCACGAGTGGCCGAAGATCGCATAGCGCTCGAAGTCGAACCACTCCGGCGACGTATACAGCTCGGGCGGCAGCAGGCAGGCCTCGTTCACGTCGCGCGTCGAATCCTCGAAGCTTGCGAACAACTCGTCAGTGAGGAGCGTCATGAGCGTCCTACGTTCCCCTCCCCTGTGACCTGATTGTCAGTCAAACAGTTCGTACTTCGGCCGGTCAACTCGCCGCCTACAGCTCTTCGCTCGCGACCTGATCCGTATCGACGTCACCCGCCGCGACGTCGGCCATGAACTGGTCGAGCTCGGCGTTGAGCGCGTCGGCGTTCGGCACCGACGGGCAGATCGTGGCGCCGACGACGTCGTCGACGCCCACGCGGAAGATGATCCGTTCACCCATCTTGATCTCACCGGCCTGGAGCCGCTCGAGCGACGCGCGGAAGTAGTCGCCGGGGCTGAACAGCGAGGACACGGCGAACTGCGGATCGGCGCAGCGGTCGGTGCCGGGCGCCACGGAGAGCACGTCGCTCTGGGCGGCCGCGCTGGCGGTGGCGTCGACGGCACCGCCGAGGTACGGGTAGATGATCCCGGCACCCTCGGAGATCTGTGCCTGGGCCGCCTCCTGGCCGAGGGCGGAGTCGTCGAAGCTGCCGGTGAGCGTCTGGACGAATGTGGCGTCGGGGATGACGAGGCGGATTCCGTTGCCCCACGCGTTGTAGGAGTCGTTGACGAAGTCCAGCTCGGGACCGCCGATGAAGCCCGCCTTCGTGACTCCGAGGTCGCGCATCACCAGGCCGGTGGCGTAGCCGGTGGTCACCTGGCTCTCGGTGACGTCCTCGCCGGTGACGAAGAAGTTGCCGTTCAGCTTGGCCTCGTTGCCGCCGGTGACGAGGTAGAAGATCACGCCCTGGCACACCGGCTCGCCGGCGACCGGCAGGGCGTCCTGCAGCTGCAGGTCGGCGACGGCGAGGAAGTCGACCTTCTGCCGGCACAGGTTGCGGGTCTGCTCGACCGCGTCGACCGGGTTGACCCGGTCCACGATGACCAGCTGCCACCCCTCGCTCTCGCTGTAGTCGCGGGCGGCCGAGACCAGGCTCTCGTAGTAGCCGTTGTCGTTGGTGTCGCCCGGGCTGAGCACGCCGATGACGACGCCACCGCCGTTGACGTCGGGCTGGTTCGCCGGGACACAGCCGACGGTGCCGGGACAAGGTCCTTCGGCGACGGTGGTGCCGGCGCCCTCGGCGGTGGTGCCTGGCGCCGCGGTGGTGGCGGGCGGGGCCGTCGTTGCCGGTGCGGCCGTCGTGCCCGGTGCCGCCGTTGTCTCGGTCGCGGCGGTGCTTCTCATCGTCGACCCGGCCGCCTCATCGTCGTCGTCGCCACACGCGGCGAGCACCAACAGCAACGCTCCGGTCACTCCGACCAGTGCCACCCCTCTGCGCATCCCCCGTGCTCCTTTCGTCATCGTGCTCGCAGCTTCAACAGGTCGTCGACCAACGGTTCGGGCGCGAACGAGTTGACCCGGCGGACGGTCTCGACGGCGTCCGCCGGCAGGGCCCGGACACCGACCCGTGCTCCGAGCAGGGCGCCGACGATCGCGCCGACCGTGTCGCTGTCGCCGCCGAGGCCCGCCGCCGTGCAGCACGCCCGCCACGGATCGTCGGGCCAGCGGGCGGCGAGGGCGAACGCCGCGGGGACGGACTCCTGGGTCGCCACACCGGTGCCGATCAGGTCACACACCTCGTCGAGGAACGACAGCTCCTCCTTCTCGGTATGCGCCAGATCGACGGCGGCCCGGATGCGGCGGTCGACCCGGGCGCCCGCGCTGTACGCGCCCCGACTCGATCCCAGGTCGGCGGCTCGGCCCGCCACTTCGATCGTCTCGTCGCCATCGACGCCCTCGATCGCCGCACTGACGGCCGCGGCGACGGCTGCCGCGCCGGAGATCGCCAGCCCGGTGTTGTGGGTCAGCGCGGAGGCGGCCTCGACCATGTCGACGAGCGCGTCGAGATCGGCGATGCCGGCGGCGATCCCGACGGGGGCGATCCGCATCGCCGCGCCGTTCGTGTCGCCCCGTCGCCCGACCTCGTCGTAGGGCCGGCCCGCGGCGAGCGCGTCGAGTGCTCGCCGGGTCGACGGGCCGAGCTGCTCTCCGCCGCGAGCCGACGCCATCCGCTCCCACGCCCGGAGGCTGGCGGCGAAGTCGGCGTAGTCGACCGTTCCGCCCCCGTCGACGATCGCTCGGGCGACGAGGACCGCTTGCTCGGTGTCGTCGGTGATCATCCCGGCCGGCATGCCCGCGCTGATCTCATTCTCGGGCGGCCCGTCGTGGAACCGGTCGATCTCGCCGAATCGCCGCTGCACGACGGCTCGCGGCAGCTGCTGGGTCGGCATCCCGAGGGCGTC
>JBKOUV010000002.1:0-8690 GCA_046723555.1 Actinomycetota bacterium | reverse complement strand
GCCACGACCCGCACCGACACTCCGTGGCCACGGTCCAGTCGCCTCAGCAGGTAGGTCTTGCCCGTCGCATTGAGGATGTTCCTGCCATCACGCAACCACTGGTAGCGGAGTGTCGCGCCGGGGGGGTCGACGGACGCGACGACCGCGCTGAGCCGGCGGCCGACGACCGGTGTGCCGATCGCGTTTACCGCTCCCAAAGCGACCGTCGGGCGGGGGTAGCTGGCATTCTTGGTCAGGATGAAGCTGGTGCCCATGGGACCCGTGTCCACGCGCGCTCCTGGCGTGTTGAGCCAGGCCTCCGCCCGATAGCTGCCTGAGCGCATGCCGCTCGGGAACAGCTTGGCGTACGGGAACCGTTTGGCCACTCCGCCGGCATCGACGAAGTCGCTCAGCGGTCGGCAGCGCACCTTGGCGGGCTGGCCGAAGTCGCGGTGCTGCAGGCTGACGCACATCTCCCCGGTGTAGCGGGGGTCGGAGACCCGGCCGCCGAGCACGACCGGGAAGAGGTCGGGCGGGGTCTCGACCGCGATGTTGCTCGGGTCCACCGTCGACTGCAGCGCGCCCCGGTATCGGTCCTTGGTGGAAGGCACGATCTGCACGACGACAACGAAGAGCTGCCGCGTGCCGTTGGTTTGCGCCACCACCAAGGGGACCTCGAAACTCCCGATGTCCGCGGTATCGGGAGTACCCCGCACGGCGAGGTACCACGTGCCGCTGCCCGGGTCCTCGAAGACCTGGGCGACACCCTGGTTGAGCCCTGGTAGCAGCACGGCACCGGTGGTGTTTCCGGTCGCCGGGTCGACCAGGCCGAAGTCCTGGCCACCTCCGGGGCTCGGCTGCAGCGTGGCGGCCACGTAATTCTGCACACCGGCGGCGGCATCGAGGGGAAGCGTGATCTGGGTGCTCGAATCGCCGACCAGTACGACGCCCGGCTCTCCGACGTTCGCGTCCGTGGGCGGGCTGGCGATGGTCGGCCGCCCATTCTTGAGGAGGAACTCGGCCTCGAAACTGCCACCGCTCGAGCTGGTGGCCCGAAGCTTGACCGGCCGACGCAGGTCGGTCGACGATGTCACCGGGAACACCAACGAGTCGAACTGCCCGGTCCGCGGTGTCGTGCACTCGATCGGTCCGGTCCGGATGCAGTCGAGCGGGATCGTCTGCACGGTGTCGGTCCCGTCGTCGAGCCGGCCCGGCCAGGTGACCTCGACGGTGAGGTGGTCGCCGGGCACGTCCTCGAGGAACTGCAGGTCCAGTTCGAGCCGGTCGAATCCGTTGTCCACCAGCGCCAGCACCGGCGCCTCGATTGGGGGCGGAGTCACGGTGAAGCGGACGGAGCCGTACTTCTTCTGGCTGGGGTCCTCCACGCTCGTCATCGTCACACGGGCGTCGTACTGGCCGGGCTGGGCCGGCACGAAGCTGGTGCCGTACCCGTCGGGCACCGGAATCTCGCTCCATTGGCCGGTGCCGGCATCGAGCCGCTCGACGGTCCAGTCGAATCCGTAGTCTTGCTGGACCGTCGTCTCGTCCAGCGAGGCACCGTTGGTACCGACCGGGTTGGGGCGCAGCAGGACGGGACGTCCGGCGAACAGGGGCCCGACCGCTACGGGCCGTGGCCCGGCGAGGTACGTCGTCCGTCGCCCTTTCAGGTGGGCCCGGACCGCCACGCCCTGCGGGTTCACGAAGAAGATGTCCGCTCCACGCTGCACTTTGAGGTCGCCGGTGAATGTATATGAGTCGATGAGCTTGTCCGGAGCCGTGGGGTCGCGGGTCACCAAATGCGGTTCACCGGTTTCGTCCCGGTCTAGGAACCCGAATTCCAGTGCGGCAACGGGTGGTGGGTCCACGGGGGCCTCGGCGGATGGGTACGGGGTTTTGTCCACGATCATCCACCCTCGCGAGAACCGCACCGTCGCGGTGCCACCCCGCTGCGGGACCCTGAGCACCTTCCGCTCGACATAGTCGCCGTCGCCGACCTTGACCATCCAGGTGAAGTCCGAGGGCCCCGTCGCGTTGTCGGCCCACAGACCAACGGGATCTTCCACATTATGGGGCTGGACGCCGGGCGGGAGGTCCTCCTGGAAGCGGGTTGTCCACCGAGCGACCTGGCTCATCAGCATCGCGCGCGACGCGTCGGATCGGTAAGCCGGCGGGTGGTTGCGGTCGAGCTCGCTGTTGAGCGGCTTGCCGGACAGGTCCTCAGCCAGCTTGTTCAGCCCGAACGGGTCGGTCTCGTTCTTGGTCTCGTCCACTCGATCCTGGAGCGTCTGTTTGACCGCGTCGTGCTCGATGAGCAGGTAGATGCTCACGGCCGTGACGACCAGGAACACGATCACGGCGGCCGCGATCACGGCTGCGGCGATGGCGCCGGCGACTGAGGCGCCCAACCCGTTCGCGCCCGCCTCGAGGGCCATTTCCCCGAGCTTGGAGGCAGCGCGGACCGCGTACGGGAAGACCATCAAGCCGAACGTCTCGAGGGCTTCCAGGGCGGTCACCACCGCGAAGATCGATCCACCGGTGAGTCCGGCAATCGCGAATCCACCGAGGGTCGCCGCGCCGATCGCCATCTCGGTGAGGTGGCCCAGGACCACGGGGTCCGCGAAGTCGGTCAGACCGAGCTTGTCGGCGTTCCGGTACGCCCCCCACGCGGTGAACTGCGCAGCCGTGGGCAGCGGGGGCGCGAAGATGAACAAGTCAGTGATCTGGGTTTTCGGCAGTTTGCACCAGTCCACGACCTTCTTCGACAGCGTCTCGGGATTCTTCACCACCGCGGGCGCCCGCGGGGGCCGGTAGGTGCACGGGGAAAGCTCGAATCGTTGGTACTCGTCGTAGGCGGCTTGCGCGACCAGCCGGTCGCGTTCCTTGTACTGCCCTTCCACGAAGGCCAGTGCGTTTCGCTCGTTCTCGGTGAGCGGCACGCCATAGACCTTCCGGTCCATGATGTCCAGGAGCCGATCCACCATGTACGTTCGAAGATGGGCTCGTCCGTAGCGCATGATGCGGTCATCGGACGGGAGGTCGTAGAAGGCCCTCGTGAACTCCACCCCCTCGGGGACCATCCAGCCCAGAGCGCCTTGCGCCTTCTTGCTCCACTTCACCAGCGGCTGAGCGCCCCGATCGACCTCGCCGGCGACGTCGATCGGTCCGTTCGTCGAGGTGCCGATGCAGGTCTTGAGCCCCGCGGTGCCGGGGATGTCGGTGCACTCGGGGGCCACCTGCCCGCTTCTCCCCTCGGCCGCCGGGAGGGTGATGCTCACGTCGATCAGGTTGTCGCCGGGGATGATGGTGGGCTCGATCACGATGGGCTGGCTGATCCGGGAGACCGGGATGTTGATGACGACTTCGTCCGCATTGGCGGGGTGTGACGACTGCGTGGCGCCGGCCAGGATGGGTACGCACGTCACGGCCACCAGGCCGGTGCCGAGCAGGGTCTTGTTCATGGCGTCTCCTCGCCCCGTCCAGCCGTGGGCACGGTCAAGCATGCGAGCAGCGCGGCTCCGTGGCGACGTCTGGCCGTCGCCGGTCGTACCCCTGCCAATAGCCCGGTTACGTCCATCGTTCTCTCCCTCGACCCGCCTGCCAGCGCACCGTAAGCAAGGACGCCCATGGGGCGCATCGGGCATTCGCCCTACGGGCTGTGGACAACTCCCGTGCGCCACGCCCACGCCGCGGCTTCGACCCGCCCGCGGACGCGAAGTTTGCGGTAGATGCTCGACGTGTGGTGCATCGCGGTCTTCACGTCGATGCGCAAGGCGGCGGCGATCTCCTTGTTGGTCCGGCCGCCCGCGAGGAGTTCAAGCACCTCGCGCTCTCGTGGAGTGAGGTCGCCGTCGCTCAACAGGCGCGCTTGCGGGTTCGGTCGAGGTGCACGCGGCCTAGGCGGTGGGCTGTCGGCGATCCGTTCAGCGATCGCCATCGCCCGGGTGATGATGTCCGTCTGCGGCACCGCTGCCCCCTGTCGCTGGATCAGTTCGAACCGCTCGTCGCCAATCACCCGCCGAGCGACGGTCACGGTCTGCTCGACCTTGGCCAGCTGCTCCGGCGAGGTGGTACGACGGATCATGTCCCAGCAGATCGGCAGCAAGCCATGCACCTCGGCGACGCTTGCCGGTTCGCCGGCGTACAGTGCGACGCTCGCCAAACACAGCATCGGAGGGATGGCAGCGGAGATCGAGTTCGCGGCGGCAGCCAGCGTCATGCCCTGATGGCAGAGCTCGGCAGCCCGGCGCTGGTCGCCAGGGACCAGCGCTTCGATGGCCGCCAACGGCAACAGGATGGCCTGAGCCGAGTAATCTCCAGCGGCGATCGCCAGCTTGAGCGCCTGGGACGCCGAGACCTCATCGCGGGCAACATCGCCGCCGAGTGCGAGCGGCTGGAGGAGGATGATCGCCCGGATCACCACGTAGTCGTCACCGGTGCGCCGCGCCCGGGCGAGCGCGCGCCTCCCGAGGAGCGCCGCCATCGACCGGTCGCCGCGCTGCCCGGCGATCATCCCGCCCCACGCCTCGAAGCGTCCGAGCCACGCCTCCTCGGCTAACTCCTCGGCGAGATCGAGGCCTTCCGCCGCCGCGGCCGCTCCGGTCTCGACGTTCCCGAGCGTACGCGTCGCAAGGGCGACGAACGAGAGCGTCCGGAGACGAGCGCTGAGCTCTCCGGCCGCGCGTGCGGCGTCGGCCGCGGCGACCAGTGCGCGCTCGATTCGTCGGCTGGCGGAACGCTCGCCGTTGAGCAGACGCTGCGCATCGACGTAGGCCCGCCAGCCAGACAGTTCGGCGCGTTGGGCCGGCGGCACCGCGGCACCCACTGCGTCCACCGCCGCGATCAGGCTCGGCTGGACGAGGTGGAGACCCTTGTGCTGCCAGAGCACGCTGAGTGCGAGCACGAGCCGGGCCGCCGTGGTCCCGTCCTCGAAGGAGACCGCCTCGTCGATACCGGCTGTGATGTCGGCATCCGCTTCTGCCAGGGCGCGGATCCCGTCAAACGATCGTGGACCGTGGGCGGCGACGACAGCCGCGCTCGCGATGCGCGCAGCGTGTTCCAGGTGTCGCCGTCGGGCGGCGTCGCCCTCGTCGGGGTGGGTATCCAACGCTCCGGCCGCGAACTCGCGAACGGTGAACAGCAGCCGGTACCGACTCTCGGGTTCTGCGTGATCGGCCTCCACGAGATGGGCGTCGACCAGCGCCGAGAGCGCGTCCAGCACAGATCCGACGTCGCCGCCCGAGACGGTCTGGGCGGCGGTGAACGAGAACCAGCCGGGAAACACACTCAGCCGGCGGAGCAGTGCGGCCTCATCTTCGCCGAGCAGCCCGTAGCTCCAGGTCAGCGCGCCCGTGACGTCTCGCTGCCTGGATGGTAGGTCGACCGGGCCGTCACGAAGCACGTCGAGACTCGATCCCCCCGCGATGAGGTCGAGCATCTGCCGGAGACCCATCACGTTCGTACGCGCCGCCGCCAGTTCGATCGCGAGCGGAATGCCCTCCAAGAGGCGGCAGATCGCAGCCACGTCGTGCACGTTCTCCCTGTTCACCGTGATGCCGCGGGAGCGCTCAGCAATGTCGGCGAACATGGCCACCGCGGGCTCCTTGGCGAGCACCGCTGGGTCCGTGCTCTCGGGCACTTCGAGCGGTCGCAGCAACATGACGTGCTCGCGCCGGTGGCGCAAGGGCACGCGGCTGGTGACCACGATGCGCAGCCCCGGGCAGCTCGCGGTGAGACCGGTGACCTCACTGGCGGCGGCGCGCAGATGCTCGAAGTTGTCGAGCACCAGCAGGCAGTTACGGTCTCCGAGCGTCGCCACGAGCTGATCGAACGGCGAGTGTGGCCAGGCCGCGATGATCCCTAGTCGGCCGGCGATTGCCGGTAGCACTGATTCGGGCCTCGTCACTTCGGCGAGTGGTACGAACGTCTTCTCGGTGATCGTCGGGTCGACGACCGAAAGCTCAGCGAGCAACGCCTCGACGAGGCGCGTCTTGCCCACCCCGGCCTGGCCGGTCACGGTCGTCAGCCGGCTGGTCCGAAGAATGCACCGCAGCTCGGCGAGCGCCTCGGCCCGGCCGTACAGCTTCGGTGTCATCTGCGCCCGCCAGCCGCGGACGTCCAGAGCCTCACTTGTCGCTACCGCCACCTACACGGCCTCCCTCGCCCACGGGCACCATGACCCGCCGGGCTGCAGCATAACGACCCGCGGGCGTCGGGGACCCGTCGACGTCGTCAAGGCGAACCTGCGTCGGTTGGACTGGCGCCTCGCGCCCGGCAAGTGCGGTGCTCGCGTGCTCGGAGGCGTCGCCTGCACGGTTTCCTGCACCGAACTGGACGACACGGCAGGCCACGGGAGCGCACTGGACGGACTGCACGGACGAAACGCCTAGACCACAGACCACTGAACGGACGGGAGCGCACTGGGCGGACGGTTTCGAGGAGGCTTAAACCCCTCTGACCGCGAGGTCGTGTGGGTTCGAATCCCACCCCGGGCACGGCCGAGCTCGACGTGATCGTCGCCCAGCTCGACCTGGTCGACATCGATGACGACCTCGTGCAGCGGGCCGCCGCGCTTGCCGAACAGCACGCGCTCCACCTACGACGCCATCCACCTGGCCGCCGCGCGCTGCCGTGCCCATCGCCGCGCCGCCAGCACACCCGACACGGTCGCAGGCGGCGAGCCGCTCAGCGAACGCCGCGTCTACGACGACGTCGGCAACGGCATCGTCACCGTTTGGTGGCTGCCCAGCTACACCGGCGCCGCCATCCTCGACGACCTCGAAGCCTTCCTCGCCACCGCGGCGAGCGTATTCGCGGAGCGACTACGTGCTGAGGCCGCCTCTCTCGTGCGCCGGAGCTGGCGTGACCAGCACCGAGCTGTCGGACCTCCAGAGCGTCATCCTGATGGTTCGTGTCTCGGCGCCGGCGGCGGCTGATCGTTGTCGGGTTCGCAGTCTCTGATCGTGTTGGCGCCGGCGCCGGAGCTGCAGGTCGACCTCGCCGCCGACGGACTCACCAACCCGAGATCGCCGAACGGCTGCTCATGGCCCGAGGCACCGTCAAGACCCACCTCGAGCACGTCGACGCCAAGACCGGCTGGCGCAACCGGCCCGAGCTGGCCGCCGCGGTCGCCCAGCACCCGGCACGACCACCCTGACACGGCGCGTGCGCTGTCGTGTCACGGCGGGTGTTTGGTTGCCACGGGACTGCAACAGGGCGAGCGCAGCGTGGGATCGCGAGTAGGGTCGTGGACGCGGAGGGCGGGATGTTGCGGTTTCATGCGCTGGGTGGCTTGACCATCAGCGACGACGAGGATGAGGTGAGCGTCGGCGGACCGCGCCAGCGGCGGCTGATGGCGATGCTGCTGATCCACCGCAACACGGTGGTCTCGACGGACCGTCTTGCCGACGCGGTGTTCGCGGGTGAGCCGACACCTGGCGCGAGCACGACGCTGCGGAGCTACGTCGCGCGGATCCGCAGGGTGGTCGACGGGAACGGATCGCCCATGGTGGTGACGCAGGCGCCGGGGTACGTGCTCCGGCTGCCCGCTGAGGTCTTCGATGTCGCCTGCTTCGAGCGCTTGGTCGCTGACGCGGGTTCGTGCCTGGCTCGCGGCGACGCGGCGGCTGCATCGTCCCTTCTGCGCGACGCGCTGGCGCTCTGGCGTGGCGACGCGTACGCCGAGTTCGCTGATGAGGACTGGGCGCGCCCGGAGGCGCAGCGTCTGGGGGAGCTGCGGTTGGTCGCCGAGGAGCGTCTCGTCGAGGCCGAGCTGGCGTGCGGCCGTGCGGCCGAGATGATCCCGCAGATCGAGGCGCTCGTCGGCAAGCACCCACTCCGCGAGGCGTTCCGGGCGCAGCTGATGATCGCGCTCTATCGCGCGGGCCGGCAGGCCGAGGCGCTGCGCGTCCTGCGGGACTATCGCCTGGTGCTCGTCGAGGAGCTCGGCTTGGACCCGTCGCCTGGGCTGCTGGAGCTCGAGCGACGTGTGCTCGCCCACGACCCGACGCTGATGCTCACTCAGCCGGCAGGACACCCGTTGCGTGGGTATCGCGTCGGTGAGCGGCTCGGCACTGGGCGCGACGGCACCGTGCTCGCGGCCCGTCTGCCGGGTGTCGACCGGGACTTCGCGGTTCGCGTGTTCCGACAGGAGATCGCCGACGACCCCGGATTCGTGCGATCGTTCGAGACCGGTGCTCATCGGGTGGCGTCGTTGCGTCACCCGGCGATCGTCGCGATCCACGACTACTGGCGGGAGCCCGGTGCGGCCTACCTCGTGATGCGACGGATGCACGGTGGGACGCTCCGTGACCGGCTGACTCGGGGGCCGCTGACCGACGCCGCGCTGGCGACCCTGGTCAGTCGCATCGGCGGCGCACTCGTCGCGGCGGCGGAGCGCGGGATCGTGCACGGCCGGGTGACCTCCGACAGCGTGCTGTTCGATACGGCCGGGGAGCCTTACCTCGCCGACTTCGAGCTCGGTCCGACGAGCCGCACCGGCAGCGACGACGTACACGACTTCGCGGTCCTGGTCAGCGAGTGCCTGCCAAGCGACGGGGGTTCGCTCACGGGAGTCCTGCCCAGAGGCGTGGCGAGCGTCGGCCGACCCCCGATGGCCGAGTTCGTGTCGCTGATCGCGGCCGGGATGGCCGGCGCCGACACCGGCGCACGCCAGGAGCTCCCGAACCCCTACAAGGGCCTGCGCGCCTTCGACG
>JBKOUV010000307.1:0-33458 GCA_046723555.1 Actinomycetota bacterium | reverse complement strand
GATCGAGGTGGTGATCCCGGTCGAGGACATGGCCGACCTCGGCAAGGAGGTCGTCGAGCTGCGCAGCGGTCCCGCCGACGTCGCCCTCGCCCCGCGGCGCACGAGCATCTGGCCGAGCATCTACCCGAAGATCCTCGACCAAGTGCTCGACCACAAGTCCACTATCATCTTCTCCACCCCCCGCCGCCAGGCGCAACGACTCGCCGCCAAGCTCAACGAGGTGGCCGAGGAGCGTGGCATCGGCGTCGATCCCGACACCGGTCAGCTGCGGGAGGAGCTCGTCAAGGCTCATCACGGGTCGCTCGCCCGGGAGCAGCGGGTGCTGGTCGAGGACCAGTTGAAGCGGGGCGATCTCCGGGCGATCGTCGCCACGAGCAGCCTCGAGCTCGGCATCGACATGGGCGCCGTCGACCTGGTGATCCAAGTCGAGTCACCGGGCGCGGTCAGCCGGGGGTTGCAGCGCATCGGGCGCGCCGGCCACCAGGTCGGTGAGCCCAGCCGGGGCTCGATCTACCCGAAGCACCGTGGCGACCTGCTCGAGGCGGCGGTCGTCACCCGGCGCATGCTCGACGGCAAGATCGAGTCCACCCGCTACCTGCGCAACCCCCTCGACGTCCTCGCCCAGCAGCTCGTCGCCCACACGTCGGCGCGAGGTGAGACCGCGGTGTCCGAGCTGGCCGCGATGGTCCGCCGCAGCGCCAACTTCGCCGACCTCTCGACCGAGCAGCTCGGCAACACCCTCGACCTCCTCGCCGGTCGCTACCCCAGCGAGGAGTTCTCCGAGCTGCGCCCGCGCATCGTGTGGGACCGGGTCGCCGACACGGTGCGGGCGCGGGACGGATCGAAGCGCCTCGCCGTCACCTCCGGCGGCACGATCCCCGACCGCGGCCTGTTCGGCGTCTTCCTTCCCGACGGCAAGCGGGTCGGCGAGCTCGACGAGGAGATGGTCTACGAGAGCCGTCCGGGCGAGACGTTCGTGCTCGGTGCGTCGACGTGGCGGATCGAGGACATCACGTTCCAGCGGGTCACCGTCACGCCGGCGCCCGGTGAGCCGGGCAAGATGCCGTTCTGGCACGGCGACCGTCCGGGGCGCCCGCTCGAGCTCGGCCGGGCGCTCGGCGCCTTCGTCCGCGAGCTGCGCGGGCTCGACTACGGCCGGGCCACGGCGGTGCTGCGGGACGAGTACTCGCTCGACGAGCTGGCCGCCGCCAACCTCATCCAGTACGTCGGCGAGCAGGCCGAGGCCACCGGCGTCGTGCCCGACGACCGCACGGTCGTGGTCGAGCGGTTCCGCGACGAGATCGGCGACTGGCGGGTCTGTGTGCTCAGCCCGTTCGGCACGCCGGTGCACGCGCCGTGGGCGATGGCGATCGAGCGCCGGCTGAGCGAGCGTTACGACCTCCCGGTCGAGTCGATGTGGGGCGACGACGGGATCGTCCTGCGGCTCCCCGAGCACGCCGACGAGCTGCCGCTCGACGCCCTGCTCATCGATCCCGACGAGATCGACGAGCTCGTCGTCGCCGGCCTGCCGCAGACGGCGTTGTTCTCGGCGCGCTTCCGCGAGTGCGCCGGCCGGGCGCTGCTCCTGCCCCGGCGCCGCCCCGACCAGCGCACCCCGCTGTGGCAGCAGCGCCAGCGCGCCGCCGACCTGCTGGCGGTGGCGGCGAAGTTCCCGACGTTCCCGATCCTGCTCGAGGCCACCCGCGAGTGCCTCCAAGACGTGTTCGACGTGCCGGCGCTGCGGGACGTTCTCGGCCAGCTGCGCAGCCGGGCCGTCCGACTGGTCAGCGTCGACACCGCCAAGCCGAGCCCGATGGCGCAGAGCCTGCTGTTCAACTGGATCGCGGCGTACATGTACGAGGGCGACGCGCCGCTGGCCGAGCGGCGGGCGGCGGCGCTGGCGCTCGACCGTGACCTGCTGCGCGACCTGCTCGGCGCCGAGGAGCTGCGCGAGCTGCTCGATCCCGGCGTGCTCGCCGACGTCGAGCTCGACCTGCAGCGGCTCTCCGACGGCCGCCGCGCCCGCAGCGCCGACGAGCTGCACGACGTGCTGCGGGTGGTCGGCGACCTCACCGCCGCCGAGGCCGACCTGCGGTCGGAGTCGCCGGCGGAGTGGCTGGCCGAACTGGTCGCCGAGCGGCGGGCGATCGAGATCACCGTTGCCGGCGAGCCTCGGTTCGCTGCCGCCGACGACGCCGCCCGGTACCGCGACGCCCTCGGGTGTGCCCTGCCGCTCGGTCTGCCGGCGGCGTTCACCGAGCCGGTCCCCCGCCCGCTCGAGGATCTCGTCGGCCGCTACGCCCGCACCCACGGTCCGTTCGTCGAGCGGGAGGCGGCCGCGCGGTTCGGCGTGCCCGAGTCGCGCGTGGCCGGCGCGCTGGGCGCGCTCGAGGCCGACGGCCGGGTGGTGCGCGGCGAGTTCCGTCCCGAAGGGGTGCGGCGGGAGTGGTGCGACACCGAGGTCCTGCGCCAGCTCCGCCGCCGCTCGCTCGCCGCCCTGCGCCGGGAGGTCGAGCCGGTCGAGCAGGAGGCGCTGGCGCGGTTCCTCCCCGCGTGGCACGGCATCCCCGCCCAGCGACGGGGCACCGACGGCCTGGTCGAGGCGCTCGGATCACTTGCCGGCGCCCCGATCGTCGCCTCGACGCTCGAACGCGACGTCCTCGCCGCTCGCGTCGACGAGTACCGCCAGAGCCTGCTCGACGAGCTCTGTACGGCGGGAGAGGTCGTGTGGGTCGGCGCCGGCGCGATCGGATCCGCCGACGGCCGGGTCCGGTTGTGCTTCGCCGACCAACTCGCCCTGCTGGCGCCGGGATGGGAGCGGATCGACCCGCCCGACGGGGCGCTGCACGACGCCGTCCGCACGGCGCTCGGCGAGCGGGGGGCGAGCTTCTGGAACCAGCTGCGCGCCGCCGCGCCCGGAGCGGCGGACCCCGAGCTGCTCGCCGCGCTCTGGGACCTGGTGTGGGCCGGGGAGGTCACCAACGATTCGCTGGCCCCGCTGCGGGCGATGACCGGCTCGTCCGGTGGGCGCGCCGGCCGCCGCCAGCAGCCCTACCGGGGCCGGCCCCGCCCCGGCCGGCTCACCCGCATCGGACCTCCGGCCGGTGCCGGGCGCTGGAGCCTGGTGGCGCCGCTCCTCGACCCGACACCGTCGGCCACCGAGTCGGCGCACGCGACGGCGCTGCAGCTCGTCGAGCGCCACGGCGTGGTCACCCGGGAGGCCGTGCTGGCCGAGGGCGTGGTCGGCGGATATGCCTCGGTGTACGGCGTGCTGAAGGTGCTCGAGGAGCGCGGTCAGGTGCGCCGCGGCTACTTCGTCAGTGGGCTGGGCGCGGCCCAGTTCGCCCTGCCTGGTGCGGTCGACCGCCTGCGCCAGGTGCGCGAGCGGACCGACGATGCGCGCACCGGCGCGATCGCCGCCCCGCTCGTGCTCGCCGCCACCGATCCGGCCCAGCCGTACGGCGCCACGCTGCCGTGGCCCGACACCGCCGGGCGGCCCGCCCGCACCGGCGCGGGACTGGTGGTCCTGCGCGACGGCCGGCCGCTGGCGTGGTACGACCGGCGCTCGCACCACCTCGTGACGTTCCCCGGGACGCTCGAGGACCGCACGTGGGCCGAAGCGCTCGCCGACCAGGTGCGGGCCGGGCGGTTGCGCAAGGTCGAGCTCCGCAAGGTGAATGGGGAGCCCGCGCTCGGCCCCGAGCTCACCGCCGCGGCCGAGGCTGCGGGTTTCATCCACGGTTATCGCGGTCTCGTGTTCCAGTCGCGCGCCTAGCGCAACTGTTGCCACGGGGCGACGAAAACTGTCGCCTGGTGGCAAGAGTTGTCAGAAAAACGACAATCAGCCCACTCGCCGGACGCCGCGGAGGCCGGCCCACGCCAGGTCGCTCACTTGGCGGGCGATCAGGTCGGGGTCGAACTGGTCGCCCCGCTCGACGAGGCGGCGGCTGGCGCCCTCGGCCAGCCCGACGAGGGCGTGGGCGAGGGTGAGGCGGTGCTCGTCGTCGATGTCGACCGTGATCAGCTGGGCCACGGCGGCGGCGGCGCCGGCGGTGACCCGCCGCACGGCCCGGGCGAACTCGTCGTCGCGGCGGGTACCGCCGCTGTACAGCAGCATGAACGCGTCGTGGTCCTCGGCCACCCACCGGAAGTACGCCCGGAAGCCGCGCTCGGTCAGCTCCCGGCCGTCGGCGGCCTCACCGGCGCCGCTGAAGATCGCCTTCAGCAAGCGCGCCCCGGCCTCGTCGAGGAGCGCCTGGTACAGGCCGCGCTTGGAGTCGAAGTGCTGGTAGAGCACCGGTTTGGTGACACCCGCGGCATCGGCGATGTCGTTCATCGACGTGTCGTGGTAGCCGTTGCGGGCGAACACCTCCAGGGCGACGTCGAGCAACTGCTCACGGCGGGCGCTTGCCGTCAGGCGCGGAGTGGAGGCGGTCGACACGGTTACCCCAGGGTAACGAAACTGCGGCTCAGAGCCCGCGTTCTCGATCGTCCCGCTCGGCGGCCTTCACCGCGTAGCCGAGCACGATCGAGGGGGCGAGGAGCACGAAGGCGGCGATCAGCGCCACCACGACGAGCGTCGCCATCGCCCCGCTGAACCCGATCGCCAGGGCGACGAAGAACAGCACCACTGCGACGGCGAGCAGCACGTAGCCGGCGCGATTGGCGACGCGGGTCCAGTGGGCGACGCGCGCCCGACGGGCCCGGACGGGATCCGCCGGCTCCACCGCTAGATCGCCGCCGGAAGCAAGCGGTTGAGGACTTGGAAGGGGATGCCGCGACGGTATCGGTGGCTCGTCGGCGGCGGCTACGCCGTGATCGAGTACTGGTAGAGCTTCCGGCCCGCTGTCGGCGTCGGGCAGGCCCAGCACTCGTTCTCGGCCTCGGTCCCGCGCCAGCCCACTTCGCACACCGGGCAGTGCCAAGTGTGCGCCATCGCCTTGCGCACAGCAGCCGCCTGGGCCGCCTTCGTGTAGCAGGGTTTGATCGGGCCGGGCATCAGTCGTGAGGATCACGTCGGGGGCGGCGTGATACGTCGGACCGCTAGATCGCCGCCGGCAGCAGTCGGTTGACGTTCTGGAAGAAGAAGTACAAGGCGACGACGAACGGGACCACCGCGGCCAGGACGCCGACCCACGTGCGCTTGACCTTGCGGGCGAGGAGGTAGCCGCCGGTGGCAACGGTGGCGCAGAGCAGCCCCCACGCCACGACCTGTGGCCACGCGCTGCCGTCGCTGAACCAGCCGTGGGAGAAGGCGTCGGTCGACTCGTCACTGAGCCCTGAGCCAGGCCCGCCGCCGACCGCGACCGTGGGGTCGTCGGACGTCGTGGTCGTGGTGGCGGGCAGCGCCGAGGTCGTAGGCGCGGCTTCGGTGGTCGGCGGGGCCGACGCCGGCGAGCCGCGGCGGTGACGCGTCGTCGTGGTCGCCGGGGTGGTGGTGCTCGTCGTGGTGGTCGCCGGCTGCGGCTCGGTGCCGGCGTAACTCAGCACGGCCGGCTGCAGTGGGTCCGAGGCCTGGCGGTCGAGGGTGGCGTGGACGACGAGGCGCTGGCTCGCCGTGTAGCGCGGGGTGCAGGTCGTCAGCGTGAGCGTGGCCACGTTCGGGTCCGTGGTCGCGACCACCTCCGACGCATCGGGATTGACGACCTCGCTGCCGGTCGCCCGGTAGACGAAGTGGCCCTGCACGGTGGTGAGCACGATCTCGTCACCGGGCTGTACCTCGTCGAGCCGGTAGAAGGGCTGGCCGTACGTCGTGCGGTGGCCGGCGATCGCGGCGTTGCCGAACTGCCCGGGCATGGGCGTCCCGGGGTAGTGACCGGGACCCTTCTTCAGGTCCTCCGGCCCGACGCCCGCGACGACCTTGGCGTCGAGACCGATCGATGGGATCTCGATCCGGGCCAGGGCGTCACCCTCGTTGAACACGGGCAGCGGGACGGCCGCCACGGTCGTTGTCGTGGTCCGTGGCGGTCGGTGCCTGACCGTGGTCGTGGGTGCCGGCGATGTGGTCGTGGTGGTGGAGGTCGTCGTCGGCGCGCTGGCGAGGAGCTCCTCGAACTGCGTGTCGAGGTCGTTCTGGGCCTGGGCGTACTCGATGCCGGTGCCCCACAGCTGGTAGGCGACGAAGGCGAACATCAGCACCCCGGTGACGATCAGCACCTTGCCGATCCCGCCGACCACCCACCGCCAGTCGTGGGGTGGCGGGGGCCGGTCCCATCGCGACACCCGTTTCGGTTTCGATGGCTCGAGCCGCTCGAGGTTGCGCAGCGCCCGGTCCGCGGACGACTCGTCGCCTGGCGACTCCGCGTCGGAGTCGCCGTCACCGCCGTCGCTGCTCACGGGCGAAACGGTACCGGCGCATGCTGGGGTGCTGGCGGGCGTGACGCCAGACTGGGGAGATGAGATCGGCGCGGTCAGCCCTGGTGTTGGGCATCGTCATCGGTCTCGTGATCGCCGGCAGCGTCGTGGCGATCCTGTGGGCCACCGACGTGATCGACGGCCACGAAGAGCAGGGCGTGGACGCCCGTGAGATCCAGCTGCCCGATGATCTGAACGGGATGCGGCCGCGTGCCGACATCCTCCGGGAGAGTGGCCACGCCGACCAAGCCGAACGCGCCGAGCAGGTCAACGACGCCACCGCCGACGAATTACGCGACGCCTACCAGGGCGCCGCCACCGACGTCGAGACGTACTCCACCGACGACCTCGACACGGGTGCTTCCATCGCCGTCGTTCGCGCGGACTCGCCCGAGCTCGTTCCGCCGCTCGTCGTGTCGGCCGCCGATCTCGGCTTGGCGGCGCCGATCGACGACATCGAGACGATCGGCAACGTCGAGTGCCTGGTGCGCAATCCCCCGACGCCGGCAGGTCAGGAGGTGGACTCCGAGCAGATCGCCATCCAGGTCTGTCAGCGCACGGGCGACAACCTCACCGTGCGCGCGGTCGGCATCGTCGGCGACCTCACCGCCGATGACGTCGCCCAGCTCGTCGATGGCGCCTGGGAAGCAGTCGCCGGCTGAGGCGGCCGGATAGCGTCGCCACCCGATGAACAGCCCCGTCGTCGAGCTCGACGGCGTGGTCGCCGTGCTCGGTGGGTTCCCCGCCCTGGCCGGCGCGACGCTGACGGTGCAGCGCGGCGAGATCGTCCTGCTCCGCGGCCCCAACGGCGCGGGGAAGACGACGCTGCTGCGGGTGTGCGCCGGGCTGCTGCCGCTCGCCCGGGGACGGGCGACGGTGCTCGGCTGCGACCTGACCGTCGATCGCGCGCGCGTCCGCCCGAAGGTCGGCCTGCTCGGACACCGCAACGGGCTGTATCTCGACCTGTCGGCGGAGGAGAACGTGCGGTTCTGGGGCTCCACCGTGGGAGCCACCGCGGCCGAGGTCGACGCCGCGCTGGTCCGGCTCGGGCTCTCCGGACGGCTGGCCGGGTTGAGCGTGCGCCGGTTGTCGGCCGGACAGCAGCGGCGCACCGCCCTCGCCTGCCTGGTCGCCCGGCGGGCGCAGCTGTGGCTGCTCGACGAGCCCCACGCCGGGCTGGATGCCTCGGCACGCGACGAGATCGACGCCACCCTGCGCCAGGCCGCGGCGTCGGGCGCCACGGTCGTCGTCGCCAGTCACGAGCTCGAGCGGGCCGGCGCCCTCGCCACCCGCTGCGTCCACGTCGTCGCCGGCCAGGTCCAGACGGAGCAGGTGCCTACGTGAGCGCGTGGGCATGAGCACCTGGCGCATCGCCTTGCTCGTCGCCGGCAAGGACCTGCGCGTCGAGTGGCGCAGCCGCGTCGCCTTCAACCAGGTGTTGCCGTTCGCCGCCATCGTCATGGTGATGTTCGCCTTCGCCCTCGACCGTCTGCCCCAGCCGGCCGGGTCCGACGAGTCGCTGCTCGAATCCGTGGCCCCGGGCCTGGTTTGGCTGGCGACGCTGTTCAGCCTGCTCGTGCTCGTCCAGCGCACGTTCGCCGTGGAGACCGACGACGGTGCGCTCGACGCCCTGCGCGTCGCGGGCGTCGACGCCGGGGCCCTGTTCGGGGGCAAGACCCTGGCCCTCGCCGCCGAGCTGGCCGTGCTCGAGGCGTTGCTGCTGGTCACGGCGGTGTTGCTCTACGGCACGGAGGTGCGCCTCGGCGGGGTCGCCCTGCTCGCCGTGACGTGGGTGACCGCCACCCTCGGGCTCGCATCCGTCGGTACGCTCTACGGCGGCCTCGCTGCCGGCGCAAGAGGGCGGGAGACCCTTCTCCCCCTCCTGTTGTTGCCGGTAGTGGCGCCCGTTCTGATCGGAGCAACCCGAGCGGTCGAGGCAGCGCTCGGCACCGGCGGAACGGCGATCGCCGACGGCTGGCCCTGGGTGGGCGTGGTCACGGTGTTCGCCGTCGCCTTCGGTGTCGGGGGAACGCTGGCCTTCGGTCCGCTCATCGACGAATGAGACAGCGAATGGCAGCATCCACCGCCGGCACTGCGACCAAGGGCACCCGCCTGCTCGGCGCAGCGGCGCTCGTCGGCGTGGCGTGGCTCGTCGCCTTCGGGCTCGGATTCTCGCCCGCCGACCGCAACCAGCGCGAGTCGGTGCGCATTCTGTACGTGCACGTTCCGTCGGCGTGGCTCGCCTACCTCGCCTTCGTCGTCACCGCCGGGGCGTCGGGGCTCTACCTCTTCCGCAAGCGGCACTCGCTGGCCTGGGACCGCCTCGCCGGGGCCAGTGCCGAGGTCGGCGTGCTGTTCATGGGCATCACCCTCGTCAGCGGGATGCTGTGGGGCCGGCTGACGTGGGGCGTGTTCTGGGAGTGGGACGCCCGCTTGACGACGACCGCGTTCCTGTTCGTCACCTACATCGGCTACCTCGCCGTGCGCCGGCTGGGTGGCAGCCACGAGCAGCGGGCCCGCCGCAGCGCCGTGCTCGCCCTGCTCGCGGTCCTCGAGATCCCGCTCGTCCACTGGAGCGTCGAGCTCTGGCGCAGCCTGCACCAGGAGGCGAGCGTGGCCCGACCGGACGGGGACGTGAAGATGGACGGGCTGATGCTGTTCACCCTCTTCGTCGGGATCATCGCCTTCACCCTGCTGTACGCCTGGTTGGTGGTCCACCGCCAGCGCACGCTCACCGCCGAGGACGCCCTCGACGACGCCGGGCTCGACCTGGCCATCGCCGCCCGGCGGGCGGAGGCGGCGGCGGAGGTCGTGTGATGGAGGACGCCGGCTTCATCATCGGCAGCTACGTCCTCACGTTCGGCGCGATCGCGGCCTACGCGTGGCGCGTGCTGCGGCGGGCCCGCAAGGTCACTTCCCGACTGCCCGACGAGGCGAAGCCCTGGACGTGAGCGAGCGAGCGGAGCGAGCGAGCTCCGGTGTCACCGGTGAACTTGATCTTTCGCCGCGCGAGGAGAGCCAGCAGCCTGCCCGCAAGTCCCGCAGGCGATGGCTGCCGCTGGTCGTGCTGGGCCTCGTGCTCGTGGCCGGGGGCGTGATCGTCACCCAGTTCCTCCGGTCGGCCGTCGACTACTACTGCAACGTCAATGAAATCGGGTCCCGCGCCGGCTGCGAGCCGGGCCGCCGGCTGCGTGTCCAGGGAACCGTCGACCGGGGCTCGGTGTCCGAGGCCAACGGGATGACCACGTTCACGATCTCCTTCGGCGGCGTCACGATGCCGGTCGAGTACGAGGGCGAGCCGGGCGGGATCTTCAAGGAGTGTGAGCCGGTCGTCGTGCACGGCGAGCTCGACGGCGACACGTTCCACGGTGACCGCGTCGAGGTCAAGCACTCCAACGAGTACGTCGCCGAGAACGAAGACCGGGTCGATCCCGACAGCGCGGCCGCGGAGTCCGCCACGTGTTCGCCGCCAGCCTGAACGGAGCGCTCGGCCGGGCCGGGCTGGTGTTCACCCTCGCCGCGGCGACGTTCGGCGCGGTCGGCACCATCTACGGCATCCGTCGCGGCGATCAACGGGTCCTCCGCCTCGCCCCGCGGTACGCCTGGTTCTGCCTCGCCGGGGCGATCGCCGCCGTCGTGATGATGGAGCGGGCCCTGATCACCCGCGACTTCTCCCTCGCCTACGTGCAGCAGGTGGGCTCCAACTCGACCCCGCGCCTTTACAACATCGCGGCGATGTGGTCGGCGCTCGAGGGTTCGATCCTGCTGTGGGTCGTGATCCTGTCCGGCTACACCGCGGCCGTCGCCTGGCGCTTCCGCCGGCGCACCGACGATCAGCTCGTCGGCTGGGCCCTGGCCGTGATGTTCATCGTGATGGCGTTCTTCGCCCTGCTCAGCTTCGGGCCGGCCGACCCGTTCAGCGCCGGCGCGGCCGGGGTCACCGATGGACCCGGGCCCAACCCGCTGCTGCAGAACCACATCCTCGTCCTGTTCCACCCGCCGATCCTCTACACGGGGTACGTGGGCTGGACGGTCCCGTTCGCCTTCGCCATCGCCGCCCTCGTCACCGGGCGGGTCGGGGAGGGCTGGCTGCTCGAGACCCGGCGGTGGGCGCTGTTCGCCTGGGCGTTCCTCACGATCGGGATCCTCCTCGGCGGCTGGTGGAGCTACGAGGTGCTCGGATGGAGCGGGGTCTGGGCGTGGGACCCGGTCGAGAACGCCAGCTTCCTGCCGTGGCTCACCGGCACCGCCTACATCCACTCCGTGCTCGTCCAGGAGCGGCGCGGGATGCTGCGGGTCTGGAACCTCAGCCTGCTCGTGGCGACGTTCGCGTTGACGATCCTCGGCACCTTCCTGACCCGCTCGGGGATCCTGTCCAGCGTCCACGCGTTCGGGGACGGTCCGGTCGGCGCCTACCTCCTGACGTTCTTCGGCATCGTCATCGCCGTCTCCCTGGCCCTCATCGGGTGGCGCGGCGACCGCCTCCGCTCGCCCGGGACGATCGACTCGCCGGTGTCGCGGGAGGGGGCGTTCCTCGCCAACAACGTGCTGTTCACGGTGTTCGCCTTCGTCGTCCTGCTCGGCACCGTGTTCCCGCTTCTCGTCGAGGCGATCCAGAACCGGCGCACGGTCGTCGGCGCGCCCTACTTCGACCGCCTGACGATGCCGATCGGACTGACCCTCCTCTTCCTGATGGCGGTGGCCCCGGTGCTGCCGTGGCGCAAGGCGAGCGCCGAACTGCTGCGGGACCGCCTGTTCTGGCCGGCGTGGTGCGGCGCCGGCGCGCTCGTCGTCGCGGTGCTCCTCGGGGCGGACGGCTGGGCTCCGCTGCTCGCCTTCGCCCTCGCCGGCGCGGCCGCCGGCTCGGCCCTGCGCCAGCTGGTGCTGGCGACCCGGCGCCAAGGGTGGCGGGGGCTCGTCGGGCGGGCCAACGGCGGGATGGTCGTGCACCTCGGCGTGATCCTGATCGCCGTCGCGCTGGCGGCGTCGAACAGCTACAGCCGGTCGGCCACCCTGGCCCTCGACGTCGGACGCGAGCAGGCATGGGGTGGGCACACGTTCGAGCTGCAGGCGGTGCGCGAGGAGCGCGACGAGCGCCGGCAGGTCGTCCTCGCCGACGTGGTGCTCGACGGTGACCGGGTGTACCGCCCGGCGAACACCAAGTACCTCCGCATCGGCCAGGACATCGGCACACCGAGCGTGCGGACGAGCCCGTTCAAGGACGTCTACCTCACGTTGGAGCCCGGCGCCGAGCCCGGGGCCACGTCGGCGACGATCCGGGTGTTCGTCAAGCCTCTGATCCTGTGGTTGTGGATCGGCGGGGCGGTGATGGCGTTGGGCACGTTGCTCGCCGCCTTCCCCGGCTCCCGCCGCCGTCGCCCGACGCAACCGGTCTCCGCGCCGGTACCTGAACGTGAGCTGGTCAATGCGTGAGAAGCGGCTGGCCCCGTTCATCGCGCTGGCGGTCGCCGCCGTGATGGCCGGGTTGTTCATCGTGCTCGCCGGGTCGAAGGCGTCGACGAACGAGAGCGCGGACACCCCGTTGCTCGACAAGCCGGCGCCGGAGGCGGTGGGGGTGCGCGCCGATGGGTCGGCGTTCGACCTCGCCCGGCGCAAGGGGAGCTGGGTCGTGCTCAACTTCTTCACGTCGACGTGCGTGCCGTGCCAGCAGGAGCATCCCGACCTGGTCCGCTTCGCCGATCAGCAGGCCCGCCTCGGGGGCGACGGTGCCGAGCTGTACACGGTCGTCTACGACGACGACCGCAAGGCGGTCGAGAACTTCTTCGCCGCCAACGGCGGCGACTGGCCAGTCGTGTTCGACGACGACGGCTCGATCGCCGTCGCCTTCGGTGTGTCGCAGGTGCCCGAGACGTGGATCATCGACCCGAGCGGCGTCGTGCGCGGGCGGATCATCACCCGGGTCAGGGCTGACTACCTCGGCAACCAGCTGCAGCAGTTGAAGGAGCTGGCGGGGTGACCGGGCGGAACCGGGCGTTGAAGCGGTGGCCGGCATGGGTGCTGCTCCTGTTCGTCGTCGTCGGCTTCCTCGCCGTCGGGGCCAGCCGAGCCGGCGGGCCGAGCACACCGGCCGAACGGGCGGACGCGATCGCCAAACGGGTCGCCTGCCCGGTGTGCGACGGCGAGAGCGTGTACGAGTCGCGGAACACCGCGTCGGTCAACCTGCGCAACGCGATCACGCAGCTGGTGAACCAGGGGCGGGCGAGCGATGACGAGATCATCGCGGTGATCGAGCGCAGCTACGGCGGACGGGTGCTGCTCGTGCCGAAGGCGTCGGGGTTCGACGCGCTCGTGTGGGCGTTGCCGGTGACGGCGCTGGTGTGCGCGGTTGCCGGACTGGCCGTGACGTTCCGGCGGTGGCGGCGGGAGGGGGCCGGCGCTCAGGATCCGACCGACGACGACCGCACGCTCGTCGCCGCCGCGCTGGTGGTGGATGCCGACGGTGACGCGAACGGGGCCGGCCGCTGAGTGACGTGATGGACCCCGATCGGCTGGCCGAGCTCGAGGAGGAGCGACGGTTCCTGCTCCGATCGCTGCGCGACCTCGAAGCCGAGCACGACGCCGGTGACGTGGACGATCACGACTATGAGACCCTGCGCGACGGATACACCAAACGGGCGGCCACGGTGCTGCGCACGATCGACGAGGGCCAAGCCTCGCTCCCTCCCGCGCCGTCGCGCCGGTGGGGGCGGCGGCTGACCGTGGTCGCGATCGTTGTGGCGGCGGGGGTAGGCGCGGGATGGATGGTGGCCCGCTCGTCCGGCCAGCGCCTCGGTGGCCAGGAGATAACTGGCGGCACGGCCGGCACCGACGTGGCGACGCTGCTCGCCCAGGCGCGCGCGCTGCTCGACGTCGATCCGTTGCAGGCGCAACAGCTCTACCGCCGCGTGCTCGAGCAGCGACCCGACCACGCCGAAGCGCTCGCCTACAGCGGGTGGCTGCTCTTCACCGCATCGAGGGGGGCCAGCGACGACGTGCGGGCGGTGGCCGTCGACACCGCCAAGCAGCAGCTGACCAAGGCGCTCGCGGCCGACGGCTCGTACGCCGACCCGCACTGCTTCCTCGCGGTCATCGCCGCCAACGCCGAGAACGACAGGCGGACGGCGCGCCAGGAGGTCGACGAGTGCCTCCGCCTCGGTCCGCCGGCCGACGTGCGCGGGTTCGTCGAGGACTTCGCGGCGAGCCTGAACTGAGCACGTTCGGGTCACACGTCCGGTGGCGGCTCGGCCGCGGCGGTGCCGTCGTCGAGGATCCAGACGGCTCCCTTGCGCCACTCCGCGGTCGTGGTGAGCTCGGTGCCCCGGCGGACGAGCGCGTTGATCACGTCGGTGAGCACGTCGCCGTGGGTGCAGAAGACCGCGCCGTCACCGGCTCGTCGGATCAGCTCGAGGGTGTCGTCGAAGCGGGCGCCCTCGGCCAGCCGATCGTCGGCCGCGATGGGGAGGCCGGTGCGGTCGGCCAGCGGCTCGAGGGTCTGCACGCAGCGCACGTACGGGCTCGACCACAGCGACTTGATTCCCTCCCCGGCGAGGCGGTCGGCGATGGCGGCCGCCTGGAGGTGGCCGGAGTTGGTCAGCGGCCGCTCCCAGTCTTCGCCATTCCAGGTGGACCGATGGCCCGCCTTCGCGTGGCGGACCAGGAACGTGCTCACCGGCGGGCTGACTCTCCCGTCAGGCGCACGTGCCGCGACGTCAGCCCGCGGACGAGCAGGAGGTAGGCGATCGCCTGGACGATGCCGACGAGTCCCTGGACGATCAGCCACGTCTTCTGGTCGTCGATCCACTCGGCCAGGTCGGTCTCGTTCCCGCGGAACGCCGACGTCTGGACGGTCAACCCGGTGACGAGGAAGATGATCGGGACCAGCCCGTACAGCACCCACCACACGTACACGATCGGGCTGACCACGCTCTGCCGCCACCGCTCGTCGCTGGGAGGCACGGCGGGGTCGGACGCCTGCCAGGACTCGCGGAACACCAGCATCGGGATGATGTAGAGCACGATCGGGGGCAGGAACCACCCGCCGATCGCCCACCCCGGGGCCCAGCGCAGCTGCCGGCCGATCGTGCGGTGATTCGCCACGACGCGGTAGAGCCAGATGAACGTCAGCACGACGAGGGCGATGAACGCCGCCCCGGTGAGCAGGTTGACGAGCGTGTACGGCGCGAGGTCCTCCTGGAACCGGTCGCGGTCGATGCGCCCGGCGAGGTAGTCCCGCGCCTTGTCCGTGGCCGCCGGCGTCACCGCGGCCTGTCCGGCGAAGCCGACGGCGGCGATCACCAACAGGATCTGCATCGCCCTCGCCAACCCGCTGACTCGGCGAAGCGGCACCGCCGCCGCCAGGCTGGGCTCGTAACCGACGTAGCCCGGGGGAGGCGGAGGGGCGCTCGGGTGCGGCGGCGGCAACGAGGACCCGGTGTCGCTCACGACCCGCCAACCTACACGCCGGACATGGAGCCGTCAGGCCCACCCGAGCTCGTCGAGCCGGGCGTCGTCGATGCCGGCCGCGTGGGCGAGCTCGTGGATCACGGTGACGTAGATCTCCTCGGCCAGGTCGTCCTCGTCGTCGCACGCCGCGCAGAGGGCGAGGCGGTAGATGCTCACCACGTCAGGCCCCTCGTGCCCGGTGCGCTCGGTGTGCGGGACGCCCTCGTACAGGCCGAGCAGCTCGGGATCGTCCGGGTTGCGGTCCTCGACCTGCACGGCGACATTGTCGAGAACCGGCACCAGGTCTTCGGGAAGGTCGTCGAGGGCCTCGGCGACGAGCCGCTCGAACCGGTATCGCGGGAGCGCGATCACTCGACGCGTTGCGTCACACGAGCTTGAGCTCGGGGCTGTACACCTTCTTCGGGCGCAGCTCGACGGCGATTCGTTCGGCGAGGGTGTGGAACGCCCGCCCGATCTCGCTGTCCGGTTCGACGGCGGCGATCGGCTTGCCCTCGTCGGCTCCGGCGCGCAGGGCCGGGATCAGCGGCAGCTGGGCGAGCAGCGGCACCTCGAGCTCCTCGGCGAGCTCGGCGCCGCCGCCGGAGCCGAACAGCTCGTAGCGCTTGCCGTCGTCGCCCGTGAACCACGACATGTTCTCGATCACGCCGCGGACCCCGAGGTTCACCTTCTCGGCCATCGCCGCGCTGAGGCGAGCCACCTTCTGCGCCGCCGGCTGCGGGGTGGTGATGACGAAGACCTCGCCGCGCGGCAGGTACTGGCTGAGCGAGATGGCGATGTCGCCGGTGCCGGGCGGCATGTCGATCAGCAGGAACTCGGGCTCGTCCCAGTACACGTCGGTGAGGAACTGCTCGAGCGCCTTGTGCAGCATCGGTCCTCTCCAGATCACCGCCTGCCCCTCGGGCACGAAGTACCCGATCGAGATGCACCGCACGCCCCACGCCTCGGGCGGCAAGAGCATCTGGTCGATGACGACCGGATCGCGGTCGGCCCCCAGCATCCGGGGGATCGAGTAGCCGTAGATGTCGGCGTCGACCACCCCGACGGAGTGGCCGCGGGCGGCGAGGGCGACGGCGAGGTTGGCGGTGACGCTGGACTTGCCGACCCCGCCCTTCCCGGACGCGATCAGCAGCGGGCGAGTGCGCGAGCCCGGTCGGGCGAACGGGATCTCCCGGCCCTCGGCGTGGCCGTGGGCGTGCTGCGTGCCCGCCGTCCCGGCGGCGTCGCCGTGGAGGCGCCGGCGCAGCGCTTCCCGCTCGTCGTCGGTCATCACGGTGAAATCGACCGACACGCCGGTCACGCCGTTGACGGCCAGAACGGCGGCGTCGACCCGGTGGGTGATCTCGTTGCGCAGCGGGCAACCCGGCACGGTGAGGGCGACGAGGATCTGGACGGTGCCGTCGTCGGCGACGTCGACCTGGCGCACCATGTCCAGGTCAACGATCGATCGGTGCAGCTCAGGGTCCTGCACGGGTCGCAGGGCCTCGATGATCTCGTCACGCGTGGCAGGCATCAGGCTCTCTCGGGGGAATTTGCACTATCGCCATAGGTACAATACCGGGCATGGTGCGTCGCCCCGCTTCGGTGACCGTCAGCCCGCCGGGGTCGGCATTCACCGCGGCCGTGTCGGCGATCACCGATGCCTTCGGCGATCCGACCCGGCGGCGGATCTACCTGTTCACGCGGGATCATGCCGGGGAAGCCGGGGTCACTGCGTCGGCCGTGGCCGCCGAGGTCGGGGTGCACCCGAACGTCGCCCGCCACCATCTCGACAAGCTCGCCGCCGGCGGCTACGTCGAGGTGATCGCCCGTCCCAGTGACGATGAGCGCAAAGCAGGGCGTCCGTCGAAGCGCTACGTGGCCGTCCCGCATGACGTGTCGTTCGACACCGGGGTGCCGGTCCGCAGCGACGACCTCGTGCTCGCCCTGCTCGGGCGGGCGCTCGATCGGCTGCCGCGCCCCGAGGCGGAGGCGATGGCGGAGGAGGTCGGCGCCACGTACGGCCGGGCGATGGCCGCCGGGCTCACCGGTGACGCGCTCGCCGCCGGGCAACGCTCGCTGCGCTCGGCGATGCAAGCGGTCGCCGACGCGCTCACGGCCCACGGGTTCGCCGCCCACGCCGAGGGCCGCAACGACGGACTGCGCATCATCAACGACCACTGCCCGTTCGGCACGGTGGCCACCGATCACCCGGTGATCTGCGCCGTCGATCGCGGCATGGTCCGCGGGATGCTCAGCGCGCTGTACGGCCACGACGACGACCTCGCCGTCGCCACCGCGGCCAGCAAGGCCCGCGGCGACACGATCTGCGCCACGGCCGTCTAGGTCTCCATTCGCTAGTTGCGCGCGGCGGCGAACTCACGCGCCCGCTGCAACACGTCCGCATCCACTTTGTCGAGGGCGCCGGCGTCGAACGGCGGCTGGGGGTCGTACTCGATCATCAACTGCATCGCCTCGGCGGCCGTGCGGTCGACGAGCAGCTCGACGAGCCGCAGCGCCATGTCGATCCCGCTGGACACGCCGGCCGCGGTGATGATCCGCCGGTCGAGGTGCTCGACCACCCGCGCCTCGCTCACGGTCACGCCGTACTTGGTCAGGATGTCGCGAGCGCCCCAGTGCGTCGTCGCATCGAGTCCGTCGAGGAGCCCGGCCGCGGCGAGTACGAGCGAGCCGGTGCACACCGACGTCGTGAACGTGGTCGTCTCGTGGGCGGTGCGGACCCAGTCGAGCACCCGCTCGTCACCGAGCAGCGGCCGGGTGCCGATGCCGCCGGGGAACACGATCACGTCGGGCCGCGCCAACTCCTCGAACGTGGCGTCGACCTCGATGCCGAGGAACCCGTTGTCGGAGCGGACGACGCCGCGCTCGTGGCCGACGAACGTGACGGTGTACTCGGGGATCCGTTGCAGCACCTCGTACGGACCGATGCCGTCGAGCGCCGTGAACTGCGGGAACAGGGGGATCGCGATCGTGCTCATGACATTCTGCGGTCTGGTGCGGAGGGCATGGGTTGACTGTGCCCGAGCCGGACCCGTGGCGTCAACGACAGGCATCCCACGATTTCCGCCGTCGGCCGCGAGGCCCGGAACTCCACGACGCCGGTACCGTCTCTGCCTGAGAAGCCGGCTGCATTGAAAGAGGCACAACCGTGGACGTCCGAATCGGCGTGACCCAGGCACCCCGGGAGCTGACCGTGGAGATGCCCGACGACGAGCGCGACGAGACCGTCGCCACGATCGACGCGGCGATCTCGGGGAAGTCCGAGGTGCTGTGGCTGGTCGACAAGCGAGGCCGTCGCGTCGGGGTGCCGGCGGCCAAGATCGCCTACGTCGAGGTCGGTACGTCCGACGGCGACCGGCGCATCGGGTTCGGCTGACTCCGCATCGCGATGGACCTGCTGTCCCGACGCTTGCTCTTCGTCACGGGGAAGGGCGGCGTGGGCAAGACCTCGGTCGCGGCGGCCCTGGCCCACCTCGCGTCCCGCGCCGGCCTGCGCACGCTGTTGTGCGAGATGGACGCCAAGGGTGCCCTCGCCGCGGCGTTCGACACGACGCCGCTGGACTTCGATCCCCGGCCGATCGACAACAACTTGTTCGTGATGCAGATGAACACCGAGGACTCGCTCCGCGAGTACCTCCGGCTGGTGAAGGTGCCGCTCGTCGGTCGGATCGGCCCGCTCGCCCGCACGTTCGACTTCGTCGCCGACGCCGCGCCGGGCGTGAGGGAGATCCTCTCCGTCGGCAAGCTCGTGTACGAGGTGCGCGAGCGTCACTACGACCTCGTGATCGTCGACGCCGAGGCGAGCGGGCACATCGTCAGCGAGATCGCCGCCCCGCGGGTGATCAGCGAGCTGGTGCAGGTGGGGATGGTCCGCGAGCAGACCCGGTGGATGACCGAGATCCTCGAGGATCCGGAGCTGACGGGGCTCGTGATCGTGACGACTCCGGAGGAGATGCCGGTCGCCGAGACGATCGAGCTGATCGGCCGGCTCGATACCGAGACCCGTGTCAAGCCGTCGGCGATCGTGGCCAATCGGGTGCTGCCGGCTCTGTTCGACCGCCGGCAGGCCGAGGTCGTCGATCGGTTGGACGAGGTCGAGGGAGTGCTCGTCGACGCCGCCGGCCCCGACGTGCGGTACGTGCTGGCCGCCGCCCACGTCACCGAGGCCCGCCGCCGCGTGGGTGGCCGCCACCTCGAGCGGCTCCGCGCCGAGATCCCATCGGGTCTGCCGGTGCTGTACGTGCCCGAGCTGTTCACCCGGGCGACCGGCCGGCGCGTCGTTGCGCTCGTCGCCGAGGCGCTGGCCGACGAACTGGATGTGGCCGCCTGATGGCGCGCTCGCCAATCGGTCTCGACGCCCTGCTGGCGAGCAAGGAGATGGTGCTCGTCACCGGCTCCGGCGGCGTGGGCAAGACGACGGTCGCCGCCGCGCTGGGCGTGTCGGCCGCGGTCCACCAGGGCGGCCGGACGCTCGTGCTGACCGTCGACCCGGCGCGCCGGCTGGCGGACGCGCTCGGTGTGGGCGCGCTCGGCAACCGGGCCAGTCGGGTGCCGGCGTCCGCGTTCGCCGCCGCCGGCGTCGAGCCGCGCGGCGAGCTGTGGGCGGCGATGCTCGACACCAAGGCCGGGTGGGACGAGCTCATCCGCCGTCACGCGCCGGACGCCGAGGTTCGTGACGCGGTCCTCGCCAATCCGCTGTACCAGAACATCACCAGCCGCTTCGTGCACAGCCACGACTACCTCGCCATGGAGCAGCTCCACGAGCTCCACGCCAGCGGCCAGTACGACCTCGTCGTCGTCGACACGCCGCCGTCGCGCAACGCCCTCGACGTGCTCGACGCGCCGTCCCGGATGATCGAGTTCTTCGGCAGCCGGCTGCTCCGCTGGCTCACCGTCCCCTACCGATCCCGGCTGTTCACCATCGCGTCCCGGCCCTTCTACCAGATCGCCGACCGTGTCCTGGGGTCCCGGTTCCTGCGCGACATCGCCGACTTCTTCGTCCTCTTCCAGGCGATGGAGAAGGGGTTCGTGGCGCGCGCCCGGGAGGTGGAGGCGCTCCTCGGCGACCCTCGCACCACCTTTCTCGTCGTCACGACGCTCGAGACGGCACCCGCCCACGAGGCGGGCTACCTGGCCCGTGAGCTGCTCTCGCGGGACTACCACCTGGGGGCGATCGTCGCCAACCGGGTGCTCCCCACCGCGCTGACCCGCCGGGGCGCGGTCGACAGCGCCAATCGCCTCGCCGAGCGGGTCGACGACGAGGAGTTCGTGGGTGCGGTCGCGGCGGAGCTGAACCACCGCAGCCCGGCCGCGGCCGCCGAGCCGAAGGTGGTTCGCGACGTCCTTGCCGAGGTGGCCACCCGCTTCCACGACGTGGCCATCGTGGCGATGCGCGAGGCCGAGCGGCGGGCCGAGCTGGCCGAGCTGGCGCCGCAGGTGCTCGACGCCCCGACGCTCGACTCGGACATCTTCGACCTGTCCGGACTGCTGACCCTCGTCGGGCACCTGCGCTCGTAGCCGCACCCCTACCTCACATCGCCACTCCGATCAGGCAGACTCGACACCGATGGCCTCACTCGCCGCCCTCGTCCGCGACACGACGACGCTCGACCGCGACCAGGTATCGCACCTCAACCGCCTGACGTCGGAGTGGGGCATGCTCGCCGACTTCTGCTTCGCCGACCTGCTCCTGTACGTCCCGACGAAGGACGAACGGTGGCTCATCGTCGGGCAGGTCCGGCCGGCGACCGGCCAGACCGTGTACCACACCGACTGGGTGGGCAGCTACGCCAACGCCACCGAGCAGTCGGTGCTGTCGTCGGCGTTCACGTCCGGTGAGATCACTGAGGGTGACGTCGAGGTCGAGACGCTCGCCGACCCGGCGCGGATGCTCGCCGTACCGGTGCGGTGCGGGAGCAAGTTCATCGCCGTGCTAACCAGGGAGTGGGTAGAACGGTCCGCCCGCCCGCCAGGCGAGCTCGAGCGCCACTACGTCTCGATCTTCGACCGCTTCGCCGAGATGATCGCCGAGGGCTCGTTCCCGTACCCGTCGCGCGGCGCCGACTCGACGGCCGCGCCCCGCGTCGGCGACGGGGTGATGAGCCTCGACGCCGAGGGCCGGGTGACGTACCTCTCTCCGAACGCCAACTCGGCGCTCCACCGCGTCGGCATCCACGCCAACGCGGTCGGGATGCGCCTCGCCGAGCTCGGCTTCCACGATGCGATGGTCCGCAAGGCGTTCGAGCAGCAGATCCCGGTCGTCGAGGAGTTCGAGCAGGCGACGGACGTGGCGCTGCTGTGCCGGTGCATGCCGATCCTGGCGGGCGGCGACGTCGCCGGTGGCGTGCTGCTCATACGCGACGTCACCGACCTGCGCAAGCGGGACCGCCTGCTGATCAGCAAGGACGCGACGATCCGCGAGATCCACCACCGGGTCAAGAACAACCTCCAGACGATCTCGTCGCTCCTGCGCCTCCAGGCCCGGCGGCTCGAGAACCCCGAGGCCAAGGCGGCGGTGTCCGAGTCGGTGCGCCGGATCCGCACCATCGCGCTGGTGCACGAGTCGCTGTCGCGGGAGCCGGGTGACGACGTCACGTTCATCGAGATCGTCCGGCCGTTGCTGCGGCTCGCCGAGGAGAGCCTGCAGTCGCCGGACCGGCCGGTGCACTTCTCGCTCGCGGGTGACGGCGGGCGGATCCCGGCGCGGGTCGCGACCCCGCTGTCAGTGGTGCTGACCGAGCTCCTGCAGAACGCCGTGGACCACGGGTTCCCGGAGGGGAGCGGCGGCGGGGAGGTCGTGGTGTCGCTCGACAACGACGAGAAGCACCTGCGCATCGACGTGATCGACGACGGCAGGGGACTCGAGCCGGGTTTCGCCCTCGAGTCGGCCACCGGCCTCGGCCTGTCCATCGTCCGCACGCTGGTCACGACCGAGCTGAACGGGCGGATCTCGATGCGCCCGGCGACCGCCGACGATCTCCTGGCCGCCGGCCTCGATCACTACGGCGGCGGCGGCGACCACGGCACCGTGGTCGAGCTGGTGGTGCCGCTGGCCGAGTGAGGTGTCGTTTTTTGACAACTGTTGCCACCAGGCGACATTTTTCGTCGCTCTGGGCCAAGAGTTGCGAAAAACGATTCAGCTCACGGCGGAGCGGCGGGCGCGAGCGGCCCGCTCGCGCCGGATGATCCGGCGCTCCTCCTCGGAGAGGCCGCCCCAGATGCCGGAGTCCTGATTCGTCGCCAGCGCGAAGTCGAGGCAATCCCGGCGGACCTCGCATTCTCCGCACAGCTGCTTCGCCTTCTCGATCTGGGCCAGGGCGGTGCCCGTGGTGCCGACGGGGAAGAACAAGGCTGGGTCGGTGTCGCGGCACAGCGCGTGGTCACGCCAGCTGTAATCCGCTGAACCGAGGGCGAGGCTTGACGCAAGGATCGACACAGGGTCCTCCTGAGGTGCGGCCTGTCGACGCCGCAGTGGTGGTCGGGCGCGGGAGTCGCTCCCGACGGCGGGGAATCTAGGCGGCGATCTGTTCGATGACAAGGGGGGTACCGTTTTCTCGGTGACCGACGTGATCGCCCACCGTGGGGCGTCGCGGGTCGAGCGGGGCAACACGGTCGCCGCCTTCGAGCGGGCCGTGATGCGGGGTGTCGACGGCATCGAGCTCGACGTCCGGAGGACGGCGGACGGCGCCGTCGTCGTCCACCACGACGCCGTGCTCAGCGACGGTCGTGCGATCGTGAACACGGCGCGGCGAGATCTCCCGTTCTACGTGCCGACCCTCGCCGAGGCCCTCGACGCCTGCCGCGGCGCGTGGGTCAACATCGAGATCAAGAACGATCCGCGGGAACCCGACTTCGACCCGGACGACCGGACGGTCGACGGAGTCGTGGAGGAGCTCCGCCGGCGGGGCCCGAGCGAGGGTCCGTGGCTGATCTCGTCATTCCGGCTGGAGACCGTCGACCGCTGTCATCAGCTGGCGCCGGACGTTCCGACGGCGTGGCTGGTCTTCGCCGTCGACCCCGACACCCCGCCGATGCTGGCCGCCCGCGGTCACGCCGCGGTGCATCCGGTCGTGAGCGCCGTCGATGCGGGCGTCGTCGAGCGCTGCCACGCCGCCGGGCTGAGGGTCAACGCGTGGACGTGCAACGACCCGGACCGGGCGCGTGAGCTCGCCGGATGGGATGTCGACGGGATCGTCACCGACGTGCCCCGGCTGCTCCTCGACACCTTCGGCCGCTGATGCTCACGGCGCCGGCGCGCCGGGAAAGACCAACCGGACCGCGTCCGGGACGTGGTGGAACTCGAGCCGCGTCACCTCGCCGAGGTGGTCGCCGTCGACCTGGTACGGGAACGGCTCGGCCTCCGCATCGACCTCGATGACGAGGTGCTCGAGGTCGATCTGCTCGTCGACGTCGGTCGGCGACGGCGTCACGCCATCACCCCGCAGCGCACCGATCACGGACCGCAGGATCGCCCGGGCCTTCATCGTCCGGAACGTGATCGCGACCAGCCCGCGATCGAACGTGGCGGCGTGCGAGAGGTCGAGTGGCCGATTGCCGAGATAGGTGTACGGATTGGTGTTGAGCACGATCGAGAAGTAGCCGTTGTCGATCACGCCGTTGTCGGTGACGACCCGGAAGTGCGGCCTCGACCGGTCGTAGCCGCGGGCCCACGTCGTGAGCGCGGCGCCGATGAAAAGGGGGTGACCGAGCCACCGCTTGAGCGAGGCGTGCCGCTCGACCGCGGCCACGACGGCGGCGTCGAAGCCGACACCGGTGTGGAAGCAGAAGAACCGTCCGTTCACGCGGCCGAGCCCGATCGGCCGGATGTCGGCCGCGTCGATCCCCGCGGCGAGGAGCTCGACCGCGGCCACCGGGTCGTTGGGCAGCCCGATAGTGCGGGCGAACACGTTGGTCGATCCGCCCGGCAGGACGCCGAGGGCGGTCTCGGTTCCGGCGATCCCCGTCGCCACCTCGTTGAGCGTGCCGTCACCCCCGAACCCGATCACCGTGTCGACCGCCCGTCTGGCGGCGTCGGCCGCGAACCTCGTGGCGTGGCCGCGCCGGTTCGTCTCGACGAGCTCGACGTCGTGGTGGCGGCTCAACCGGCGGTGCACGACCACCGTGTTGCGCGCCGTCACCGACGACGCGAACGAGTTCACCACGAGCAGGATGCGCAAGTGGCTGACGGTACTGCCCGACGATGACAGCGTTGGGGGTTGGGGTGACCGCCGGGTTGGGGGGGTGGGAAACGGCTCGGTAACAATGAGCGATCGTGAACGTCATCGTCTGCGTCAAGCAGATCCCCGACCCTGCGCAGGCGGGCGAGTTGGATCCATCGGACAACACCCTCAAGCGGGAGGGCAAGCTGATCCTCGACGAGTCGGACAGCTACGGCGTCGAGATGGCGCTGCAACTCGTCGACGCCGCCGGCGAGGGAGAGGTCGGGCTGGTCTCGATGGCGCCCAACGACGAGGTCTCCGGGCTGCGCACGGCCCTGGCGATGGGTGCCGCCAAGGCGGTGCTCGTCTCGGACCCCGAGCTCGCCGGGTCCGACGCCCTGACGACGGCGAAGATCCTGGCCGCCGCGGCCGGCCGGCTCGGCGGTGCCGACCTGATCATCGCCGCCACCGAGTCGACCGACGGCTACACCGGTACGGTGCCCGAGCAGATGGCCGAGGTGCTCGGACTGCCGTCCGTGACGTTCGCCAAGCACGTGGCGGTCGACGGCGGCGAGCTGAAGGTGAACCGCCAGACCGAGGAGGGCTACGACGAGGTCACGTGCCCGCTCCCGGCCGTGATCAGCGTCACCGCCGGCGTCGTCGAGCCCCGGTATCCCAGCTTCAAGGGGATCATGGCGGCGAAGTCGAAGCCGGTCGAGACCGTCACCGCCGCCGACCTCGGGATCACTCCGGTTGGCTGGGCCGGAGCCGGGCAACAGATCGTCGACGTCGCCTCCGCGCCCGAGCGGGAGGCCGGCGAGGTGATCGAGGATGAGGGCGAGGCGCACCTGCGCATCGTCGGCTACCTCGAAGAGCTCAAGGTCATCTGAGGAGCACGGGACATGGCTGTGACCAACATCTGGGTGTTCGCCAACGGCGCCGACGGCGCCCCCGACAGCGCCACGCTGGAACTGCTGACGAAGGCCCGCGCGCTCGTCGGCGATGCCGGCGGCACCGTCACCGCGTTCGTCGGCGGTCCGGTCGACGACCTCGCGGCCACCCTCGGGGAGTACGGAGCGACGAAGGTGTACGACACCTCCGACCTCGAGGGGAGCCTGCCCGGTGTCGCCGTGGCCGCGGCGATGAAGGCAGTCATCGACGGCGGTGACCGACCGGACCTCGTGATGTTCCCGCAGAGCTACGAAGGTCGCGACGTGATGAGCCGACTCTCTGTCAAGCTCGACCGCGGCGTCTTGACCAACAACACCGAGATCGCGATCGATGGTGATTCGGTCCGCGTCACGACACCGGTCTTCGGCGGCACGAAGCTGGTCACCACGACGTTCACCGGCGACGGGCCGTACCTCGTCGCCTTCCGCCCGAAGAGCTTCACCGCGGAGTCCGCCGGCGGAGGGGCGCCCGAAGTGGTCACCGTCCCGGTGCCCGACCTCGGGGCGGCCGGAGCGGCCAAGGTCCAGGCCGTGCACGTCGAGGAGCACACCGGGCCCAAGCTCGACGAGGCCGACGTCGTCGTCTCCGGCGGCCGCGGCCTCGGGGAGGCGGGCAAGTACGAGCTCATCGAGACGCTGGCGAAGGCGCTCAAGGGCGCGCCGGGCGCGTCGCGGGCGATCGTCGACGCCGGGTGGGTGCCGTACAGCTACCAGGTCGGCCAGACGGGCAAGGTGGTGAAGCCGACCGTCTACATCGCGGCGGGCATCTCCGGCGCCACCCAGCACATGGTCGGGATGAAGGGCTCGAAGAACATCATCGCGATCAACAAGGACAAGGAAGCGCCGATCTTCGGGATCGCCGACCTCGGGATCGTCGGCGACGTCCACAAGGTGCTTCCCAAGCTGATCGAAGCCCTGCAGAGTCGTTAGTCGGAGGTGGGCGCGAGCGGTGGGCGCGGCGGCGACGCACTGCGGATGCGCCCGTAGACGAACCCGAGGAGCGCCAGCCCGAGGACGAAGCTGCCGACCGTCGTGACGATCCGGCGGATCGACCACTCGTCGGCCGCCGGCTTCGCCGTGGTACCGGCAGTCGCCCCGCCCCGCCGCGGAGCGGTGAGCACCGGGCCGGGCGCCGTCGTCGTTCCGCCCGCCCGTCCCCGCACCGTCGTGCCCGGGCCCGTCGTCGTGGTCGTCAGTTGCGGCGCGACGGTGGTCGGTGGGGCCGCGGAGAGTCCCTGCTCGCCACCGGGCGCGCTGAGCTGGGCAAAGCCGACGACGGCGAGCGCCACACCGGCGAGCACCCCTCCCAATCGCACGGGCGAGAGGGTAGATGGTCGAGGGCCGTTCAGCCCGGCATCGCCACGAAACGTCACGATGCGTCCCGCGCGCTGATCGCCCAGGCGAGTCCCTCGGTCGGGTCCTCGACCGCCAGCTGGAGCTGCCAGCCGGTCACCGGTTCGTGGGCGTCCCACCACCACCAGCGCAGCTCGCCCGCCATCCGGCCGAGCTCCGCCAGCGGGATCGGCCAGTCGTCGAGCGCGTCGCCGAACGCGGTCAGCAGCCACATCGCCCCGAACCGCCCGGCGGCCGCCCCGCGCCGGCGACCGTGGGCGCCACCACTCGCACCGGCCCACGCCAGCCACCCGATCGCTTCACCAGGGGCCAGTGCCGCGATCCGCGCCGTCGGCAGGCCGAGCGCGCGGAGGGCGCCGGCGACGTCCCCCTCGACCGCGGCCAGCTCGGCATGACCGTTGGAGCTCACCGTCCACGGCTCGACGAGCTGCTGCACGGCGAGCTCGACGGCCGGATCGTCCAGCCGCGTCCCGTTCGCCGCGGCGACGTCGACGTCGGCGAACTCGCCGGGGAGCCTGGGCGCGGGGAACTCGGCGGTGCTGTCGTGGTAGTCGGCCAGCGGGTACGGCGGTTCCCACGACCCCAGCTCGAAGGGCAGGTCGAGCACGTCGGGTAACGCGGCGACACTCGAAGCCTCGATCACCTCACCGCGCAGCACTCGCTCGTGGGCGACGAACGCCGCCCGCGGGCCGGGCTCGAGGAGCGGGCCGAGCTCGGCCCACAGGTGGTGCTGGGCGACCACCTCGGTGAGCGGGCCGATGGTGAACCGCCCGGATCCTTCGTCCAGCACCCCGGCGGCCCAACTCGCCGGGGCGAGCAGGGCCAGCCGGTACTCCGCCAGGGTGGCCGCCGGCCAGAGCTGACGCCCGGTGCCGACGGCGTGGCGGGCGCGATCCCGCAGCCGGCGCAGCCGGGCCCACTCGCCGGATGCCGTGCAGTCGTCGACGAGGCGCACCAACCCGTCGAGATCGGCGCGGTGGATCAGCTCATCGAGAGGCGCGTCCTCGACCCGATCGGGCATCTACACCAGCGGCCAGGGGTAGCGGTGACCGGAGTCGTCGCCGGGGAGGATCTTGTGCACGGCGAGCCAGCGGGCCCGGCGTTGCATCGCCTCGACCTCCTCGGGCGCGATCAGCTCGGCGACGTCGCCCGGTACGCAGTCGGCGAGGGCGGCGACCGCGGCGAGTTGGGCCCGGCTCAACGACTCGCCGGCGAACTCCCAGATCACCGTGCGCAGCTTGAAGTCGGCCGCAAAGCACAACCCGTTGTCGATCGCCCACACCCGGTCCCGCAGCGCGTCGCCATCGGGATCGCGGGCGAGCAGACAGTGCCCGCTCTTGCGATCGGTGTTGTTCGCCACGACGTCGAGCACAGCGATGGCGCGGAGCTGATCGTGCAGGTCCGGTCGCTGCTCGGCGATCGTGAAGTAGTGCTCGGCGTGGTCGGCGTCGACGAACCATTGCAGCGATCCCTCGCCGAGCGGCCCGTCGCGAAGCACCGTCGGTGGGACGGCGCCGATCCCGAGCGCCTCGCTGAGGCGGAACGCCGCCACCTCGCGCCGATGCAATCCGGGCTCGAAGTCCCACAGCGGGCGCTCGCCCCGCACCGGCTTGTAGATCGCCCGCACGACGGTGCCGTGGTCCGGCTCGAGACGGACGAGGAACGTGGCGTTGCTCGCCCATGGCATCCGCCCTTCGAGCGCGACCTCGGCGGTCGCCAGGATCTCCAGGGCGTCGTCGGGGACCGGCGACCCCCTCAGTTCATCCGTGGACACGGGTGGCCATCGGGGTCGATCGGGAAGCCGCACCACATGCACAACGGCCGGCCGGCGGCGACCACCTCGTCGGCGTGATCGCAGAACGCGGCAGCCTGGCTGCGGGTGACGTAGAGACGGATGTGACCGCGATCCGGCGGTGGTTCGGCGTGCTCCTCCTCGTCGGCGTCGGCATCCGCGGCGAGCAGTTCTTCGAGCTGCACGAGCACGCGGTCGTTGCCCCGGTCGTATCCCAAACCGATCGGACCGAGCACGAACGCCTGGTCGGCCAGCTCGCTCTGGTCGCCGAGCTCGACGGCGCCCGGAAGCGGCCGGTCCTCGGGGGGAGGGAGGTCGCTGAGCACCCGCCGCAGATACTGGCTGATCGCGGTCACCTGCTGCTTCTCGCACTTGACCGTGACCCGCTGCGTGCCGGCGCGGGCGTGGAGGTAGAAGACCCGGGAGCCGGGTTCGCCGATCGCGGCGGCGGAGAAGCTGTCGACCTCGTCGAACTCGTAGAAGACGCTCACGACAAGCGCAACTCCCTGAGCGAGCTACCAGTCGAGTTCACCGCCAACACGGCCGGTCCGCCGTCCCACCACGAGACCACGCTGATCGCCCCGGTGCTGATGACGATGCGCTGGAACAGGTCCAAATGGGTGCCGAGGGCGTGGGCGACCGCCGCCTTGATCGGGTCGGCGTGGGAGACGCACACGACCGTGCCGCCGCGGTGCTCGTCGCGCAGGCGCTCGAGCGTGGTGACCATGCGGTGCTGCATCTCGGAGAAGCTCTCGCCGCCCGGGAAGCGGAACGTCGACGGCGCCCGCTGGATCGTGCGCCACTCGCGCTTGCGCATCAGCCGGCGCAGGCTGGCCCCCGTCCACTCGCCGAAGTCGCACTCATGGAGCCCGCGGTCGATCCGAGGTCGCTGTCCAGTGGCCTTGGCGATCGGGGCGGCGGTCTCCCGCGCCCGCTCGAGCGGCGACGAGTACACCGCGGCGATGCCGTCGAGCTCGGCGATGCGCGCCGCCGCCTGCTCGGCCTGCCGGCGACCGGGCTCGGCGAGGTGAAGGCCGGCGCTGCGGCCGTACAACACCTTGCCGGTCGAATTGGTCTGACCGTGGCGCACGAGCAGGATCGTCGTGGGGGGTGTGGGGGTCGAGGTCGCCATCGTCGAGACTTCAACCTACTGTCGGGCGCCGTGGATCGACTCGGCACCGCGGCGGACGAACTCGCCGAACTCGCCAGTGAAGTCGTCGGCTGCCGGCGGTGCCCTCGCCTTGTCGAATGGCGCGAGCAAGTGGCGCTGGAGCGGCGAGCCGCGTTCCGGGACGAGACGTACTGGGCCCGGCCGGTACCCGGTTTCGGCGATCCGGCGGCGCGCATCGTCGTCGTCGGTCTGGCGCCGGCCGCCCACGGGGCCAACCGCACTGGGCGGGTCTTCACCGGCGATCGCAGCGGGGCCTGGCTGTTCCGTGCGATGCACCGCGCCGGGCTCGCCAACCAGGCGACTTCGACGCACGCGGAGGACGGGCTGCGCCTACGCGAGGTGTGGATCACCGCGCCGGTGAAATGCGCCCCGCCCGCCAACCGCCCACTGCCCGCGGAGCGGGACGCGTGCGCTCCGTTCATCACCCGTGAGCTGGTCGTCCTCGAGCCGGCGGTCGTCGTGTGCCTGGGCGCGTTCGGGTACACCGCGGCGTGCCGCCACTACGGCGTGCGGCCGCGCCCTCGCTTCGGCCACGGCGTCGAGGTCGGCGTCGATCGCGGCCCGGTACTGCTGTGCTCGTACCACCCGAGCCAGCAGAACACCTTCACCGGACGGCTGACCGAGCCGATGCTCGACGCCGTGTTCCACCGGGCCGCCGAGCTGGCGGAGGTCGCCCGGCGCGCCGGTAGCCTCACCGGTTCGTGAGGTTCGCCCGTCCCGCCGTCGTAGCTGTCGCCGCCGTGCTCGGCTTCGGCGCGTGCACGAGCCAGCCGAGCGCAAAGGCCGTCGCCCAGGACTACATCGAGTCGATCGAGGGGCTCACCGACCAGCAGCGCCAGTGCATGCTCGACAAGCTCGACAACTACGACAGCGACACGCTGACGTCGATCGGCGACGCCAACCTGACGGTCAACTTCAACCAGCCCGATGCGGTCCAACAAGGGACGCAGGCTTTCCAGGACTTCGTCGCCGACCTCCACACCTGCATGGCCGGCTCCGGCTGACCTACGCCGGCGCGGCGGCCTTCTTCTTCGGCGGAGGGACGCCGACCTTGGGGGCGGGGTCGGCGGTGTCGGGCCAGCGGCGGCGGGAGACGATCGACAGGGTGCGGAGCAGCTTCATCGCTTTCTCGTCCTCCTGGGCCGGGCGGGCGAGGATCGTGCCGTCGTGGATCATCCGGGTGATCACCTCCTCACCCAGCTCGGTGCGCACGATCGTCAACGTCCAGTCGTTGTCGACCCCGATCCCGCCGGTGGCGATGTCGGCATGCTCGGCGGCGAAGTCCGGACAGTGCAGACAGCCTTGCCGGGTCCACTGATGGCATTCCTTGAGGTCGATCTCGTGGTAGGAGCCGTCCTTCATCCAGATCTGGAACACCCCTTTGATGTTCATCTTCAGCATCTCGGACTTGGCCAGCCCGTACTTCGCTTCGAACAGCTCGGGGAAGATCGCGTCATCGAACGTCTTTGAACACAGCAGGCCGATGTTGAACAGGAACGGTCGGGACACCTTGCCGGCTTTGCGGTCCCACATCACCGGCGGCGAACTGGTCTGGCAGCCCATTCCCACTAGTGCCAGTCGGTTCAGGCCCTCGGCCTTGGCGTCACGGAGGGCCAGCGGGTTGGCGCAGTACGTGTACCGGCTCCCGGCCGTCGCCAGCACCTCCGCGGGGTTGTGGGCGAGCACCGGCTTGGCCTTCCAGGCGTCGTCGGGTTCGACCCCGCTGACCATCGCCGCCTCGATGTAGTCGTTCTCCAGCAACCAGATCAGCATCGCCGACACGAACCCGCCGTCCTGTCCCAACTGGTGCTGACGGTCGTCGGTGGCCCTGGTCAGCAACAGCTGGCGCCAGATCCCCGCCATCTCATCCGGTTCACGAGCCCGACCGAACAGGTGCAGGTCGGCCGCCGGTTCCCACGCCCGGAACCGGGGACACGCCCGGGTGCAGGTCGTACAGCCCTTCACCCCGTGGATGCAGTCCGTCGGACCGAGCTCCTCCTCCAAGTGGAACGGGATGTACTTGCCCTCCTCGTGCTCATAACCGATCACATCATGGGGGCACGTCACCACACAGCCCGCACACCCGGTACACAGGCCAGTGGTGATCACCTCCTCGTAGAGCTCCTTCCACTGCGCCGTCCAACGCGTCGCGGCCGGAGCGGGGTCGACGACGGTCATGAGTGCAACTTATCGATCCCCACGAGCCAAGATCTGTCCATGGATCTGACGTACCCGCCCGACGCGGAGGAGTTCCGGGACGAGGTGCGAGCGTGGTTGGAGGAGAACCTGCCCGCCGGCTGGTTCGACGTCGGCTTCGAGATGAGCCCGGACGAGCGCAGCCGGTTCAACCGGGAATGGCCGGAGAAGCTCCATGCGGGAGGCTGGATCTGTGCCACGTGGCCGGCCGAGTACGGCGGCAAGGGCCTGACCACGATGCAGGGAGTCGTCCTCGCCGAGGAGTTCGCCCGGGCCCACGCCCCGCTGCGCGCCGACTTCTTCGGCGACACCCTCGTCGGCCCGACGATCCTGCAGTGGGGCAGCGAGGAGCAGAAGAAGGAGTTCCTGCCCAAGATCCTTCGTGGCGAGATGCGCTGGTGCCAGGGGTTCAGCGAGCCCAACTCGGGCTCCGACCTGGCCAGCCTGAAGACCTCCGCCGTGCTCGACGGCGACGAGTGGGTGATCAACGGACAGAAGGTGTGGACGACGCAAGGGCACCACGCCGACTACTGCTTCCTGCTCACTCGCACCGACCCTGATGCGCCCAAGCACAAGGGGATCTCGTACCTGCTCGTGCCGATGAAGCAGCCGGGCGTCGAGGTCCGCGGGATCACCCAGCCCGACGGCACGGCGGAGTTCTGCGAGGTCTTCTTCGACGGCGCCCGGTGCCCGAAGGACAACGTCGTGGGCGGGGTCAACAACGGGTGGAAGGTGGCGAACTCGACGCTCGCCTTCGAGCGGGGCCAGTCGGCGACGACGGGCTACCGCCGGTTCGAAGAGGAGTTCCGCCTGCTCGTCGACACCGCCCGGAACAACGGCCTGATCGCCGACGCCACGATCCGGCAGCGGTTGGCGACGTACTACTCGCAGATCCAGATTCTGCGGATCAACGGGCTGCGCACGCTGTCGGCAGCCGTCGCCGGTGCCAAGGACCCCAGCGTCGCCGCCCTCGGGGCGACCAACAAGATGTTCTGGTCCGAGGTGCACCAGGTGGCGATGGAGCTGGCGCTCGACATCTACGGCCCGTCGGCGATGCTCGTCACCACCGGGACGCCCAACGAGTCGTGGCCCGGCGCCCAACGCGACAAGCGGCGGCCGGGGTACCCGGTCAGCCCGATGATGTCGGCCTTCTTCTTCTCCCGTTCGGAGACGATCTGGGGCGGCACCAGCCAGATCCAGCGCAACATCGTGGGCGAGCGCGTGCTGGGCCTCCCGAAAGAGCCTCGTCCCGACTGATCCACCGAGGGTTTCGCGCCACCCTCGGGTGTCCCTACAGCAGGCTGGCGACCAACACGGCATAGGCCGCCGCTCCCGCCGTGTTGAGGTGGTAGCCGTCGCCGGCGAGGAAGCCGGCACCGCCGGCGACCGACGACCAGTCGGCGATCCCGGCGCCGTGGCGGATGGCGCAGTCGCGCAGGACGGCGTTGTTGCCCGCCTCCCACGAGCGCGGCACGTGCAGGGTCACGACCACGACTCGGTGACCGGCGAGCACGTCCATCAGCGCGTCGCACGAGACGCCGTCGATGGGCCCGTTGGTGCCGAGGTGGACGACGACCGTTCCGGGGAGCTGGCCGCTGTCGCGCACCGAGCGGAGGATGTCGATGCCGGTCGTGAACTGGCGGCTGACCGCGGCATCGACGTCGATCCCGGGGATCGCCTGTTGCAGCGCCGCGGAGGCACCGAGCATCACCGAATCGCCGACCGCCAGGACCCCTGCCGCCGGCGCCCTGACGGACGGCTCGCGGCTGCCGCCACGAGGCGGCGGCGGCGGTTCGGGTGGGGTGGTCCCGGTGTGGACCACGGCTTCCGGCGACTGAACGAACTCGGCCGCAACGGCCGCCCTCGACATCCCCTGGCCCAGATTGGTGAGCCACGATGCCGCACCCACTGGATCCGGCCGGCGGCCGAGCACGTCGGCGTACAACTGGCGCACGAAGGCATCGTCGGACGGGTCGCCCGCCCGCCGAGCGAGGTACCCGGGTGACGCCAGCACCTCCTCGGTG
>JBKOUV010000088.1:0-21520 GCA_046723555.1 Actinomycetota bacterium | reverse complement strand
CTCCCATCCCGCGCGCACAGAACGACACGACCTAACGACGACCTCGAGTAGCTCACGACGCGCATCTATCGGCACTTCACCGTGCCCGTGGTGCGTCACTGAGCCTCTGTCGCCTACCGGAGGGTCCGGGGTGGGCTGGCTGCGGAATCCGGGTGAGAGACTGCTGCGATGGCTGAGTCAGCAAGGGTTCCAGAACCGGCAGACGGAGACGTACGTAGTGTGATGCTCGGCTGGCTGGCATTCCACCGCAACGCCCTGGAAGCCAAGTGCTCCGGGCTCGACGCTGACAGGTTGGTCGACCGCTCCGCGCCGCCATCTCCGCTGTCGCTGCTCGGACTGGTGCGCCATCTCACCGAGATGGAGCGTGCCTATGGGGCGTGGGCGCTCGGTCCGAAGACCGACCTGCAGTGGGTGTGGGGCGAGTACACCGACAATGGCCCGGAGTGGGACATCGACGCCGACGCCTCAATGGTTGACGAGTCGATGGCGGCATGGGACCGAGAGAAGGCGCTCACCGACGAACGGATCGCCAATCACCCAACGCTGGACTCGGTCGGCGCTGGCAACGGCTACAGCCTCGGATGGAACCTGCAGAAGCTCATCGGTGAATACGCCCGCCACAACGGGCATGCCGACTTGATCCGTGAGCGCATCGACGGGCAAACCGGCGAGTGATCAGGGAGATCGCTTGAAGGCTCGCACTCGGCAGGACATCCCCAGGCGACACAGAACGCGCGGACCCTAACTCCGCGGTCCGTCAAGCCGTGGCGCATGCCAATCAGGCACCTCGGCGCCGGGCGCCGCAGTCTCATCCGGGTTGTGCTGCGCGCCATCGGTTGCGGATGGCGTGGGTTGCTCGATGTCGAGCCAGCGGGCGACGTCCACCTGCTCCAGCTCGAACTCGAAGAGGGCATCGTTCGACACCGTCTCAATCATCCCGCCGACGCCGCTGCGGGCGACGACATTGCGCACCAGCGTTGTGGTCGCCGCATCATCGGTCACGTCGACAGCGACGGCACGGATCCACAGCTCGTCATCGTCGGGCCCCGGCAGAGCATGGATCACACAGCGGCCATCGCGGCGAATTCCTCGCCGCGGCCCTCCGACGGCTCCACGTAGATTGATCTCCGGACGGGCGCGCCCAGCGCCATCTCACCGCATGACGGTGCATAACGACCGCGACATCGGTGTCTCGACCCACGCAGAACGGCACGTTCGCGCGTGACGGTCAGTGCTCGTCGGTCGTTGCCTTCGCCGGCCGAGGCCATCTGTTGCGGTGTTGTCGGCGGAACTCGGGCCCGCGCGATGCGAGGAAGAATTCAGGAATGCTCCATGGTGCGATCGTTGCCGAGAGTCTTCGGCTTGGTGCGGTGATCGTCGAGGTGCCGCCCGCCGTGCGCAAGCTCGAGCGCATCGACGCCGGATCCAACGAGCAGCCTCCGCATTGGACACTGCTGTGGTTCGAGGCGGCCGACCACGACGATGATCGACTCGCCCAGGCTTTGTCCGTCGCACTCGAGGCGGGGGGCGGCTGGTAAGCCGACTTCCACTCCGACACCCGACGTGGCCGCGGTCTTCGCAGGTCAGATCTTCCGATACCGCCGGCGAACGGGCGAAGGTCGAGGACTATGCCCGCTCGCTCGGTGTGCCCGAAGAACAGCTTGACTGGGCCGAGTAGTCGAGCCAGCCGCCGACCGGCCCCGCTTGGAGCCCAGAACTACAAGCATGTCGATGGCGGGAGCAAACTTGCGGGGCGAGCTAGAGCGGGTCCTGGCCGAGGCCGGTGCAGCCGTCGATGAGCTCGCGAGCGGCGTCGAGGTGGCCGAGGTGCCGGGCGGTCTCTTCGATCATGTGGAGCACGATGAAGCGCAGGTCCGTCACCTGCTCGTCACCTCGGCCGTGGCGCCCGCGGGGCGGTGTGGACAACGGCGTCGATGCGACGACCGCACGGGCTCGGGCGATCTGGTCGCGGTAGAACGCGAACACCGTCTCGGTGGATCGGCTCGTACCATCCAGCTCCTCCGGCCACGGCGGCGGGTCCGCGGCGCCGACCAGGACGTCCTGGAACCAGTGCCGCTCGGCGTGCCCCAGGTGCTCGATGAGGTCGAGCGGGGTCCACCCGGACGGGAGAGCAACGGTGCACAACTGGGTCTCGTCGAGACCGGCGACGACCTCGAAGACACGCTCGCGCTGGGCGTCGAGGAATGCGAGGAGCACCAAGTCGGCAGCATCGCCGTCAGCCACGCCGAGGTCCTAGCACAAGCGGCGATCGAGCTCGCCTCCGGATGACTTCGCATCGTCGCCGCCTCGAGGCCCCGTGGATACTCCCATGACCGTTCCGGCGGGAGCCGCGCACGAAGCAGGCCACAGAACGCCGCCACCGAACGTTCACCCGTCAGCAAGGCCGACCCGCCCCGAACGGCACGAGTGTGGCGTGTGATGCTCTCGTGCGAATCAGAGGTCGACGTCGATGAGAACCCGGCAATGGTCGCTGGGTCCCCAATCATCGACGTTGTTGAGCGCTCGGACGTCAACGGCATTGGCGACTGGCGGCGAGACGAACACAAAGTCGAGCTGGCGGGTGGCGGTGGCTGGCGTCTGCCGATTGTGATGGAAGGTCGGGACACACCGGCTGTCGAGCGGCAGCTCGTCAGGCCAAGGCTCGGCCTGCCGACCGGCCGGATACTGCGGTCCGACAAACCGGAGACCGAGTGCTTCGGCGCGCTCGAACACCGTGTCGTATCTCGCTTTCCAGTACGTGCTGCCGTTCTCGGCGTATCCGCGAAGGATGTTCCAGTCGCCGGCGACAACGAGCCGATGCTGCCGGAATGCGACCAAAGCCGACAGGTCCGACAGGATTCGATGGGCCGAAGCGTCGGCGTAACCACGGCCCGCGGCCATCTCCCACGGCGCGTACACCGACACCGCCGTGAGCATGAATCGATCCTCGACGTACACGTCGGCGGCGGTCATGCTGCCGTGAAGGCTGATCGCCCACGCGCCTTCCTCGATGGGCTCGTGGAACGCGACGGCCGGGCGAGCACGCAGCCTCACGCGAGCCGAGAGCCGTCCAACGGCCGTTCGCCACGACCCGCGCCGACCTGCCGTCGTCCAAGGATCACGCTCGACCGGCAGCACCTCCACTGCGTCGTCATCTGGCGGGAGTGCAACTTCCTGGCACAGCGCAACATCGGCGTGCAGTTCCGTGAGCGAGGACCACAGGTTGCGTCGGCATAGGTTCCAGCTGACGAGACGAACCACCGCCCGCACCGTAGCTACGGCGTAAGGTCAGGACCTGTTGCGTGAGCCTGGTGCCGAATGACGCGCCAGAACGTCAGCGATGAACCGGCGGCGGCGGCGAGTACCGAACGGCATCACTGGCGTTCGTCTGATGTTGTCGCCTGCCCGCCGCTCGCGGAGGTTCGGCGTGAGGCGAAGCCGCCGTGCGGCGTCGGTCCTCTGCTCATGAACCGAAGAGCGTCAACAACATCACGGTCGGTTCTGTCGCAACGAGCGAGTGAGGTGCGCCGGGCGCCATGTGCCACCAGGACCCGCCGGCCAGGTCGAGCTCCTCGCCGTCGACGACGAAGCGAAGCCGTCCGGACAGGACCTGGACCACAGCGGCGCGGGCTGCTTGGTGCTCCGTGAGCTGCTCGTCGGTGTCGAAGCCGAAAACTGTGACGTTCAGCCCGTCGCCCCGGTGGACGACCTTGGAGACGACAGCACCAGGCTGCACCGCCAGTTCGCCAGCGGGACGGTCAACGAGGGTGTGCCATGGCTCGATCATGCCGGGTAGCGGGCAACTGCCATTCGCTAGCGGGCGTAGAACGACGGCACCGAACGTCTTGTTGTCTTTCGCCGACGACGCGCCAAATCGGCATGTCCGCCGTCGTCAAGGCGTGCCGCGACCACGTGGTGGTGCTGCGCAGCGCAGACCGTCGCGGAAATCGGGTTCATCGGAATCAGGCACCTCGGAGTCAGCCGGGGACCTCGCTCCGGCGAAGGAACCAGCAGCCTCGAAGAGGCGCTCCGATGCGATGTTGCCTTCGGTGATCGCGGCGCGGACGATCGAACCGGATGCGGCAACATCTTCGAGCAGCTGGGCAAGCACGAAGCTGCCGAGTCCGCGGCGCTTCGCGTCCGCACAAACCATCACGTAGCTCACGAAGACGGCGGGACCGTCTTGCTCGCCGGCCAAGATGGCACCGATGCATCGACCGCCTCGAAGCGCAACCAGCGACTGGTCGGGACGCGCACCGGGATGGTCGAACCAGCCGTCAACCTCTTGGCGCGCTTCGACGATGGATTCTTCGTCGTAGTCGATGGTGTCGAGGTAGGCGTCGAGCATCAGTTCGGCGAGGCACTCGATGTCGGACCGATGCGGCCGCCGCACCTCGAGCTCAGAGTCAATGTCGGCGACGCTGTGCACCATCGGATCGCCGTCTGGCTCACGTTCCCAGAACCATCGCCGCACTCCGGTCGACCGTACGACATTCCGCTGCCCGTCGCTGCAGTTCACGTGGAAAGAGCGCATCGGATTGCCGTCGGCGTTGACGACGCCGGCAACCGAGACCACCGTGCGTGTGTCGCCCGGACTGAATCGACGCACGGGACGCAGGTGGCTGCCCTGGCACACACTTGCGCGGCAACACGAAAGTGCGCCGGAATCACGCGACCGAAAGTCGACCGTCGAGCCGGCGCGATCCGCACCGATCGGCATCACCGTACGTGTTCATGCATCAGGAGGGTGCGGCCGGTTGCGTCGGGCGGGTACGGGCTCGTGCGTCTGCGATGACCGCGACGCAGCCGTTCGGACCGTGTCGGTCTGAGCGCTGGGGAACCTGTGGGCTGCAGCTCACGGATGGCGCGCCGCGAGGCTGCGTTCTCGTGCAAGGCAGAATTCACTTATGGATCACGTCGACGTCGACGGGATGCGGATCGCCTTCACGCGTGCGGGCGTCGGGCCGGCACTGGTCATGCTGCATGGTGCGCCGAGTGACAGCCGCACGTGGCAGTGGATGCTTCCCGACCTCTCGCGAGACCACACCGTGATCGCCTGGGACGCACCGGGTTTTGGCCAGTCGTCGGAGATCGACGACAGCTGGCGAGCACCGCGGTTCGCCGACGCCCTCGCCGCCTTCGTCGCTGCGCTCGGCGTTGAGCGGCCGCACCTGGTGGGTCACTCGTTCGGGACGATGGTGGCGTTGTCGCTGTTCGCGCGCCATCCCAGCGTGCCGGCGAGTCTCGTGCTCATCGGCGGCTACGCCGGTTGGGCCGGTTCGTTGCCACCCGACGAGGTGGCACGACGGGTTGAGATGTTCGTCGGCATGGCCGAACTGGGCGACGCGTTCGACCCGAAGTCCTACCCGGGGTTGTTCTCCGAGCTCATCCCGGCCGACCGCGACGCCGTCTTGACGGCGATGATGCGGGAGAACATCCGCCCGGCGACGATTCGAGCAGCCGGCTACATCGGAGCGGAGACCGACCTTCGGCCGGTGCTGCCCACCGTCAACGTGCCGACACTCGTCTTGCATGGCCAGGCCGACGCTCGTTCGCCGCTCGCCAACGCCGAGGCGCTCCACGCCGCGATCTCGACATCGCAGCTCGTCGTGCTGCCCAAGCTCGGGCACGCCTGTGTGGTCGAGGACCCCGAGGCGTGTGCGGCGGAGATCCGCCGGTTCGTGACGACCGTGAGCTGAACCACAGCCGCTCAGCGATGGGTCGACCGCCCGACCACGCGGCCCGGCCGACTGATGTTGTCCGACGAGTTGCTCGTTCGTTCCCAACGGCAACTCGGCTGGTCGCCCGTCGGGGCCGAACTCGGAAATGCCTCGGCCGTGCTCGATGCGGCCGCCCGGCAACACATGATCCGGCGCGGTGACCGGCGCGAACCGTGTCGATGGCAGCTCTGGGCTTGCCTGGCGTCGTCTCCCAGGGGCTTTCCGTCTGCGATCGGCTCGGATTCTGCTCAGCTGCGACCGGTCTGGAACTCTACGTCGGAGTGACTGCACAACGTACCCGTCGGGCTGATTGAGCACGATCGGCCGATGCGGACTGCGTCGGAGTTCGTGCCTGGCGCGACGTCAGGCAACTCGACCGCGATCGACATCGCCGCGTCGGCCACCGTCGTGTGGCAAGCGATTGAGGAGCTCCGCTTCGAAGACCTTCGAGCGACCAGGTTGCTCACGGGCGTTCGCTCGCTCCCGGCACGGATGCTCAATCGCGGGACGCTGCGCTCAGGACGGGCCGCACCCACACCAGTGATTGAGGCGATGGTGGCGAGCCGGTTCGTCGAGCTCTGCCGTGAGCCCGAGGCGATCCTGACATTGGGGATCGTCGGACAGTTCTGGAAGCTAACCGGCGGCGACGACGCCGAAGTTCACAGCGCAGAGGCGTTCGTCAGCTTCGAGCAGCCGGGCTTCGTCAAGTCGGCGATCGACTTCGAACTGGAGCACCGTGAACGGGAGACTCGACTGACAACACGTACCTGCAATCGGGCCACCGACGAAACCACGGCACGGCGGTTCCATCGCTACTGGTTGCTCATCGGCCCCGGCAGCAAAGCGATCCGCGTCGACATTCTCCGCGCCGTGCGCCGCCGCGCCGAACTCGCACGGCGCGCCGGCTGAGCCCACGCCAGCGACCTCGTCCACCCGAGGCAAACCTTGAATCCGGCCGCCACGAGAGACAAGCGTGATCCGGTGACACTCGACCTCGTCGGCTACGTCCCGTGCCGCACCAAACGCCGCGACAGAACGTTGTCCTCAACGGTCTCCACACCCGCCCCGAACGGCACCTACGGGTCCGCGTTACTACCGATTCTCTCTCCTCTCTCTCTCTCGGGCTGAGGCCCAGTGGTCACCGGGTTGCGACAGTGGTTTGTGGTTGTGCTTGTTTGGCGGCTGGGCGTGCATGTGTCGTGTCTGCAACGAGTCTCCGGCGCCACAGCCAGATGCCTGCTGCCTGACCGAGGAGGACGACGGTGACGGTGACGATGAGTGTGAGGGTGAACGGGGAGGTCGTCGGTCGCAGTGCCCCGTAGAAAACGGCGTGCAGTACGACGAGCGCGAACAGGGCGTAGTTGAGGCGTTGGAGGTTCTTCCAGCGGCGCGCCTTGAGCTCCCGCAGGTGGCGGTCGGTGGACAGGACGAGCAACAGCGCCGCGATCACGGTGGCGGCGAGCCCGGTCCAGTTGCCCCAGCCAAAGCGGTTGGTCAACGGCCGGCCGTCGGCGACGAAGTAGTCGACGAAGCCGACGACTCCGCGGCTGTGTTCCTGGAATCCGACGATGACGTGGGCCACGCTCCAGATCGCTGTCCACACTCCGATGTCACGGCGCAGGTAGTTGTTGACGGGGTTCCGCCGGCGAAGCAACAGGTTGGCAGGCCCGACGAGGAGGGTGAGCGCGAGGAGCACGAGGGCGACGTCGCCGGTCGGTGATGCCAACCGTTGGATGGAGACTCCACCCCCGCGCGAAGGCGCTAGAGCGATGAGCCCGAAGACGGCGACTCCGCTGGCAAGGGCAAGTGGCAGATGGTGTAGGAGAAGCCGCCGACCCATCTCACGGCCGGTGCCGAGCGTGGGGCGGGACTGCCTCGATGGGTGGGCGGCGGGTTGGGGGTTGACGCTCGCCGCCGTCACGGCGAATCACCGGGGCTGCGTTCACCCCTCGAGCCGTGGTCGCCACCGGAGTCGTGGTCGCCCCTCGAGGTGTGATCGGCGCGGGATGCATGGTCCCCACCCGAACCATGGTCACCACCTGAACGGTCGCGATCGGTCAGCTCGGTCTGGCCGCCTGGACGGTGGCCGCCGCCGGTGTCGCGGCGATCGATGCCGCTGCCGGCGAGGACCATGGTGCCGACCAGCACCCCAGCCAGGACGCCAGCGGTCGCCAGCGACACCCTCAGCCAGATGGGTGCCCGTCTCCATCGGCGTCTCACGTTCGGCCTGTTCTCGTCGGACGTTCCCTGCGGTTTCGTGGTCGCCGTTGTCACAGCGCCCTCCTTCGCAGCTCGTGCCGAGCCGTGGTGTCGCCGACCGGAGCGCTGGGGTGTCCCGGATTGGTGGTGCATCTGACGATCGAACACGTTGGGGTGTTAGGGCGGCGTGAGGGAACGTCCCCTAACGGTGGCCTAGCGCGGAGCGAGCCACGATGGTGGAGTGCGAGTGCTGGTGGTGGAGGACGAACGGCTGCTGGCTGACACCATCGCTGACGGGCTGCGGCGACACGCGATGGCCGTCGATGTCGCCTACGACGGCGACACCGCGCTGGAGCGGCTCGCGGTGAACGACTATGACGTCGTGGTCCTGGACCGGGACCTACCGGTCGTGTCTGGGGACGAGGTGTGCACGCGCCTAGTCGACGCGGGCACCGAGACGCGGATCCTGATGCTCACTGCCGCGTTGGCGGTCGCTCAGCGGGTCGCCGGGCTCGGCCTCGGCGCCGACGACTATCTCACCAAACCGTTCGCGTTCGCCGAGCTGGCCGCCCGGATCGAGGCGTTGGGTCGGCGAGCCCGGCCGGCGGCGCCGCCGGTGCTCGAGCGGGCCGGGATCCGCTTGGACCAGCATCGCCGCACCGTCTCTCGAGATGGGCGACCGGTGGGCCTGTCGCGCAAAGAATTCGCCGTGCTCACCGAGCTGCTTCGGGCTGAAGGTGGCGTGGTCTCCGCCGAACAGCTGCTGGAGAAGGCGTGGGACGAAAACGTCGATCCGTTTAGCGGCGTCGTCCGGTTCATCATCATGATGCTGCGCCGCAAGCTCGGCGACCCGCCCGCCATCGAGACCGTTCCCGGCGCCGGCTACCGGGTCCGATGACCGGGTCGCGCCGCCGGTGGTGTTCCACGATGCGGGTCCGGCTCACCGTGTTCTACGCCGGGGCGTTCGTTGTCGCCGGCGCGGTACTCATCGCCGTGATGTACTTCTTCATGGGGGAGGCCTTGGACCGTCAGGTGACGACGCGGTTGGGCATCACCGAGCACCTCCAGGAATCGACGGCCTCCGACGCAGCCTCGACCCAGCCGGCCCATGACGCACAAGAGGCGTTGCGCGCCCAGTTCGAGCGCGACCGCGACGACACCCTCGACTCGATGCTCATCGCCTCGCTCATCGCGCTCGGCGTTGTCGGCATCGTCGCCGGAGGATTCGGATGGCTGCTGGCCGGGCACGTTCTGCAGCCGCTGCAGCAGATCACCGCCACTGCCCGTCGGGTCGCCGGTCGCAACCTGCACGAACGGATCGCGCTGGAGGGGGCCGATGACGAGGTCAAGGATCTCGCCGATACGTTCGACGCGATGCTCGAACGGCTGGACCGCTCCTTTGACGGCCAGCGACGATTCGTCGCCAACGCCTCCCACGAGCTGCGTACACCGCTCGCGATCAACCGTGCCCTCATCGAAGTCGCGCTCAACGATCCTCAGGCAGACGAATCGCTGCGACGGCTCGGCAGCAGCCTGCTCGCCGTCAACCAACGGCACGAACGGCTCATCGACGGCTTGCTCACCCTCGCTCTCAGTGAACAAGGCGTCACCAGTGAGGTCCAGGTCGACCTCGCCGACATCGCACGGCACGTCACCGCCGAAGCCCGAGACACCGCGAACGCCTCTGGAATCGAGATCCGCACCGACCTGCAATGCGCCCCCGTCACCGGCGACCCCGTGCTCCTCGAGCGGCTCACACAGAACCTGGTCGACAACGCCATCCGCTACAACCTGCCCGAACACGGCCAGATCACCGTCACCACCGGTGTGGATGACGGCGACGCCCGCCTCACTGTCGACAACTCCGGACCGCTCGTCCCGCCCTACGAGATCCCCGGACTGTTCGAACCCTTCCGCCGTCTCGCCACCACCGAACGACGCGCCGACCACGTCGACGCCCCACCTGGCCGCGGTGCCGGTCTCGGGCTGTCCATCGTGCGATCCGTCACCGACGCCCACGGAGGCCACGTCGACGCTTCACCCCGAAGCGACGGAGGCCTCACCGTGCAGGTACGACTACCTGCCGCACTCGAACGGCCCACAACGAATAACCCCTCACGGCATCGCCATCCGCCGAACTGCCGCCCCGCAGCTGCACCCAGCGGACCGGCGGGAGGCTAGCGGCATACCGAATGCGCGCACGTAACGACATCGACGGGGACATACCCGCGCGCACCGATCGGCACGTAGTTCGCTCTCGTCTCGGCTGGCTCAGCTCTGAACTTGAGGCGGCAGTCTCCACCTCGTACGAGTCGGACGCGCTGTTCCGCGCCGATGAGATCGACGGACAGGGGGCCCTATCTGACGACCGCGAAGAATCTCGTCACTTCGGAGATGAACAGCGCCGAGTGTTCCAGGGCGGCGAAGTGGCCGCCGCGTTCGGGTTCGTTCCAGTACACGATGTTGCCGAAGCGCCGCTCGGCCCAACGCCGCGAGGGTCGCTGAAGTTCGTAGGGGAACACGCTGCACCCGGTGGGCGCGTCGATTAGGTCACGTTCCTCGAGTGGTCCTTGGAGCCAGCGGGTGACGTCGTGGAGGCTCTCCCGGTACAGCCGCGCGCTCGACGCCGCGGTGCGCGGGAGCCAGTAGAGCATGAGGTTGTCAAGGACCGCGTCTGGCGACACGTCACTGCGCGGATCGGTCCAGCTCATCATCTTCTCGATGATCCAGGCGGCGAGACCCGCCGGCGAGTCGGTCAGCGCGTAACCGATCGTCTGGGGACGAGTGCTCTGCATGGTCGAATAGCCAGGCTCCTGCGCACCGCTGCGCGCCATCGCATCGAGCGCATCCTGTTCCTGTCCGGTGAGGTCGCCGAGGGTGGCCGGATCTGGAGGTGCCAGCGGCGGCATCAGGTGAATGCCCACGACGTGGTCGGTATCCAGTTGCCCCAGGCTCGCGCTGACGCTGGTGCCCCAGTCGCTGCCCTGCGCTCCGTAGCGGTCGTACCCCAGACGCGCCATCAGCGTTGCCCAGGCGGGCGCAAGCCGCTCCACACCCCAACCCGTCGCGGCCGGCTTGTCGCTCCAGCCGTAGCCCGGCAGTGACGGCACGACACAGTGGTAGCCGGCATCAGTCAGTGGACCGATCACGTCCAGGTACTCGATCACCGAGCCCGGCCAGCCGTGGGTGAACACGACTGGGAGCGCGTCCGGGTCGAGTGAGCGGGCGTGCACGAAGTGGATGCCGAGCCCGTCGATCGTCGTGCGGAACTGCCCGATCCCGTTCAGCCGGGCCTCCGCCCGGCGCCAGACATACCCGTCGGGCCCAATAGGCGCATAGCGCCTGGAGGTCTTCAAGGGCGACACCTTGGGCAGGGTCCATCGCGGGCTCTGGCCATCGGGTCGCACCCCCGCATGTATTGACGCGCCCGAACGACACCTGCGGCACCGGTCGCGCGCACGCAGAACGGCATCTCGTTGCTCACCGAGGCCGTCCGCTATCCGGCGTTCGGGGGCAGCGAGATGGTCGTTCCCGACCGTGTTGTTCGGACGCCGATCATCGACGCCTGATCCGGCCAGTCAGAGACGACGCGGCTCGGTGGCGCGACACTGTGAGCATGCTGCCCCGCACGGACAGAATGTGGTGGGGAGCCGCGATCGAGGCGCCGGAGCCCGGCGCCTTGGCGGCCTTCTACTCCGAACTGCTCGGCTGGAGCATCGGCCACGAGGAGCCAGGAACGACCGTCCTGGTTGCCCCACAAGGTTCGGTCTATGTCGTGTTCCAACAGGCGAATGACTACCGGGCTCCGGTCTGGCCGCCTGAGGACGGCCACCAGCGCCCGATGATGCATCTCGACTTCCAAGTCGCCGACCTCGATGAGGCGGTGACCGCCGCGATCGCCCTGGGAGCGACAGTCGCCGGATATCAGCCGCAGGAGAACGTGCGGGTGCTTCTCGACCCGGCCGGCCACCCGTTCTGTCTCTGCCTCGACGAGGACTGACCACACGATCGGTCGACCATCCGATCATGGTCGATCCGCGAGACGAGCCGGCTTTTGCAGACACGACGATCTCATCGTCGCCCGGCCCACCCGGCCTCGGTCACCCAGGGTGAACGCGTTGTGGCCTGGGTGATGACGGCTCACCAGGCAGCGACCCCCCCCGGGCGCATGCCGGCGTCAACCACGTCGAGTGACGGGACACCAGCGCGAGCGGAAGCGAGGGGGCGGCTCTGGTTCCCGGTGTCGCCGTTACTCAACGCCGGGTTGCGCGCCAATTGAGTAGTGGCTACTCGTTCGTGCCCGCCCGCCGATCGTCATCGTTCCTACCGCGGGTGCCAACCGGATGCTCGACGAACACGGAGAGAACGAAGGACCAGCGATGAACCTCACCAACCACCTGCGCCGCGGCCTGCTCGCCGTCGTCGCCGCCGCCAGCGTTGTCGGCGGCGTCGGCGGCGTCGCCCGCGCTGCCGCGGCGACCCCTCTGTCGGCGGCCACCGTCGCCACCCACGCACCAAGCCCTGACGGCGCCGCCCTCGCCACGGTGACCGCACCCAGCCGGCCACGCTCGCCGTCCGCGACCCCCCGCAACACCGCCGTCAAGCTGACCTGGCTCCGCCCGTCGAGCAACGGTGGAGCGACCATCAACAAGTACCGGGTGCAGCGGGCAACCAGCAAGACAGGGCCGTGGAAGACGATCGCCAAGCCGACCGTGCGCCGCTACCGGGCCACCGGGTTGACCAACGGCACCCGCTACTACTTCCGCGTCGCCGCCCACAACGCCGTGGGTTGGAGCACCCCCAGCAAGGTCCTCAGCGCCGTGCCCCGCACCGTACCCACCGCCCCACGGTCACCAACCGCGACACCCGGCAACACCACCGTCAAACTCACCTGGACAAGGCCGTCGAGCAACGGCGGAGCAACCATCGACAAATACCGCGTCCAGCGGGCAACCAGCTCGAACGGTCCGTGGACGATCATCGCCACCCCGACCACCCGCAGCCACACCGCCGCCGGACTCACCAACGGCACCCGCTACTACTTCCGCGTCCGCGCCCGCAACGCCGCCGGCTGGGGCCAAGCGAGCACCGTCGTCACCGCCGTACCACGGACCGTGCCGAGCGCCCCGCAGTCACTGGTGGCGATACCAGGCAACAGCAGCGTCACCCTGTCGTGGAAGCCGCCGGCGAACACCGGTGGGGCGGAGATCAAGAAGTACCGGGTGCAGGTGCCGAGCTTCGGGACATGGTACGACATCGCCACCCCAACCAGCCCGAGCTACACCGCCAACGGACTGTTCAACGGCACGCCCTACACCTATCGCGTGCTCGCCTACAACGACGCCGGCTGGGGCACGCCGAGCCCGGAAGTCCAAGCCGTCCCGTTCACCACCCCGGCCGCGCCGATGAAGCTCACCGCAACATCGGGCAAGGACTGGATCAATCTGACCTGGAGCCCACCGCTGGGCGACGGCGGACGGCCGGTGCAGAGCTACCTTCTTTATCGCTCCGCCAGCCTCAACGGACCGTACAGCCAAGTCAAGAACACGCCGAACCTCAGCTACCTCGACCCCGGGTTGGCCCCAGGCACCGCCTACTACTACAAGGTCTTCGCCTGCAACGTCGCCGGCTGCGGACCGCAAAGCAACATCGTGTACGCCAACGTACCGACGCTTCCCACCCAGCCGGCAACTTGCAAAGCCACCCAGCTCTACGGCAAGGGATCGGACTGGGTGCGAGTCGAATGGACGCCTCCTTTGAACAACGGAGGCGCACCGATCCTCAACTACTCCATTCAGATCAAAAACCTGGCGTGGAGCGTCGTATACGCCAGCCCGCAACCTCCGGGCAGCGCCACCTCATGGGACATCTACATGCCGGCCGACACCGGGAGCGACGTCCAGAACGGCAAGTACTACTACGCCTGGTTTCTCGAAGCCCAGAACGCGGCCGGCGTCGGCCCATCGTGCGCCAGCGGTTGGCTGGTCATGGAGCCGTGAGCCTGGAGTGACCGCGGGGCTGGGCGACGCCGCCGTGCAGCCGCCGTCGCCGACGTCCTCAGGTGGCGGCGGCTGCGACGACGGTCCACCCGCCCAAAGGCTCCGCCCTGAGCAGCCGAACACGCCAGCTATGTGATTGCCGAACCGGCCAAGGACCGGGGCCTCGACCCGCTCAGAGTCCTGCCATCATCGCCGCGGCACGAGTTCCGAATGTGAGCTCCGACAGTCCCGTTCGGTTCGCGGCACGGCCGGCCAACGAGCGTGAGCCGGCTTCGGCGAGCGGGGCAATCCCGCCACGCCGAGCGCACCCTCCGACCAGCTCCAGGTACACGGGGCACCGCCCGGCGAAGTGCGTCCGATACGGCGCAGATCCTTGAAGTCGAACACGTCCTCGAAGCGCCGGGTCCTTCTACACTCCGACTGGTCGACGCGATGACCGACTCGCGAATTCCCTATCGCGCGGCCCGCGGAGTCGGCCCACATCCGCTATGTCCCGCGAACGGAACTCGTCGTCGATCGGGCGCACTGTCCGAATATGTCCGCCGATAACGCTCGCCGACACCACTGGCGGACCGTCCTGGAAGTGCCGCGAGGTGACGCTCGCGGGCGCGCCCGCCTCCCGGCGATAGGGGACGCGGAGCGGCAAATTTGTGCAGTCGACTCGAAGCCGCTTGTTCCACGTACCGTTGCGGGCCGACCGTCGAGTGGACCACGCAGCGCCGCCATCGCCTCCTCGACTCTCGGGTAAACGAAGAGAACGACCGCGGCGCACCATGCTGAGTCTTCACACGGGTCGACATCCGGCTCCTTCTGGAGGACCGTTCGGCAAGCTCGCTCACGACGCCATCGCGCCTGACCGTCATCGCTGCTGATGGCCGCATCGCCACCATGAGTTCGTTGCATGCGCCCCGAGAGCGCGGACAGCCACACGAGCGGGACTGCCCAGTTCGGGCCTGGGGCGGAGGGCACAGTTGAGGCCGCTACCCGGGTCCAATCAACACGAGACAGCAGGCACAGCGTCGGTGTCGAGCACGCGCCGTCTAGTCGTTCCCCCCATGACCTCCTCATCCAGCGCGAGTTCGTGCTCCACGTGGAGCACTGCGTGATGGGGCAACGGGGTACGAGAACCCGGTGACGTGGAGACGGTGGTGTCGATGCCGATGGCGACGGTGCACTGCGCCGACTCTCTCGAGGCGAACCTGCCCGACGTGGACGTTCGCGCCGCCAAGTCGACGACGGAGGCGGCGGGGCTGGTGCACGAGGGCCCTCCGCGAGCCGGAGCGGACGCGGCCGCGGCGCGTGAGCACGCCGACATCCGCTGGAACGAGGCCGACGACTGGATCGACGGGGTGCGAGGGATGATCGGGTGAACTGGTCGCCGCCCGATTCACCGACGCCGCCAGCCGAGCCCGGACGGGCTCGCCAGGTCGCCCGAAAGATGGCCGACTTGACGCGAGAACGTGCCGCCGAGGTCGTGGCGATGGTCGGCTCGTTGTACGACCGAGCGATCGACGCGGTGCTGGGCCGCGACGAACGCCCGGTGACTGCATCACAAGCGAAGAAGCTCCTCAAGGGCGGGGCGACTGACCAGCGCGAGATCGCCGACCAGATCCAGAAGATCGCGATGGTCGCGACGCCCGTCATCCGGCGGCTCGCGATCGTCCGCAAGATCCCCGGCGTGAAGCGGGTGCCGCTCGTGTTGACGGCCACGACCACAGCGGCCGTGGCGGCGCGGCTGCGGGCCGGGGTGCGCGAGGTCCAGGTCATCGGGTCGTACCTCGCGTCGCGGATCGAAGCGGCGACCGGACGCCCCGCCGACCCGGCGTTGGTCAAGCGGGCGGCGGTCGAGTTGTACATCAAGCCTGAGCGCGCGCCGACGCTCGATGCCCGGCGGATCCCGCTGACCCGCCTCGCTCGCATGTGGCTCGTGCGCGGCTTCCTCGGACGCGACTCGACGAAGAAGGCGACCAAGGCGATCGACGCCATCGACCGGCTCGACGTGCACGGACTCCTCCACGACTGGTCCATGCGCCACGCTGCCATCGACGTCCGCGAGGCGCCGGCACCCGGCCAGGTGCTCGGCACGGCCAGCAACGATGCCCGGCATTGACATGGTGTAGCTGCACACACTCGCTCCCCGAAACCGACCCGGCCAGCCAGCCTCGCTCACACCGGAGCATGGAGGATGCTGTCCGCGGCGCCGGCGTCGTGGTTGCGGGTGCAGAACCTGGCCTTCACGACAACTAGGTGTCGGCCATCTACGACTGGGACGCCGTCGCCCTGGTCCCCGAACCAACGTTGGTCGCCAGCGCATCGGTGATGCACCCGATCGACGGGCGGCTCGAGCGGCCCGACCCACTGCCGACCCTGGCGCAGCTCGACGGCTTCGTCGCCGACTACTAGGCAGTACGGGGTGCGCCGCTCAGCGACCACGAGCACGAAGTCCTCGCCGCCGGCCAACGATGGATCGCCAGCTACGGCGCCCGCTGCGAGGACTCCGACGACCTACTCGGCATCTTCCCCGAAGTCGATCAGTCGCGGGGCTGGCCCCGCATCCTCCGCGATTTCCCGGATCGGTCCGCCCCGGCAGCTGCACCGTCGCCCTCCGCCGCCCGCAACCCGGCGTTTGGGGACGCTCAAGGCCGAGCGGCTGCGAGTGCGTCGCGCTGGTGGGCTGAGGTGAGCCGCTGACTGAGCAGCAGTCTGTTGCGCTGTCGCAATTGCGCAGCCGGCGAGGACCTGGTCATGTGGGCTCGCCTCGACCAACCGCTTGAGAATCGTGTCCGGGGTGACATCGAAGTCGCCCAGAGCTCGGATGCTCGCGCCGTCGGCGTCCAGGCCGACCGCTTCGGCAAGCTGCTCGGTGCGCTATGGTCGCCCGCTAAATGGACGATATCGTCCGAATAATGTCACCGAAGCTGAAGGGCGCCGATGAGCAAGGACCAGCGAGACCAGATCTACGCCATGCTGCAGAGTGCGCAATTCGACGTCTCCCAGCCCCCGGAAGACCTGCGGGCCAACTACGCGGCGTTCATGGGTGAGCACCCGCTGCCCGACGGCGTCACCGCCGCAGATGTGGACCTCGGCAAGCGGCCGGCGATTCGCCTGACGCCAGACGGAGCGACCGACGACGCGGCACACATCCTCTACTTCCACGGTGGCGGCTACGTCTTCGGCTCGCCCGCGACGAACCGGCCGATCACCGCCAACCTTGTTCTGCGCACCGGCGTGCCCGCAACCTCCGTCGACTATCGACTCGCTCCGGAGGCGCCGTACCCCGCCGCCCTGGAGGATGGCGTCGCCGCATACCGCGAGCTGCTCGAGAACGGGATACCGGCTGCGGGCGTCATCGTGGCCGGAGACTCGGCCGGGGGAGGGTTGGCCGCAGCGACGGTGCTCTCCGCGCGCGACGCCGGCCTGCCGATGCCGGCTGGCCTCGTGCTGTTCTCGCCTTACGTCGACATGACCTACAGCGGGACCAGCATGCAGACGAAAGAGGACGCCGACCCGTTGTTCTCGCTGGACGCCCTGATCACGCTGCGCACGCACTACGCCGGCACGGAAGACCCCGCATCGCCGCTTCTGAGCCCGGCCGTCTCCGCCGATCTTGCTGGTCTACCGCCGATCCTCATCCAGGTCGGGACCAAGGAGGTGCTGCTCGACGACGCCACTCGCCTCGCGACCCGCGCTGCCGCAGCCGACGTCAGCGTCAGGCTCGACGTCGTCGCAGACGTCACCCACGTCTTCCAGGGCTTCGCTGGCATGCTCGACGAAGCCGACGCGGCGCTCGACCGGGCCGCGACCTTCATCCGCGAGCGGTTGTCCGCCCGGCCCTCCACCGGTCCATTTGCGTCACGGTGAGGGGAGCTGCTGCTGCAAGCTCGAAATGCTGCACGCTGCGGAGAAGTGAGACGCTCGACCAGATCGGGCCTATTCCACATCGAGGATCTCACCTACGCGATGAATCTCAGTTGCGCCGACCCGGCGTTTCGGGGCAACCGTGAAGCCGCAAACGTTAGGAAACTCCCATACCTGCGAGGTAGGTGTCGAGCAGGCGGAGGGCGATGGCGTCCCAAGCCTTGCCGGTGCGGCCGGGCGGGGCCAGGGTCGCGCCGAGCCAGGCGATGTCGGACACGTTGACTTCGCGCTGGATGGTCCCGTCCTCGGCGCCGAGAGCAATCACTGCTTCGATCTCCCGGTGCACATGTCGCTGCACGGCGCGAGTCCGCTGACTCGCGACAGCGGGTCCGCCCGTCGATGGCAGCAGCATGTCGTGGCGGTCGCCGATGACCGCAGTGAGGAACATCCGGAACGTGGCCGTCGCGGTGCCGGCAAGGGCGCGGGCGTGTTTGATGCGTTCGAGCATCAGGCCGAATGACCGGTACGTGAGCTCGTCGAGCAGGTCGTCGCGGGTCGGGAAGTGGCGGTACAGGGTGGCCACGCCGACGCCGGCTTCTGCGGCGATCGTCGCCATGGGCACCGCGATGCCTTCCCGGTGCACAGCTCGCACGGCGGCGCGCGCCAGGCGCTCGCGATTGCGCAGGGCGTCGCTGCGCATCTCACGTTCCTCGGGCGGGCTCACGCGCCCATTGAAACCCAGGCGCCGCCACTTCGCCGGGTCAGCAGAATAAGCGGACGAAGTCGTCCGTTTGGGCTGTAGCGTTCGGCGCGTGCTGTACGGCTCGTCCTGCCGGAGGGTCCGCCTGACGACGTGCTGAGTCGTCCCGTGCTGTTGCGGACGCCGTCGACCCACGGGAACGATCCGTCGACCCCGTCTGCTCGGCGGCGCAGCCCGATGACTGCTCGAGGATCCACCGTTGACAACACGCAACTCAGAAAGAGGCAACCACATGAAGGCAGTTCGGTTCTACGAGTTCGGTGAGCCTGACGTCCTGCGATACGAGGACGTCGAGGAGCCCGCGCCCGGTGCAGGGCAGGTGCGGCTCCGGGTCGCCGCGACCAGCTTCAACGGTGTCGACGGCAACATCCGTGGCGGGTTCATGCAGGGACCGATCCCCGTGGCGTTGCCTCACACCCCCGGCATCGACGTCGCCGGCACGGTGGACGCCCTCGGTGACGGCGTAGCCGCCTTCCAGCTCGGCGACGCCGTCATCGGGTTCCTGCCGATGGACGCCAACGGCGCGTCGGCGGAGTACGTCGTGGCTCCCGCGGAGGTCCTGACGTCGGCGCCCACGAGCATCCCGCTCGCGGACGCCGCCGCCCTGCCGTTGGTCGGGTTGACGGCGTGGCAGGCACTCTTCGATCACGCTGGCCTCACCGCCGGGCAGCGGGTGCTCGTCAACGGCGCCGGCGGAGCCGTTGGCGGTTACGCGGTGCAGCTGGCGAAAGCGGCGGGTGCCTACGTGGTCGCAACCGCCAGCTCACGCAGCAGCGAGCGCGTCAAGGCGGCGGGTGCGGATGAGATCATCGACCACTCCACGACAGACCTCGTCGCCGCGGTCTCCGAGCCCGTGGACGTGCTCTTCAACCTGGCGCCGATCGATCCTGAGCGGTTCGCGGCACTGATACCGCTGGTCGGCGACGGCGGTGTCGTGGTCAGCACCACCGTCTGGATGCCAGCGCCCGCGGACCCGGCGCGCAACGTTCGCGCCGTCGACGTCTTCGTCAACAGCGACACCGGCCAACTCGCCGAGCTGGTGAACCGGGTGGACCGGGGCGAGCTCACGGTCGACGTCGCCCAACGCGTTCCGTTGGCCGAACTCGCCTCCGTGCACACCGCGGCCGCCGCCGGCCACGTGTCCGGCAAGATCATCGTCGTCCCGACGGCCGCCTGATTCGACATGAGCACGACACCCAACAGCCCCGCCGACTGGAACTCCCAGATCATCGCCGAGTTCCGCGCCAACGGCGGCCAGGTCGGCGGCAACTTCGCCGGCGCGCCCCTCCTGCTCCTGCACAGCATCGGCGCGAAGTCCGGCAACGAGCGGATCAATCCGATGATGTACCAGGAGCTCGGCAACGGCTCGGTCGCCGTGTTCGCCTCCAACGCCGGCGCCGACGTGCACCCCGCCTGGTACTACAACGTCGTCGCCAACCCCAACGTGACCGCGGAGATTGGCGAGACCACCCGACCGTTCCGGGCCCGAACAGCAGCCGGCGCCGAACGCACCCCGATCTGGGAACTCCAAAAGGCCAGCTACCCCGGATTCGCTGACTACGAGGTTCGCACCGAGCGGGAGATCCCCGTCGTCATCCTCGACCCCGCCTGACAACGTCACGACGGAGTCCATACTGATCCTGCGACGATGCAGAATGCCGGAGTGGCAGGTCCGCAGCGAATCGCGCTGGTTGTTGCGATCGGAGCCATCGCCATCGTCGTCGCGCGGACGCTGGTCGACTGGTGGTTCATGCAGCCGGACGACGGCTGGTTCATGGAAGCGCCCAACTCGAGCGTGCTGTACTCGCCGGGACCATCCTCCGGTGATCGGATCGGTACCGCAGCGGTCTGGATCGGAGCAATCGGGATATGGCTCGCGCTCAGCTGGCGAATCCTGAGCGACCGCGGACGACGCTGAACCGGCGATCAGGGATGGCCGATGTGGCCCAATCTCGAAGCGCTCGTCGGTAGCGCGATGCGCGCGGCGAATCTCCTTGCGGAGCGCTCGCCGCTCTTGCCGAGTGACGGCCTGCGCCGTTCGATTGCACAGTTCAGGGTCCCGTAGACGCTCGCCTCGTCTTTCCGGAGCCACGGCTCGGGACAACAAGAATCTGACATCGTGGGGGACGATGGCTCACGAGGAGATCGACGGCGTTCCCATCTGGTACGAGGAGCACGGCGACCCCGACGGCCCGCCGCTCGTCGCCCTCCACGGTGGGATCCTCACCTTCAACGGCAGCTTCGGCGACGTGCTGCCGTGGCTCATGCAGGGCCGCCGGGTGATCGGGGTCGAGCTTCAGGGCCACGGCCACACGCCCGACACCGGCCGGCCCATGTCGATCGAACGCTTCGCTGACGACGTCGCCGAGCTCGTGGACCGGGTGGCCGGCGGCGGACCGGCCGACCTCTGGGGCTTCAGCCTCGGCGCCCTGACGGCGACGGGCGTCGCCGTGCGGCACCCCTCGAAGGTCCGGCGTCTCGTGCTCGCCGCCGTCAACATCCGGCCCGATGGCTACCACCCGGAGATCACGGCACCGGCACAGGACGATCCCCGACTCCCCACCGAGCAGGATTTCGCGGCCTGGCAAGCCGCCTACAAGGCGGTGGCGCCCGACGCCGACGACTTCTTCCCGTTCGTCGAGCGGATGCAGCCGGTCGTCCACGATTGGCCCGGCTGGACCGACGACGAGATCCGCTCGGTTACCGCCCCCACGTTCCTCGTGATCGGAGACCAGGACTTCGTCCGCCTCGACCACGCCGCCGAGATGCTCGACCTCTTTCCCGACTGCCGCCTGGCGGTCCTGCCCGGCACGAAGCACACCGAGGTCATGCAGCGATCGGAGCAGCTCCGGGCGCTCGTCGGGTCCTTCCTGGCCTAGCCGGCCAGCGCACCCTCGCGTTGCGCGTCCCTCGGAGCCCGGCGGTAGGGGACAGTCCTCGCGGAGCGATGCGCTGGAGTGGCATTGCGAAGCAGCAGCTCTCAG
>JBKOUV010000308.1:0-12214 GCA_046723555.1 Actinomycetota bacterium | reverse complement strand
TGGAGCGGCGCCGCCGCGCCGACGGCTGCATCATCTGCACCTCTGGCCGGCCGGCCGACGTCATCGCCGACCTTGCCAGCTGCTGGGTGACCGCCCCGCGGCGAGCGCCCCTCGCCGGCTACGTGTGCGTGGTCGCCCACCGCCACGTCGTCGAACCGTTCGAGCTGTCCGCGGAGGAGCAGGGCCAGTTCTGGCGTGACTCGATGCTGGTCGCCCGAGCCGTCGCCGCCGTGACGTCACCGATCAATGATGAACTACGAGATCCACGGCAACACCCTGCCGCACCTGCACCTCCACCTCTACCCCCGCCAACCCGACGACCCGTACGTCGGTCGACCGATCGACCCGAACCGGTCAGCGGTCGCTCGCACCGATGACGAGCTCGCCGCGCTCGCCGCAGCAATCCGCACCGTGTTCAGCGAATAGCACCCCAGTTTCTCTCGACGTCCGAGCTTGCCCTATTGATCGCGGGCACTTCTTGGAGACGTTCGGTGCTCGGGCCGCTGGTCGGCGCGCGTCTTGAGTCACCCAGTGCGATAGCGCGTCTCGTTGCCCTTCAGTACTGAGAGGTTGGGACGGGCCGGATCGATGTGCCAACTGACGATCTGGTCGGGATGGATGCGAACGACCTCGTTACTGAACATGTCGCCTCCGAGCTCTGGTGGTTCCACCCCGACGAGCGCCTCGGCTCTACCTCGCACTTCGATGCCGCGCCCGACGCCCGCACGAAACGGGCCCGACCCCTCGGGCACGGTGTCATCAACCACGAAGGCTGCCCGTGGGCGAGCCTCGACGTTGTGAAACTTCCGGCTCGTACTGAGTCTCGGGCCGCCGATGTCGATCGTTCCATCCGAGTTGAACCGATATCCGACGGGAACGACATCCGGTCCATCGTCGGGGCCGATCGTGGCGAGGCGTCCAAGCTGGTGAGCGGCTAGGTACTCCCGCTCCTTCTCGGTGAATGTCGAGTCCACGCGGCGAGGGTACTCACGGTCCAGTGATGGTCCACGGCTCGTGCAAGCGCGCCCGAACAGGCGTTTCTTGAATCGCGGGTGGCAGCCAGTGCACGGCACCAGCGGCCCTGATTCGTAGAGGTTTCGAGAATGTTGAGGTGCTCTTCAGGGCCTCGACACAGGTGGGTGGGAAGACTCGCAATGCCTGGTCACCGATCGGGCGAGAGCGAAAGGGATGTTCATGCGAAAGCTCATCTTTGCTGCGAGCACGGCCGCCGCGGTTGCCCTGATCCCATTGTCCGCGTCGGCGGGAGTGGGCGGGCCCGCGTTCTACGTCGATGGGGTGCTCTACCGCACGGTCGGGACCCCGACCGATCTGAGCGGGACGGGAGCGCCGGACGACAGCTTCGACACGATCTTCGAGTTCTCCGGTGCCCAGCCGTACAACGTCGCCACGGCGGCGCCTGGTGATGCCGGCTACAACGGCGGTCGCTGGCGAGTCGAGGTGGTCGACTACGCGATCGACTACGCCTCGGCGCTCGCGGGCTTCGACGCCAACGGCTCGGGCGACTTCGACTCCGCCGCCGAGATCGACGCCGCGATCGCCGCCGGCGCGGTCCGCACCAGCGACGGCCCGTCGTTCGTCTGTCCGGTGATCCCGTTGCCCCACTGAACCAGCGTCGAGACGTGCGACCGGCCGTCTTGACGTGTGGTTGCCAAGTTCGCGCTGGTACCCTCCCGGCACCCAGCGGGCGGTCCCTGGGTGGAAGGGAATCACAGTGAAGAAGTTGGTAGTAGGTGCTGCCGTCGCGGCGGCGGTCATGGGCGTGGGCGGGACGGCCTTCGCCGGGGAGATCGGTGGCAATGGTGAGCCCACACCGATCGACAGCTACCGGGCCGGGTCAATCTGCTCGTTTTCCGGGCTGAACGACGAGCCCACGTCGCCGGATCCGTTCGAGGACGGCAGGGTCCAGAACTGGGGCACGGTCCTCGGGGACGCCAAGGTCTTCCTCGGTGACGGCAAGGGCGCGTCGGCCATCAGCCACGAGATCCTGGTCGAGGGTCCGGGCACGAACTGCCGAGGTTATGCCAGCCAGGGAGGCTGATCCCCAGCTGCTATGACAAGAGGCCGGCCCCACGGGGCCGGCCTCTTGCGCACGCGCCGAGTGACGATCGCCGACGCTCGGCAACGCCACGGTTCTGGCGGCGGAGGACACGGCTCCTCCTGATAAGTCAGTCTGGGTGCGATCCTCCTCATCCGACCATCTGGGTGCAATCGCCCTCAAGGGCTGCAACGAACCGCGCCCAGATGCCTGAGTCGCCGTGTACGCGTCGCGCGAACCGGTGCTCGTGCTCCTCGTCGGCACACCCGCTTGGGTGCTACCTGAGGGGCTCGAGCCGTCCCAGGATCGTGGGGTAGAACTCGGCGACCGTGGGGTGGATCGGCAGCATCTGCGCGAGCACGTGGCAGGGGGCATCGGCGTGCATCAGAGCGCTGACGATCTGCACGATCTCGTCGCCCGTGATGCCGAGCACCGATGCCCCGAGAAAGCGGTCGGACTCGGTGTCGACCAGGATGCTGACGAGGCCGACGGTCTCGGCCTCGAGCTGCGCCCTCGTCACTGCCGACATCGGGAAGGTTGCCTTGCTCACGTGGCGCCCCGACAACCGGGCCTCCTGGTCGTTCATGCCCACCCGCCCGAGGGGTGGGTCGGTGAACATGGCGTACGTCGGGATGCGCCCATCGGCCGTACGGGTCCCGCCATCCAGGTGGTCGGCGAGGATCTCGTAGTCCTGGTACGACGTGTGCGTGAACGCGCCGCGAGCGTTGATGTCCCCCAGCGCCCAGACGCCGTCGACCATGGTTCGGAACACGCCGTCAGTGTGGAGAAAGCCGCGCTTGTCCGTCTCCAGTCCGATTCGTTGCAGGTCGAGGCGATCGGTGTTCGGGGTTCGCCCGACGGCAACCAACAGGTGCGATCCGTCGATCGGGTCGCCGCCGGCGACGTGGAGCCGCACGCCGCCCGCCGTCGCCTCGACGCGCTCGACCGTGGTCGACGTCCGGATGTCGATGCCCTCGGCGGACAGGAACCGGGTGATCTCCGCCGAGATGTCCGGGTCCTCGCGTCCGGCGATGCTCGGCGCGTACTCGATCACCGTGACCGCGCTCCCGAACCGGCGGTAGAGCTGTCCGATCTCCAGGCCGATGTAGCTGCCCCCGAGGATCACGAGGTGCGCCGGAAGTTGTTGCAGGTGGAGCACGCTGTCGTTGTCGAGCCACGGAACGTCGTCGAGTCCCGGGATCGGTGGCTTCGTGGCGCGGGTTCCGACGTTGAGGAACACCTCGGCCGCCCGTAGGGAACGATCGCCGACGGCAACGTCGAACGCCGAGTCGGAGTGGCCGGTGAAGCGGGCATCGCCGTACAGCAGCGTCAATCCGTCGGTGTGCCCGAGCGACTCCGCCTGTCCGTTCACCCACCCGTCGATGAGGGCGTCCTTGCGGGCCATCACGGCGGCGAAGTCGACGGTGACCTCACCGGTGCGCACGCCGTGTCGCCCGGCGGTTCGCGCGAGGTGGGCCACGCGGGCCGACGCGCGCAGCGCTTTTGTCGGGCGGCATCCTCGGTTCAGGCACGTGCCGCCCACCTTGTCGGCTTCGACCACCGCGACCCTCCGACCGGTGGACACGAGGTGGTAGGCGATGCCCGGCCCGGCCTGGCCGGCTCCGATCACGATCGCATCGAACGCCACCTCGGCGGTCTCCGCACTCACGACCGACTCCCGATGGGGGACTGCGAGCTCGGTATTGCTTCGGTCGCTCGAGGCCGGCTGAACGCACGCATGAGGACGCTCCTTGGTGTTGTGGCTGCACCACCGTCGCGCGTTCCGCGACCGAGTGCGACCGAGTGGCGGAGCACGACATGGGGCCGAACCGCCGGCTTTTGTGTCACGCCACGCGTTGAAATCACGCGCATGCGGTGACCCAAACCGGATGCGAACCGACCCGTATCAGCTGCGTGCACCCGGACACGTGGTGGGTGTGCCGCCGCGGACGGTCCCGACGGCACGTTGAGCGCACACTCGGCGCACGCCATCGCGGAACCGAGGAGCGCCAATGACCACCGTCGGAGATCGATTGAGATGAACCCCGCCCGGCTGGAGAGCAGTCAGGCGGACCCGCGTGCCGCTCGCCGTGCGGACCGAGCCAGGCGGCGGGCCGCCCGACCGATCGGTTCGAGGTTGCGGTGATCGAGGTCGCCGAGCTCGGTGCCGTTCTCGAACCGCACCCGGTAGCGCTGCCAGTTGAAGCCGTTGGCGAGGATCACCTTCCCCGTCGTGCCGGCGGCGACGCCCCGGAGATCGACGCTCGCCCTCACCCGGTCGCCGATGCGCAGATCGAGCTGACCCTCGTGGGGCTTGGCGAGGGCGTGTGGCTTCCACATCTGCATCGGGCTGAATCGTATGGCCGGTTCACTCCTCCGGAGAATCGACGAGCACCGGCACCGAGGTGACGACCGTGTTCGGCCGGTAGAGGAGGCGAGCCTTGAGGGCGAACGCCGACTGGTTGTGCAGCCACTGCGTCTTCCACCTGGTCACGAACTCGGGAATCACAACCGTGAGCACGTCGTCGGGGCTCTCGGCGTCGAGCTCGTCGAGGTACTGCAATACCGGTTGGGTGAGCTCCCGGTACGGGGACGCGATCGTGTGCAGCGGGACCGGCAGGTCGTTGTCGGCCCACGCCTTGGCCAGCCGCTCCTGCTCCTCGGCGTCGGTGACGACGGAAACCGCGATCAGCCGCTCCGGAGCCAGCTCGCGGGCGTACTGCACGGCCTCCAGCACGCCCCGGTTGACGGTGCCGACGAGCACGACGACGAGGTGGGTCCGGCGCTTCGGACGGTAGCCGTCGTCGATCGCGACCGCGGTCTGGACGCGGGCGTAGTGGCGGGAGATCGCCCGGAACCCGACGACGAGGGCGGGGATCAGCACCGCCGGAATCCACGCCCCCTCGGTGAACTTCGAGACCACGACGACGATCGCGACCACCCCGGTGGCGACACAACCGACCGCGTTCACCACCAACGATGCGCGCCACCGCGGCTCGCGGAAGCGGTGGTGATGGACGACCATGCCGGCTTGGCTGAGGGTGAACCCGGAGAACACCCCGAAGGCGTATAACGGAATGAGCGCGGAGATGTTGCCGCGGAACACGGTGATGAGGACTCCGGCCGCCACCGCCAGGAAGATGATCCCGTTCGAGAACACCAGCTTGTCGCCGCGGTTCGCCAGCTGCCGGGGCAGGTAGCGGTCGCGGGCGATGATCGACGACAACCCCGGGAATCCCTGGTAGGCGGTGTTGGCGGCGAGGATGAGGATCGCGAACGTGGCGATCTGGGTGATCCAGAACAGCAGGTTCTTGCCGTCGTAGACGTGCTCCGCCATGAGCGCGATGCCGGTCGGGTCGTCGTCGCCGCGGTAGGGCTTCAGCTTGGAGGCGAGGATGGAGATCCCGAGGAAGCAGGTTCCGAGGATCGCGGCCATCATCGCCAGTGTGGTTGCGGCGTTGCGCGGCGCCGGCTTGCGGAACGCCGGCACGCCGTTGGAGACCGCCTCGACGCCGGACAGCGCGACCGCGCCAGACGAGAACGCCCGCAGCAGCAAGAGGATGCTCAGGGTCTTGGTCTCCCCCGCGAGGTCTTGGGCGTCCTTCGAGAGTGAGCTGAGTGGGATCGGCCCGAGGTCCTTGAAGTACACCCGGTAGAGGCCGACCGTGATCAGCAGAATCAGCATCACGACGTAGAGGTACGTCGGTGGGGCGAACAGGGTCCCGGACTCGCGAAGCCCGCGCAGGTTGGCCACGGTCATGATCGCGATCATCAGCAGGCACAACGGGACGCGCCACTTCGAGTCGAACCCGAGGCCCGACTGGATCGCCAGGACGCCGCCCGCCACCGACACGGCAACGGTGAGGACGTAGTCGGTGAGCAACGACGCCCCCGCCACGAGCGACGGCATCTCCCCGAGGTTCTCCCGGGACACCACGTACGCGCCGCCGCCGGACGGGTAGGCGTAGATCGTCTGCCGGTAGGACACCACCACGATGACGAGCAACACCGCGACGACCACCGCGATCGGGGTGAGGTAACCCCACGCCGCGGCGCCGATGCCGGCCTGGGCCGTGAGCACGAGGATGATCTCGTCGGTGGCGTACGCCGTCGACGACACTGCGTCGGAGGCGAAGATCGGCAGGGCGACCCGCTTGGAGAGCTTCTGATGGTGCTCCTCGGACGTGGCAATTGGCCTGCCGATCAGCAGCCGCTTCGCCACCGAGACCATATGTCGCGGCACTCTAGAAGAGGGTTCGGTCCGATGCCCGGCTGCCTATGCTCAGCCCGGTGCACGTCATCGTCGTCGGATGCGGTCGCGTCGGATCGTCGCTGAGCCACGCCTTGCTCGACATGGGGCACAGCGTGGCGATCATCGACCGCCGCCGCGAGGCCTTCGCCCGTCTCGGCGAGGACTTCGGCGGCCAGACCGTGGAGGGCATCGGCTTCGACCGCGACCGGCTGATCGAAGCGGGCATCGAAGGAGCGGAAGCGGTGGCCGCGGTCACCAGCGGCGACAACTCGAACGTGCTCGTGGCCCGCGTCGCCCGCGAGAACTTCGGGATCGAGCGGGTCGTCGCCCGGATCTACGACCCGCGGCGGGCGACGATCTACCAACGCCTCGGGCTGCCCACGGTCGCCACCGTCGCGTGGACGACCGACCGGGTGCTGCGCCGCCTGCTCCCGCAGAGCACCCCGCCGGAGTGGACGGACCCGACGGCGAAGCTGTGTCTGGTCGAGCGGGCCCTCCCTGACGCCTGGGCCGGCCAGTTGATCAGCGAGCTCGAGGAGTCGGTTGGCGCGCGGGTCGTCGCCGTCGGGCGGCTCGGGTCGGCACTCCTCCCCGGTGCGGCGACGGTCGGGCAGCAGAGCGACCTGCTGTACATCGCGGTGAAGACCGAGGACATCGACACCCTCGATAAGGCGCTGGCCGGCGATCCGGCGGGGAGGCACTGAGGTGCGCGTCATCATCGCCGGCGGCGGGAGCGTCGGGCGCTTCATCGCCGAACAGCTCCACGGCGCCGGTCACGACGTGCTCCTCGTCGACAACGACCCGACCGTGGTCCGGCAAGCGCGAAGGGCGGGCGAGCCGAAGGGCGTCGAGTGGCAAGAGGGCGACGCCTGCGAGGTCGGGATGCTCGACAAGTGTCGCCTCGCCGAGGCCGACGTGATGGCCGCGGTCACCGGCGACGACGAGGACAACCTCGTCATCTCCCTGCTCGCCAAGCAGGAGTTCGGGGTACCCCGGGTCGTCGCCCGCGTGAACAACCCGAAGAACGAGTGGATGTTCAACGATCTGTGGGGCGTCGACGTCAGTGTGTCCACCCCACACCTGCTGACCGCGCTCGTCGAGGAGGCGGTCAGCGTCGGCTCGTTCATCCGGCTGCTGTCGTTCGAGGGCGGGCGGGCGAAGCTGGCCGAGGTCACCCTCGCCGACGGCTCCCCCGCCGACGGCCAGACGATCGTCGACCTCGGGTTCCCGCGCGACGCCACGGTCGTCGCCGTCTTGCGCTCCGAACGGCTGATCGTCCCCCGCGGCGACACGATGCTGCGCAAAGGCGACGAAGTCCTGGTGCTGGTCACGACGGACTCGGAGGACGACGTCCGCCGACTCCTGATCGGAGGCTGAAGCCCATCCGAGGGTTTCGCGCCAACCGAGGGTGTGACGCGGGACAGTCCCGCGCGTGACCCTCGGATGGCAGCAAACCCTCGGGTGGGGTCCTAGGCGACCAGGGTGTACGCCGGGTTGAAGACGATCAGCCGGTCGGCCTCGCGGGTCGCCACGCCCTCGAGGATCACGGCCCGACCGTGTTCGAGCCCGGCGATGCGGCGGCGGCCGGTGAACACGGCGGTGATCGCGCCGGTGCCGTCGGTCACCATCACCTCCAGTGTCGGGACGCCGCGGCGGGGGGCGATCACGATCCGCGAGATCTCGCCGCCGATGCGGATCGGCCGGCGCAAGGCGACGTCGGAGAGCGGGGTCAGATCGAGGCCGTCGAACCGCTTCTGCAGGCGGGTCCGCTCGAGTTCGGCGACCGACGACCCGAGCCGCTGGCGCAACGATCGCCGAGCCATCGGGAAACACGCTAACCCCGCCGTGATCCCCGGCCCGAGCGCGCGCACCGCGCCGGTAACCTCGGGGGCCTGTGAAGAGTTCGGTGGAGCCCCTCGAGGGGAACAAGGTCAAGCTGTCCGTCAACATCGACGAGGACGAGTTCGACCGCGACATCGACCAGGCGTTCCGCAAGATCGCCCGCGAGGTGCGGCTTCCCGGATTCCGCAACGGCAAGGTCCCCCGTCGCGTGCTCGAGGCCCGGATCGGCCTGGCGCCGGCGCGCGAGCAGGCGCTCCGTGACGCCATCCCGACGTACCTGGCCCGCGCCGTCCGCGAGCACGACGTCGACCTGATCGCCACCCCGGAGGTCGAGATCACTGACGGCGCCGAGACCGGCCCGGTCGCGTTCGACGCCACGCTGGAGGTGCGGCCGGAGATCACCGTGCCCGGCTACGGGGGTCTGCGCATCGAGTTGCCGTCACCGGAGGCCACCGACGAGGAGGTCGACGACGCGGTCACCGCCGAGCTGCGCCGGCAGGGCGAGCTCGGCGACGCCGGCCGCCCATCGGTCGCCGGCGACTTCATCACCGTCGATCTCGCCGCCACCCGCGACGGCGAGGAGGTCGCCGGGCTCAACACCGAGGACTGGTCCTATGAGGTCGGTCAGGGGTGGATCGCCGACGGGTTCGACGAGCAGGTCACCGGCGTGCTGCCCGGCGTCGAGCGACGCTTCACGGCGACGCCGAAGGGCACCGACGAGCCCGCCGATTTCGTCGTCAAGGTCTCCCGCGTGCAGGAGCTCAAGCTGCCCGAATTGACCGACGAGTGGGTCGCCGAGAACCTCGGCGACTTCGAAACCGTCGACGCATGGCGCGACAGCATCCGCGAGCGGATCGCCAACACCAAGCTGAACCAGGCCCGCAGCCAGCTCATCGGCCGGGTCACCGAGGCGCTCGTCGGCCTCACCGATATCGAGGCGCCCGAGCCACTCGTGCAGAACGACCTCCAGCGCCGCGTCGAGGCCACCGTCCGCCAGCTGCAGTCCCAGGGCATCTCGATGGAGCAATGGCTGTCGGCCACCGGTCAGGACAGCACCGAGTTCGTCGAGAGCATGAAAGGCCAGTCCGTGCAGGCGGTGAAGGTCGACCTCGCCCTGCGGGCCGTCGCCGCCGCCGAGGCGATCGAGACCGACGACAGCGACCTCGCGGCCGAGTACCAGCGCCTGGCCGTCCAGGTCAACGAGAAACCGAACCAGGTGCGCAAGGCCTACGAGCGCAATGACCTCGTGCCCGACCTCGTCGCCCAGATCCGCAAGTCGAAGGCGCTCGACTGGCTGCTCCACCACGTCGAGATCGTCGACCCCGAAGGCCACCCGATCGACCGTGACCTCGTCCTCGGCCACACCCACGAGGATGACGACGACGACGACACCGCCGAACTCACCGCCGATGTCACCGACGCCGACTCCAGCCCGCCCCCCGAATCGCAGGAGAACCCGACATGAACCTCGCCGCCCAGAGCTATCTCGTCCCGAACGTCGTCGAGCAGACGAGCCGCGGCGAGCGGGCCTACGACCTCTACAGCCGTCTGCTCAAAGAGAACATCATCTTCCTCCAGACGCCGATCGACGATCAGATCGCCAGCCTGGTCTGCGCCCAGCTGATCCACCTGGAGAGCGAGAACCCGGACAAGGACATCAACCTCTACATCAACAGCCCGGGTGGCGACATCACCTCGCTGTTCGCGATCTACGACACGATGCAGTTCATCCGCAACGACATCGCCACGATTTGCCTCGGCCAGGCGGCGTCGGCGGCCGCCGTCCTCCTCGCCGCCGGCAGCAAGGGCAAGCGACTGGCGCTGCCGCACTCCCGGATCTTGCTGCACCAGCCCTACGGGCAGGTCGGCTACGGGCAGGTGACCGATCTGGAGCTCGCCGCCAAGGAAATCCTCCGCCTCCGCGAGCTGATGGAGGCAATCTTGGTCAAGCACACCGGCCAGACGGAGGAGCGAGTGCACGCTGATACCGACCGCGACTTCATCATGGAAGCAGAGGAGGCCGTCGCGTATGGCATCATCGATGCCGTGATCGAGTCCCGTGACGTGCCCGACCGCACGGGCCCGATCCGCTGACCGACCGGAGGAGACGCGTGGCGAAATTCGGCGACACCGGGGAGCTGCTCAAGTGCTCCTTCTGCGGCAAGTCGCAGAAGCAGGTCCGCAAACTGATCGCCGGGCCCGGCGTGTACATCTGCGACGAGTGCATCGACCTGTGCAACGAGATCATCGAGGAGGAGCTGGCCGAGACCGCCGAGCTCAGCTTCGACCATCTCCCGAACCCGCGTGAGATCCGGGCCTTCCTCGACGACTATGTGGTCGGCCAGGACAGCGCCAAGAAGATCCTCAGCGTCGCCGTCTACAACCACTACCGGCGGATCCAGTACCAGCAGTCCACCGGCGTGGGCCGGCGCGACGAGGTCGAGCTGGCCAAGTCGAACATCCTCCTCCTCGGACCGACCGGCTGCGGCAAGACCCACCTCGCCCAGACGCTGGCCCGCCTGCTCAACGTGCCCTTCGCGGTCGCCGACGCGACGGCCCTCACCGAGGCGGGGTACGTAGGCGAGGACGTCGAGAACATCCTGCTCAAGCTGATCCAGGCCGCCGACTTCGACGTCAAGCGGGCCGAGACCGGGATCATCTACATCGACGAGATCGACAAGATCGCCCGCAAGAGCGAGAACCCGTCGATCACCCGTGACGTCTCGGGCGAGGGCGTGCAGCAGGCGCTGCTCAAGATCCTCGAAGGCACGACCGCCTCGGTGCCTCCGCAAGGGGGGCGCAAGCACCCGCACCAGGAGTTCATCCAGATCGACACCACCGACGTGCTGTTCATCCTCGGCGGCGCCTTCTCCGGGCTCGAGCAGATCATCGAGGCCCGCATCGGCCACAAGGGCGTCGGTTTCCACGGCACGGTGAAGTCGAAGACCGAGCGCGACCCGGGCGAGCTGTTCGCCCAGGTGCTGCCGGAGGACCTCGTCAAGTACGGGATGATCCCCGAGTTCATCGGCCGCCTACCGACGATGGGCGCCGTACGCAGCCTCGACCGCGATGCCCTGGTGCGAATCCTCACCGAACCGAAGAACGCGCTCGTCCGCCAGTACCAGAAGGTGTTCGAGTTCGAGGACGTCGAGCTCGAGTTCAGCCCGGACGGGCTGGAGGCGGTCGCCGACCAGGCCCTGCTCCGCGGTACCGGGGCCCGTGGCCTGCGGGCGATCCTCGAGGAGGTTCTCCTCAACACGATGTACGACCTGCCCGGGCGCACCGACGTCGGCAAGGTCGTCATCGACGAGGAGACGGTTCGCGAGAAGGTGAACCCCACGCTGGTGCCCCGCGAGGCCACCCGGTCGGCCCGGCCCCGCCGCGCCGCCAGCTGATCCTTACGGTGCCTTGGTCACCAAATTGCACGCGCCTCCGCGCGATTTCGTGACCAAAGCGGTTGGGACAGGGCAGGCGTAGCCTCCCGCCGGTGGATTACGCCGCCGCGATTGCCTATCTCGACGAGCACGCCAGCTACGACACGACGGGACGGGTCACCTCGCCGTCGCTCGACCACATCACCCGCCTCGTCCACGCGATGGGGGAGCCCCAGCACGCCTACCCGGTCATCCACATCACCGGGACCAACGGCAAGGGGTCCACGGCGCAGATGGTCACCCGGCTGCTGATGGCCCAGGGCCTGCAGGTGGGGACCTACACCAGCCCCCACCTCGAGCGGATCAACGAGCGGCTGGCCCGGGACGGCATCCCGATCGATGACGACGACTTCGCCGAGCAGATCGCCGCCATCGCCGACCTCGAGGGCGTCACCGGCGTGCGCCCGAGCTACTTCGAGGCCTGCACGGCCGCCGCCTTCCGCTGGTTCGCCGACACCGCCGTCGACGTCGCCGTGATCGAGGTCGGGCTGCTCGGCCGGTGGGACGCCACCAACGTGGTCACCGCCCAGGTCGCGGTGATCACCAACATCGGGATGGACCACAACGAGTTCGCCGGGCCCACGCTCGTCGACATCGCCCGGGAGAAGTCGGGGATCATCAAGCCGGTGT
>JBKOUV010000214.1:0-6386 GCA_046723555.1 Actinomycetota bacterium | reverse complement strand
GCGGCGAGCTGTGGCGAGAGCGCCCGCACCGCCTCCAAGGCGGCGGTGATCTCCATCCGCTGGTTGGTGGTCACCGGCTCGCCTCCGCTGTCGCGGGGGACGCCGTCCGGCGCCACCGCCCAGGCCCACCCCCCCGGTCCGGGATTGCCCGAACAGGCGCCGTCCGTGTAGACGACCACGGGCTGCTCGCCGGGTTCCGGCTCGAAGAGCCTCGGGGCGTCAGGTTCGGGCACTGCGGCACCGTACCCGCCCACCGACGCCACCACCCCAGAGCCCTCACACCCTCCTGGTACCGTTACGTCCGGCAGCCGTGCTGCGTATCGGTGTCTGACACCCCGACGAACTTCGAACAAGCAGCGAAGTAGATGGCGGTGTCCGAGTAGAGCGCACGCAGTTGTTCAACTGGTTCGAGGAGCACATGGGCACGGAGCGAGCGACCACGATGATGAACCTCCTGCCTCCGGTCGGCTGGGGCGACGTGGCCACTCGTCGCGACCTGGAACTGCTCGAGGAGCGGCTCGACCACAAGATCGAGTCGGTCGGTGACCGACTCGGCAGCAGGATCGATCTCGTCGAGGTTCGACTGGACGCAATGACCCAAACGATGACCGGGATGGCCACCAGGGCTGAGTTTGCGGATCTGCGCTCGGAACTGCACGCAGAAATGACCCAACTCCAAAGGACGCTCGTGGGCTGGGTTCTCGCCGCGCAGGCGACAGTCGTCGCCACCATCGGCCTGCTCATCGCCTATCTGGGCTAGACCGAGCGACGAGATCCGAGGAGGCCGGACAACACTCCCTACGCGGCGTCGCGCGTCCGCGGGTACACGCCGTGGGTGGCGAGCACCTGCCACGGTACCGGAGGCAGATACGCCATCAGCGTCTCGGCGTGGACCTGCCCCAACATGGACTTGAGCATTCGGTAGAGCCGGACACGCTCGGTCGGCTTCCAGTGCTCGAGAATCTCGCGCCGGTACCACAGCTCCGATGGGACGACGTCGGCCCATGGTCGGCTTGGAAAGGCCCGGTCGAACATCTCAACATCGAAGCCAGAGAGGTCGGCGAGGGCGGTCAGTGCGGCTCGCCGCTCGTCGTCGGTGGGCATGGGCACCTCCGGTCGATGCGTTCCAGCCACGTCCACGGTAGCCGGTGTGTACCTGCCGGTAACGCTGCGAGACTGGTCCCATGATCTTCGACGGCTACGTGAACCAGCTCCCGGACACCGACCCGGGCGAGACGAAGGAGTGGCTCGACTCCCTCGACGCCGTGGTCGACGTCCACGGCAAGACGCGTGCCCGCTACCTCCTCACGAAGCTGCTCGAACGAGCCCACGAGACCCAGGTCAGCTTCCCGGCCACCGTGAGCACGCCGTACGTGAACACGATCCCGGTCGACCAGGAGCCGTGGTTCCCCGGCGACGAGCACATCGAGCGCCGCATCCGGGCGTACGTCCGCTGGAACGCAGCGATGATGGTCGTCAAGGCGAACAAGCACGCCGACGGCATCGGCGGCCACCTGTCGACCTTCGCCAGCTCGGCCAGCCTCTACGAGATCGGGTTCAACCACTTCTTCCACGGCAAGGACGACGGCAACCCCGGCGACCACGTCTACATCCAGGGCCACGCCGCCCCCGGCATCTACGCCCGGGCGTTCATCGAGGGTCGCCTGACCGCCGAGGACCTCGACCACTTCCGCCAGGAGATCGGGCGCAGCGGCCGCGGGCTGTCGAGCTACCCGCACCCCCGCCTGATGCCCGAATTCTGGGAGTTCCCCACCGTGAGCATGGGTCTCGGGCCGATCTCGGCGCTCTACCACGCCCGGTTCAACCGCTACCTGATGAACCGGCAGCTCGACGACACCAGCCAGAGCCGGGTGTGGTGCTTCGTCGGTGACGGCGAGATCGACGAGCCGGAGACGCTCGGGGCGATCTCACTCGCCTCCCGCGAGCAGCTCGACAACCTCATCTTCGTCGTCAACTGCAACCTCCAGCGCCTCGACGGGCCGGTGCGCGGGAACGGCAAGGTCATCCAGGAGCTGGAGGCCTCCTTCCGCGGCGCCGGCTGGAACGTGATCAAGGTCATCTGGGGTTCGAAGTGGGACGAGCTGCTCGCCCAGGACAAGGACGGCGTGCTGGTCAACCAGATGAACACCACCGTCGACGGGCAGTTCCAGCGCTACTCGGTGGAGAGCGGCGAGTTCATCCGCGACCACTTCTTCGGACCCGATCCCCGCCTGCGCCAGATGGTCGCCCACCTCACCGACGACGAGCTGCGCAACCTGCCCCGCGGCGGCCACGACTACCGCAAGCTCTACGCCGCCTACAAGGCCGCCACCGAGAACCTCGGCAGCGGCGCCCCGACCGTGATCCTGTGCAAGACGATCAAGGGCTGGACGCTCGGCGAGGGGTTCGAGGGCCGCAACGCCACCCACCAGATCAAGAAGATGACCAAGGACCAGCTGGTCGCCCTGCGCAACCGGCTGTACCTCCACGACGAGATCCCCGAGGACTCGATCCAGGCGGACGACCCCCCGTACTACAAGCCGCCCGAGGACTCGATCGAGTTCCAGTACATGATGGAGCGGCGCCGGGCCCTGGGCGGTTCGCTCCCCCGGCGCTCCACCCGCGCTCGCCGGCCGTTGGCGCTGCCGGAGGACAGGCCGTTCGCCGAGCTGCGGGCGGGGTCGGGGAAGCAGGAAGTCAGCACGACGATGGGGTTCACCCGGCTGCTGCGCAACCTCGCACGCGACGAGCACCTCGGTCCGCGGGTCGTGCCGATCATCCCCGACGAGGCCCGCACGTTCGGCATGGACTCGCTGTTCCGGGAGCTCAAGATCTACGCCGCGCTCGGCCAGAAGTACGAGCCGGTCGACCACGACCTGTTGTTGAGCTACACCGAGTCGGCCAAGGGCCAGATCCTCGAGGAGGGGATCACCGAAGCCGGGTCGCTCGCCAGCTTCATCGCCGCCGCCACCAGCTACGCCCACCGCGGCGTGCCCGTCGTGCCGTTTTACACGTTCTATTCGATGTTCGGGTTCCAGCGGGTCGGCGACCTCATCTGGCAGGCCGCCGACGCACGCGCACGCGGCTTCCTGCTCGGCGCCACGGCGGGCCGGACGACGCTGCTCGGCGAGGGGCTGCAGCACGACGACGGGCACAGCCTCGTCCTCGCCAGCACCGTCCCTCCGTGCCAGGCGTACGACCCGGCGTTCGCCTACGAGGTCGCCACCATCGTCCAGGCCGGGCTGCAGCGGATGTACGGCCCGGACACGCCCGACGACCAGCGCGACGTCTTCTACTACCTGACCCTGTACAACGAGAACTACCAGATGCCGCCGATGCCCGAGGGCGATCTCGACGAGGTCGCGGCCGGGATCGTCGAGGGCCTCTACAAGTGGGCTGACGCCCCGGAGGGACCGACGCACCGCGCGACGCTGCTCTTCTCGGGGAGCGCCCAGAAGGCCGCCCGCGAGGCGGCCACCGAGCTGGCGGAGCACTTCGACGTCGGGGCCGAGCTGTGGTCGGCGACGAGCTACAAGCGCCTCCGCGAGGACGCCTTGGCGGCCGAGCGGTGGAACCGGCTGCACCCGGGAGAGCCGCCGCAAGCGGCCCGCGTATCCACGCTCCTCGGCGAGTCGCACGGCCCGGTCGTGGCCGTCACCGACTTCATGACGATGGTGCCCGAGCAGGTCGCCCGCTTCGTTCCCGGGCGGTCGTTCACTCCGCTCGGCACCGACGGGATGGGGCGGTCCGACACCCGCGAGCGGCTGCGCCGGTTCTTCGAGGTCGACGCCGCCCACGTCGTCGTCGCCACCCTCGCGGCGCTGGCCAGCCAGGGCGACGTCAAGCCCGAGCTCGTCGCCGACGCCATCGCCCGCTACGACATCGACCCCGAAGCCGTCGACCCGTTCGTCGTCTGACCGCGCCCATCCGAGGGTTTCCCGTCACCGGAGGGTTTCCGGCCGGACGGGGGTGCAGCAAACCCTCGGATGGGCCGGACCCGATACCGTGACCCGCATGCCCGGCACGCTCTACATCACCGGCGACGCCACCGCCGACAGCCTGCTCAACACCGACGGCACCGCGCTGCTGATCGGGATGCTCCTCGACCAGCAGGTTCCGATGGAATGGGCCTTCACCGGTCCCTCGACCCTCCGCGACCGGCTCGGCCACCTGGATGCCACGAAGATCGCGGCGATGGAGGTGGAGGATTTCGTCGCCGTGTGCGCCGCCAAGCCGGCGATCCATCGGTTCCCGGCGGCGATGGGACGGCGGATCCACGAGCTGTGCACCGCGCTCGCCGACGACTACGACGGCATCGGCGCCAACGTGTGGGCCGACGTGACGACGGGCGGCGAGCTGTACGCCCGCCTCCGGGCATTGCCCGGCTACGGCGAGGAGAAGTCCCGGATCTTCGTCGCCATCCTGGCCAAGTCCCAGGGCGTCGCGCCGGAGGGCTGGCAGCAGGCGGCAGGCAAGTTCGGCGACGACAACCCGCGTTCCGTCGCCGACGTGCACGACCCGGCGTCGCTCGCCCAGGTCCGCGAGTGGAAGAAGGCGCAGAAGGCCGCCCGTCGCGACAAGCAGGACCGCCCGATCGCGACCGGCTGATAACAGCGGCCTCCCGGCGCCGTTCGCCGCGGTTCCTCCGAGCGGGCAGGCGCCGTCGATAGCCTGATCAGGTCTTATGAGCCAAGCGATGCGCGCTCCCGGAGGAGCGGCCGAGGTTTCCCAGGTTCCCCCGCTGCGGTTGATGTCCGCTCGGCGTTCGGTCCCCGCCCATCTGCGCGAGATCTCGCGCTACCGCGAGCTGATCGGGATGCTGACCCGGAAGGAGCTCACCGTCCGCTACCAGCACTCGGTGCTGGGGTTCACGTGGTCGATGATCCAGCCGCTGTTCCTGCTCGTCGTGTACTCGGTCGTGTTCGCCATCCTCGGCGCCGGCTTCGCCCGCTTCGCCATCTGGGTGCTGTGCGGGTTGCTCGTCTGGACGCTGGTGAGCACCAGCCTCCTCACCGCCACCCAGTCGATCACGTCCAACGCGTCACTCGTCGGCAAGGTCAAGTTCCCCCGCGCCGTGCTCCCGCTGTCGAGCGTCGGCGCCGCGCTCGTCCACTTCTGCCTCCAGTCGATCGCCTTCGCCGTCGTCCTCGTCGTCACCCGGCACCCGGTCGACTGGTCCTTCATCTGGCTGCTTCCGGTCGCCGTCGCCACGTGCCTCGTGGTGTGCGCCGCCCTCGCCCTGCTGCTCGCCCCGCTCAACGTCTACGCCCGCGACACGATGCACCTGCTCGAGTTGCTGGTCCTCGGGTGGTTCTGGGTGACGCCGATCCTGTACCAGTACGAGCGGGCCGCGACATGGTTCTCCAATCACGGTCTCGGTGAGTGGATCCTGCTCGTCAACCCGGCGACGCCGATCGTGATCACCGTGCAGCGGGCGATCTACGGGACCGCGTCCGTCGACGACCTGGCGCTGCTGCCCCCCCATGGCCCGCTGTGGTACCTCACCGTGCTCGCCATCACCGCCGCCGCGTGGGCGGTCGTGTTCGCCCTGGCCCTCCGGGCGTTCGACCGCGCTGACGTCCACCTCGCCGAGACCCTGTAGAGGCGCCGTGGAAGCAATCGTCGTCGACGGCGTCTCGAAGTCGTTCCGCATCTCGACCGAGCCGGCGAACTCGGTCAAGGAGCGGCTGGTCCGCTTGCGTCGAGGCGGCTACGAGCAGTTCGACGCCTTGCACGCCATCGACTTCACCGTCCAGCAGGGCGAGACGGTCGGGATCCTCGGCCACAACGGTTCGGGCAAGTCGACGCTGCTCAAGTGCATCGCCGGCATCCTCACCCCGACCACCGGTGAGGTCCGCGTGCGCGGCCGGCTGGCCTCGCTGCTCGAGCTCGGCGCCGGCTTCCATCCCGACCTCACCGGCCGGGAGAACGTCTACATCAACGCCGCGTTCTACGGCATGGGGCGCAAGGAGATCCACCGGGTCCTCGACGACATCATCGACTTCGCCGAGCTCACCCAGTTCATCGACGAACCGGTGAAGCACTACTCGTCGGGCATGTACGTCCGCCTCGGGTTCGCCGTCGCCGTCAACCTCGACCCCGACGTGCTGCTCGTCGACGAGGTGCTCGCCGTCGGCGACGAGGCGTTCCAGGTGAAGTGCCTGAGCCGGATCAAGCAGTTCCAGACCGAGGGGCGCACGATCGTCTTCGTCACCCATGCCGCCGAGACCGCCCGCCAGATCTGTGACCGGGCGCTGGTGCTCGACCACGGCCGGTTGATCCTCGACGGCGAGCCGGGCAAGGCGATCCGGGTGTTCCGCGAGCACCTCCACGGCCAGCTCGACCTCAAGGGCGTGCTCGTCCCCGAAGCCGACGGCGGCGCGATC
>JBKOUV010000178.1:0-11771 GCA_046723555.1 Actinomycetota bacterium | reverse complement strand
AGCTTCTCGAACGCCCACCGCGGCACCTTGGTGACGACGTAGTCGATCACCGGCTCGAAGCTCGCCGGCGTGGCCCGCGTGATGTCGTTGGGGATCTCGTCGAGCGTGTAGCCCACGGCGAGCTTGGCCGCGATCTTGGCGATCGGGAAGCCGGTGGCCTTGGACGCCAGCGCCGAGCTGCGTGACACCCGCGGGTTCATCTCGATGATGACCTGCCGCCCGGAGACCGGGTCGAGCGCGAACTGGACGTTCGATCCACCGGTCTCGACCCCGACGCGGCGGATGCACGCGAACGCCTCGTTGCGCATCCGCTGGTACTCGACATCGGACAGCGTCTGCGCCGGGGCGACGGTGATCGAGTCGCCGGTGTGCACGCCCATCGGGTCGACGTTCTCGATCGAGCAGATCACGACGCAGTTGTCGGCGCGGTCGCGCATCACCTCGAGCTCGAACTCCTTCCACCCGGCGATCGACTGCTCGATGAGGATCTCACCGATCGGGCTGCTGGCGAGCCCGATCGACGTCAGCCGGTCGAACTCCTCGCGGGTCGTGGCGATGCCGGTCCCCCGCCCGCCGAGGATGAACGCCGGGCGGATGATCACGGGCAGGCCCACCTGATCGAGGACCGCGCCGGCTTCGGCGACGGAGCGGGCGATTGCCGAGGCCGGCACGTCGAGGCCGATCTCCACCATCGCCGCCTTGAACCGCTCGCGGTCCTCGGCGGTGGCGATCGCGTCGGCGTCGGCGCCGATCATCTCCGGCGTGCCCGGGACGCCGATGAGGCCGCGGCGGTAGAGATCCATCGCCACGTTGAGACCGGTCTGCCCTCCCAGCGTGGGGAGCACGGCGTCGGGGTGCTCCCGATCGATGATCCGGGCGACCACATCCCACGTCAGCGGCTCGACGTAGGTGCGGTCGGCGAAGTCGGGGTCGGTCATGATCGTCGCCGGGTTGGAGTTGGCGAGGATCACGCGGAAGCCGTCGTCACGGAGCACCCGGCACGCCTGGGTGCCGGAGTAGTCGAACTCGCACGCCTGCCCGATCACGATCGGCCCCGACCCGATGATCAGGATCGACTCGAGGTCGTCCCGCCGCGGCACTAGCCGGCTCCCAGCACGGCGGCGAAGTCGTCGAACAGGTGGGTGCTGTCGTGCGGGCCGGGACCCGCTTCGGGGTGGTGCTGCACCGAGAACGCCCTGGCCTCGGCGACGGCGAGCCCCTCGCACACGTCGTCGTTGAGGTTGACGTGGGTGAGCTCGACCCCCGACGGCAGGGTGTCGGCGGCGACGGCGAAGTTGTGGTTCTGGCTGGTGATCGAGATCCGGCCGGTGCGCACATCCTGCACGGGGTGGTTCCCGCCGTGATGGCCGAACGGCAGCTTGACGGTGCCGGCGCCGACCGCTCGGGCGAGCAGTTGATGGCCGAGGCAGATTCCGAACACCGGCACCTCGCCGAGCAGCCCGGCGATTGCCTCGACGGCGTATGGCACCTCGGCCGGGTCGCCGGGCCCGTTGGAGAGGAAGACCCCGTCCGGTTGGCGGGCCAGGACGTCGGCGCCGGTCGTCGAGGCCGGGACGACCTCGACCGGGCCCAGTCGGGCGAGGTGGCGCAGGATCGTGCGCTTGATGCCGAAGTCGTAGGCGACGATCCGATGCGGCCCGTCACCCTCGACGACGTATGGCTCGGCCGTGGTCACGCTGGCGACCAGATCGATGCCGTCCGTGCCGGGTTCGGCGGTCGCGGCGGCGCGCAAGGTCGCTTCATCGGCGGTCCCGAACGCGCCCGGCATGGCCCCCGTCTCGCGGATCAACCGGGTGAGGCGGCGGGTGTCGAGGCCGGCGATGCCGGGGATCCCGTGTCGTCCGAGCATTGCGTCGAGGTCGCCTTCGGCGCGGCGGTTGCTCGGGCGGCGGGCCAACTCCCGCACGATCACCCCGCGACAGAACGGCTGCCGAGCCTCCGAGTCGACCGCGTTGACGCCGTAGTTCCCGATGTGCGGGTTGGTGAACGTGATGATCTGCCCGGCGTACGACGGGTCGGTGATCACCTCCTGGTAGCCGGTGAGAACGGTGTTGAACACGACCTCGCCGGCCGCGACGGGAACCACCGCCCCGAACGACTCCCCCTCGAACACGGACCCGTCGGCGAGCACCAGCGCGGCGGTCGGCCGACAGGAGAGCGACTGCATGTTCATGCAAGCTACCGCATAGCCATTCCGTCGCGGACCACCGTCGTTCCCCGAAAGATGGTGTGCCGGACCCGACCTCTCAGCACGTGGCCGGCGAACGGGGTGTTGCGGCTGCGACTGGCCGAGGCACTGGCCCGCACCGTCCAGGTCTCGTCGGGGTCGAACACGGTGACGTTGGCCGCCGCCCCGGCCGCGATCGGGCAGCCGTGGCGATCGGCCACCCCCGCGATCGCCGCCGGCTTCCACGTCAGCGCGCCGACCACGTCGACAACCGGCATGTCGAGGTGCGCCAAGGCGACGCCGAGCGCGGTCTCCAGGCCGAGCATCCCGGGCGGGGCGTCGTCGAGCGGCCGCTCCTTCGCCTCGGTCGGGTGAGGGGCGTGATCGGTGGCGATGGCGTCGATGGTGCCGTCGGCGAGTCCGGCCTTGATCGCCGCGACGTCGTCGGCGGTGCGCAGCGGCGGGTTGACCTTGAACACCGGGTCATAGCTGCGCAGCTCCTCGTCGGTGAGGCTGAAGTGATGCGGCGCCGCCTCGGCGGTGACGGCCAAGCCGTCGGCCTTGGCGGTGCGGACGAGCTCGACGCTGCGCGCCGTCGAGAGGTGGAGCAGATGAATGCGGGTCCCGGTCAGTCGGGCCAGTTCGATGTCCCGGTGGACCATCAGCTCCTCGGCGATCGCCGGCCATCCCGGCAGGCCGAGCTCGCTGCAGCACCGACCCTCGTGCATCACCGCGCGCTCGGTGAGCCGGGCGACCTCGCAGTGTTGGGCGAGCACCACGTCGAGCCCACGCGTGTACTCCATCGCCCGCCGCATCAGCAGCGGGTCCTGCACCCCGTTGCCGTCGTCGGTGAAGACTCGGACTCCGGCCGCGACCAGCTCGGCGAACGGGGCGAGCCGCTCGCCGCCGCGGCCGAGCGTGATGCATCCCGCCGGCAGCACCTCGCACAGACCGGCGGCTTCGCCCTGGGCCCGGACCTGCTCGACCACGCCCGGCGAGTCCTGCGGCGGGTCGGTGTTGGGCATCGCCACGATCGCGGTGAACCCGCCGCGGGCCGCCGCCCGACTGCCGGTCTCGACCGTCTCGGCCTCCTCGTGGCCGGGCTCACGGAGGTGCACGTGGAGGTCGACGAACCCCGGGGCGACGATGCAGCCCCCGGCGTCGAGCTCCTCGTCGCCGTCGAGCCCGCTCCCGACGTCGACGATGGCGCCGTCGGCGACCAGCACGTCGGCGCGGCGTTCGCCGTTGCGGTCGACCACCAGACCGCCCCGGATCACCAGGCTCATGAGTTCTCCCCGACGTCGCGTCCGGCGCCGAGCAGCTCGAACAGCACCGCCATCCGCACCGCCACGCCGTTGGTGACCTGCTGGGTGATCACGGCTCCCGGAAGCTCGGACGGGTCGACGAGGATCTCGACGCCCCGGTTCATCGGTCCTGGATGCATCACGAGGGCGTGCTCGGGGAGGCGTCCGGCGCGCTCGGCGGTGAGCCCGAACCGGGCGCTGTACTCACGCAGGCTCGGCACCAGAGCCTCGGTCATCCGCTCCCGTTGCATCCGCAACAGGTAGAGCACGTCGAGCTTCTCGATCACGCCGTCGAGGTCGTCCGTGCCCGGGGCGGGAGGTACCGGCGGGAGCAATGTCGCCGGAGCCACGAGCGTGACGTCGGCACCGAGCGCGGTGAACACCTCGACGCCGCTGCGGGCGACCCGACTGTGGCGGATGTCGCCGACGATGGCGACGTGGAGGCCTTCGAGCCCACCGGTGCGGCCGAGCGCCGTTCTGACCGTGTAGGCGTCGAGCAGCGCTTGCGTCGGGTGGGCGTGCCAGCCGTCGCCGCCGTTGATGACACTCGCCGTGGTCCACCGGCTCACCTGCCACGGGACGCCGCTCGAGGCATGCCGGATGACGAACGCGTCCACCCCCATCGCCGCCACGGTCTCGATCGTGTCGCGCAGGCTCTCGCCCTTGTTCACGCTGGAGTCCTTGACGGTGAACGTCATCACGTCCGCCGACAGGCGCTTGGCCGCGGTCTCGAACGAGAGCCTGGTGCGCGTCGAGTCCTCGTAGAACAGGTTGCAGACCGTCTTGCCGCGCAGCGCCGGCACCTTCGGGTTCGACCGCTGGTTGATCTCGACCATCGTGTCGGTGAGCTCGAGCAGCCGCAGCACGCCCTCGACCCCGATCTCGGCGATCGACCGCAGATGCTTCATGACGCGATCTCCACGCTGTCGGGCGACACGCGGACGTCTTCGGCGATGCTCGTGGGCAGGTTCTTGCCGACGAAGTCGGGCCGGATCGGCAGCTCCCGGTGGCCGCGGTCGACCATCACCGCCAGCTGTACGGCGCGGGGTCGCCCGTACTCACCGAGCGCGTCGAGGGCGGCCCGCACGGTCCGTCCGGTGAACAGCACGTCGTCGACGAGCACAACCGTGGCCCCATCGAGCTCGACCGGGATCTCGCTGCGCCCAGCCGGTACCACGGGGCGGATGCCGATGTCGTCGCGGTGCATCGAGGCATCGATGCTGCCGATCGGGACCGCGTGGTCGATGCGGGCGATCTCGTCACCGAGGCGCCGGGCGAGCCAGACCCCGCCGCGCTGAAGGCCGATCAGGACCACGCCGTCGAGACCGCGGTTGCGCTCGATGATCTCGTGCGCCATGCGGGTCGTCGCCCGGCGCACGTCGTCGGCGCCCAGCACCACCTTCGCCGGCCGGCCCGGCGCTTCCGCAGCCTCGCTCATCAGTCCTCCCGTCCGGGCCTCACGGGACCCGCTTCACGGTCGAGGCGAGACTAGCAGCGGACCGTGCCCACCACCCTGGACATCGCCTTCGTCGGCTGACGTACTGTCGGCTCCCATGAGCGAGACTCCCTTGTCCGTCCACGCGCCCGACGGCGACCCGAAGGGTGGCGTCGTCGTGATCCAGGAGATTTTCGGCGTCAACGACCACATCGAGGACACTTGCCGTCGCCTCGCCGACGCCGGGTGGCTCGCGGTCGCGCCGCACCTGTTCCACCGCACCGGGGACCCGTCGCTCGGGTACACCGACATGGACGAGGGCCGCGCCCACGCCGGGAAGATGACCGCCGAGGGCGTGCTCGAAGACGTCGACGCCGCCGTCGCCCGGATCGCCGATGCGGGCATCCCGGCCTCCCGCACCGGGATCATCGGGTTCTGCATGGGAGGCACCATTGCGATGCTCGCGGCCGTGCGCCGCGACCTCGGCGCGGCGGTGACGTTCTACGGCGGCGGCGTCACCGAGGGCCGGTTCGGCTTCGGGTCGCTCGTCGACGAGGCGTCCGGCCTGCGGGCGCCATGGCTCGGGCTGTACGGCGACCTCGACCAGGGAATCCCGGTGGCCGACGTCGAGCAGCTCCGCACCGCCGTCGCGACCTCCGAGCAGCCCACCGAGATCGTCCGCTACCCCGACGCCGGCCACGGCTTCAACTGCGACCAGCGGGGCAGCTACCACGAGCCGTCGGCCACCGACGCCTGGCGCCGCACGCTGGAGTGGTTCGACCGCTACTTGACCTGACGCTTCGGCGCGCGCTCCAGCTGATCGCAGAAGCCCCGCTCAGAAGTTTGTGTCACCGAAACAGCCGGCAACCGGCGGAATCGGTGACACAAACTCAGGATGAGGGGTCGGGCAGCGGCGGGAGTGGGCGGTCGGCGCGGCGCCAGACCTCCCACGACTGGTTGATGTCGACGAGGTCGAACGCCGGCTTGATCGCGTCCCAGTCGGCCTGGACCTCCGGCTCCTTGGCCACCGGCAGGACGACGTACTCGACCTCCTCGGCGAGGTCGTCGAGGCGGGTGCCCTCGAGGCTGATGTCGGGCCCGTACAGCACGACCCGGAACGGGTTCGGGAACTGGTAGATCTTCTCCCGGTGGGCGAGGTGGGGCGTCACCCGGTGGTACGCCGACACCACCGCGTCCGCCGGGACGTCATTGAGGATCTCGCGCAACTGCACGGCGACCGGGTAGTCGGGCGTCCAGTAGGCGAGCTCGTTGCGGGCGAACGGCAGCGGTCCCCACAGGTACGCCGACGTGAAGGCGAAGACGCCGACCGCGGCGACCGCGATCGCTCTGGCGTGGTGTTGGAACGCGCCGACCGCATACGCCGTGCCGAGCGCCAGACACGGCACCACCACCAGCGAGTAGTGGTACTCGAGGTGGTACTGGTACCAGAACGTCGACACGACGTTGGCGGCCAGCGCCACCGACCCGATCAGGGCGACGCTCGGCCGGCGGAGGAACACGTAGGCGAACGGCGTCAGCATCTGCCAGACGTACCGGGGTCGTCCGTCCGAGCGGAGGTAGTCGGCGACGTCACCCGGCCGCCGGAACGTCGTCTCGACGAACCCTCTCAGGCCCCCGAACGGGATCCGCCACGCGTTGCGTGCCGCCACACCGGTGAGCGACCGCATCACCACGAGCATCGCCACGAGCATGAAGCTGACGCTGCCGATGATGGTGATCAGCCCGACCCGGCGATCCCGCTTCATGCCGACCCAGACGCCGAGCGGCACGATCACTAGCGCGACGTCCTCCTTGACCAGCAGCGACAGCACGACGAAGACGGCGTATGTCTTCCAGTGCCGCTCCAGGGCCGCCCAGATCGCGACCCCCACGGTGAGGCCGAGGAAGGCGTCGGGGTGGAAGTTCTCGAGGTTGGTCCACGCCACCGCCGGGTGCAGGAGGTACGCGCCGGCCAGCACCAGCGCCATCGCCTCGGACTGCAGCCGCCGGCGGGCGTACAGGAACACGGGCACCGCGCCCAGCCCGATCACGAGCGCCTGGGCGAAGAACAGCGTCCCGGCCGCGGGGAACAGCCAGTACAACGGCACGAGCAGGACGAGGATGAACGACGTGTGGTCGCCCATCAGGTTGCGGCCCATCAGCGTGACGAACGGGGCGTGGAACCGGGACATCAGCCAGATGCCCTGGTCGTAGAGACCGGAGTCGTAGCTGGACGTGCCGAGTCCGTGGTGGATGTCGAGGGTCAGCCCGGCGAAGTAGGTGACGTACGCCGCGACCGCGACGACGAGTCCGAGCTGCCAGCCGGTGATCCGCCAGTTGGCGAACCGCTGCCGCCACCCGAAGTCGGCGAGTCCCGGTTCCGCGGTCGCGGTCGCGCCGTCCGGCGCCTCATCGAGCTCGACGGTCTCCCGCCCCACCCCCACCATTGTCATCCATCGGGTGGGTCGGCAGGGCGCAGATCCTCGGCCAGCGCCGAGAGCACCCCGTTGACGAACCGACCGCTGGCGTCGGTGGAGAAGCGCTTGGCCAGTTCGACGGCCTCGTCGATCACGACCGCGACGGGGACGTCCGGCCGCTCGGACAATTCGAACGCCCCGATTCGGAGCACGCTGAGGTCGAGCACCGGCATCCGTTCGAGGGTCCAGCCGGTGGCCCGGGCCGCGATCGCGTCGTCGAGCCGGTCCCGGTGCTCGGCGACGCCCCGAACCAGCTTCGTCGTCATCTCGTCGGGCTCGACGATCTGCAGCTCGAGCGCGTCGACCGGCGAGATCCCCTTGGCATCGGCTTCGTAGAGCAGGTACAGCGCCCGCTCACGGGCGTCGGACCGCCGGTCCGGCCGCTTCGGACGCGGCTCACTCATCAGACGCGGGTGATGTACTCGCCGGTGCGCGTGTCGACCTTCACCCGGTCGCCGGTCTCGACGAACAGAGGCACCTGCACCGTCTTGCCGGTCTGCAGCCGGGCCGGTTTGCGGGCGCCCGACACCCGGTCGCCCTGCACGCCGGGCTCGGTCTGGGCGATCGTCAGCTCGACGGACGCCGGGATCTCGACGCCGATGATCTGCCCCTGGTACTGGGCGATCTGGGCGACCGCCTGCTCGACCAGGTACTCGGCCGCCGAACCGAGCGCCGCGGGCGGCACCGTGAGCTGGTCGTACGTCGACGTGTTCATGAACACGTAGTCGTCCCCGTCGCGATAGAGGAACTGCATGTCTTGCCGGTCGACGATTGCCTGCTCAACCCGGACCCCGGCGTTGAACGTGCGCTCCAGCACCGCGCCGGTCCTGACGTTGCGCAGCTTGGTGCGGACGAACGCGCCACCCTTGCCCGGCTTCACGTGCTGGAAGTCGACGACCTGGAACAGCCCGTTATCGAGCTGGAGCGTGATCCCGTTCCTCAGGTCGTTGGTGGTGATGGCAGGCATGGCGAGTCCTTGGGCAGGTGGGTGAAGAGGCGGCATCCGGTCGGGGTGACCGTCACGAGATCCTCGATCCGGATCCCGCCGAATCCGCCACGATAGAGGCCGGGTTCGACGGTGACGACGTCGCCGACGACGAGCTCGTCGTCCGTGACCTTGGCGGCGAACGGCTGCTCGTGGATGTCGAGTCCGACGCCGTGGCCGGTTCCGTGGATGAACCAGTCGCCGTACCCGGCCGCCTCGAACACCGACCGGCAGGCCGCGTCGAGCTCCCGCGCCGGCAGCCCGGGCGCCACCGCATCGAGTCCCGCCTGCTGGGCGGCCCGCACGAGCTCGTACAGCTTGGTCTGCTGCGCCGTCGGCTCGCCGACCACGAACGTGCGGGTCATGTCGGAGTGGTACCCGTCGACGAGGGCACCGACGTCGATGATCACCGTGTCGCCCTCGACGATGGTCCGCCGGCCGGTCTCGTGGTGGGGCCGGGCGGCGAGCTCGGGCCCAGTCCCGACGATCGGCTCGTAGCTCAGGCCGTCGGCGCCGAGCCGGCGCATCCGCTGGTCGAGCTCGTTGCGCACGTCGGTCTCGGTGAGGCCCTCGGACAGCATCGGGGCGACCTCGCGCAGGGCGGCGTCGGCGATCTCGGCGGCCCGGGCGATGCGAGCCAGCTCCCCGTCGTCCTTGACCCGGCGGAGCGTGGTGATCGTGCCATCGTCGAGCTCGAGGGTGAGGTCCTTGGCCAAGTCGGTCCACGCCGCGTGGGTCAGGTGGCCGGCCTCGGCGCGCACGGCGCGGTGGGAGCCGGCGGCGGCGACGACCAGCTCGCGTAGCTCCGGGCGGGTCCGTCCGACGACCACCTCGGCCTCGACACCGGCGGCGGTGAGGTCGGCGGCGGCCCGCTCGCCGTAGCGGCCGTCGGTGATGAGGGTCACGTGGTCCGGCGCGACGACCACCCAACCGAGACTGCCGCCGAAGCTCGTCAGCCACCGGATGTTCGACGGGGTCGACACCAGCAGCGTCTGCCCGCCGAGCGCCTGTCGGACGGCCTCGGGCCGGGCGGCGTAACCGATCGGCGGAAGTTCGTGCCTCATCGTTCTCAACCCTTTCTCGCCAGCAGGTCGGCCGCGGCGCGCACCGCGAGCTCGTACCCGAAGCCACCGAACCCCACGATCGAGCCGTTGGCGACCGGCGCGATCACGCTGGTGTGCCGCCATGGCTCCCGTGCGTGCGGATTGGACAGGTGGAGCTCGACGACCGGACCGTCGAACGCGGCCAGGGCATCGTGGATGCTCCACGAGTAGTGGCTGAGGGCGCCGGCGTTGATGATGATCGCGGCGCACCGCCCGCGGGCACCGTGGATGGCCTCGATCAGCGCACCCTCGTGGTTGCTCTGGACGGCTTCGATCGTCAGTCCCTGCTCCGACGCCGTCCGCTCGGCGGTGCCGACGTGGTCGGCGAGCGTGGCCGTCCCGTACACCTCCGGCTCGCGGGAGCCGAGCAGGTCGAGGTTCGGTCCGTGGAGCAGGAGGACGATCGGCGCGGCCGTGGTCACGGTCCAGACGGTACGCCCCGGTGCTGGTCCGCCGACAGCCGGTACAGCACGTGCGGGCGCAACGGATCGCCCTCCCGGAGGCTCGGGTGGTCGAAGTCGGCGCCCGCGTCACGGGTCATGCCGAGCTTCTCCATCACCCGGCGGGACTTGTGGTTCACCGCCGCGGTGAACGACACGATCTCGCCCAGGCCGACGACGTCGAACCCGAAGTCGAGCGCCGTCCGCCCCGCCTCCGGTGCGTAGCCGTGGCCCCAGTGCGCCGAAGCCAGTCGCCAGCCGACCTCGACGCACGGCGTGAACGCGGCCCGGAACCACGGCCGGTTGAGCCCGGTGAAGCCGATGCACTCACCGTCGAGCTCGACGCACCACAGCCCGAAGCCGTTCTCGGCCCAGCTCGCCATCATCCGATCGATCGCCGCGTCGGTCTGGGCGCGCGTCTGGAGCGGCCCGATCGTGGCCATCACCTCGGGATCGGCGTTGATCGCCGCGTACGCCGGTCGGTCAGCGTCGGTCCAGCCGCGCAACACCAGGCGCTCGGTCCGGATCTCGGGAACGCGCTTTTTCCCAACTCTTGTCACCGGGCGTCAGTTTGTGTCGCCTGGTGGCAACAGTTGTGAAAAAGCGACACCTGCCTCGCGATCAGGTGACGGCGTCGAGCGCCGCCCGCACGTCGGCCTCGGCCACGTCGGCGACCAGTTCGACGCCGCCTGGCCCGTCGAGCACGAACGTCAGCCCGTCGACGGCCTTCTTGTCCCGCCCCATCAGCGCGATCAGTTCGTCGTGGTCGACGCCAGGGGGCAGCGTCGTGGACAGGCCGTAGGTGCCACCGACGACTCGACGGTGCTCGTCCACCCGCTCGGGTCCGATCCGGCCCAGGCGGGCGGCGAGCTCGGCGGCGTAGACGAGCCCGATTCCGACCGCCTCGCCGTGGCTCAGCTCATGATCGGTCGCCGTCTCGAGGGCGTGGGCGAGCGTGTGACCGTAGTTGAGGAGCGCCCGCCGGCCGGCGCCGAGCGCCTCCCGTTCGTCGGCGGAGACGAAATCCGCCTTGATCTCGACACAACGGGTCACCCGATCAGTGAGGTGCATGGCGTCGAGATCGTCGCCGGTGAGGAAGTGGTACTTCGCCATCTCGCCGTTGCCCGAGCGGCGCTCGCGGTCGGGAAGCGTGCCCAGCGCGTCGAGATCGCAGATCACGCCAATTGGCTGCCAGAACGCGCCGACGAGGTTCTTGCCTTCGGGCAGGTTGACCCCTGTCTTGCCGCCGATCGCGGCGTCGATCATCGCGAGCAGGGTGGTCGCCACGTGGATCACCGGCACGCCGCGGTGCCACGTCGCGGCGGCGAAGCCGGCCACGTCGGTGACCACCCCGCCGCCGACGGCGATGTCGACGTCGGCGCGCGTGAGGCCCATGCGGGCGAACCGGCTGGCCAGCGCTTCAACGGTGGCGAGGGTCTTGGTCGATTCGCCGTCGCCGATCTCGATCCGCTCGGTCGGGCAACCAGGATTGACCATGAACGGGATGCCTGCTTGGCTCACGACGGCGGCTCGGCGGGCCGTGGCGGGCAGGAACCCGGGCAGCTGACGGCTGGCGCCGTGACCGATCAGCACGTCGTACGCCCGCTCACCGAGCGGGAGGTGGACCCGGCGGGGCTCGGCGACCGCTTTGGTGAGGATCTCGTCGGCCACGTCGTCCGGCGGTCGATCGGTGGTGTCGGTGATCACGTCGGCGACCTCGCGGTAGAGCGGCTCGCGATCCCGCCGCATCTGCCGCATCGCCCCGTTCGGGTCCTCGTCGAGCAGCGGACGGTGGTCGCCGTGGCCGGCCCGCTCGACGAGCACGTTGACGTCGGCCAC
>JBKOUV010000125.1:0-8905 GCA_046723555.1 Actinomycetota bacterium | reverse complement strand
GCCGTGGGCCGCCAGCGAATCGGGCTGGTCCGGCCACGTCCACCAGTGGCGCCCGTAGCCGAACCCGGTTTCCGGATCGTGGGCGACGACCGTGCGGGCGTGGTCGACCCAGCCTCCCGGCAGGATGCGGGTGCCCCCGACGACGCCGTCGTCGAGATACAGCTGGCCGAAACGGGCGAACTGGCGGGCCGGGGCGTGGACGTAGGACGAGCCGACCCAGGTCCCGGCGCCGTCGAAGCGGGGATCGGCATCGGGCATGCCCGCCGGACCGAACAGGCGCTGGTCGAGGAACGCGCGCATGGCCTGCTCCCCACCGCCGACCACGTCGCCGAGGATCCGGCAGATGATGTTGGTCGTGCCGGACGAGTAGTTCCACACCGTGCCCGGGGGATGGTCGAGGGGCAGCGCGGCGGCGTAGGCCGCATGGTCGTCGGCGCCTTCGCCGAACAGCATGTCGATGCAGTGCGACGGCTCGCCCTCGACGTAGCTCTCGATGAAGCGCAGCCCGGAGCGCATCTCGAGTAGGTCGAGCAGGGTGATCGCGGCCTTTGGCGTGCCCGCCCAGGCGGGCACGGCCGCCGGGGCGAGCGGATCGAGGCGACCGTCACCGACGAGCACCCCGACCGCGGCGTGGACCATCGACTTCGCCGTGCTCCAGGAGATCAGCGGTGTCGCCGCACTCACCGCGACCTCATCGGGTTGGAGCAGGTTGCCGGGCTGTACGCCGTAGCGCTCGACGACGACTTCGCCGCCGCGGACGATCACGAACGCAAGGGTGATCCCCTCGTCCGCGGGCCGGCCGAACAGCGCGTCGACCTCGGACTCAAGCCCGGTCACGGTCGATCCACTTGTGCGGCGTGTCGGGAACGGGAGCGGTTGCCATCGTGACCGCATCGTGCACCGTCGTCGCCCGCTGGGCCAACCCCCGGTGCGCGCCGCGGATGAACCGGGCGTCGACGGCGGCGTCGAAGAAGCCGAACAGTGGCCCGAAGAAGTCGGCGATGTCGAGGAACACGACCGGTTTGGCGATCAAGCCCAGCTGGTTCCACGTCAGCAGCTCGATCGTCTCGTCGAGCGTGCCGTAGCCGCCGGGCAGGGCGACGAACCCGCAGGCGAGTTCGGCCATGCGGGCCTTGCGCTCGTGCATCGACCCGACGATCTCGAGGTCGGTCAGGCCGGTGTGGGCGATCTCGGCGCGCACCAGTCCGGCGGTGAGCACGCCGATCACCTCGCCGCCGGCGGCAAGGGCCGCGTCAGCCACGATCCCCATCAGCCCGACGTGACTGCCGCCGTAGACCAGGCCGAGCCCGCGTGCGGCGAGCTCCGACCCGAGCAGGGCCGCCTGATCGGCGAACTCAGGACGCGCACCGACGTTCGACCCGCAGAACACACCCACGCGGGCCGGCATCTACACCAGCTCTCCCAGCGAGGCGATGCGCTCGAACTCCGCATCGGGGTGGTCGTCGAACGGATCGAGAAGGATCGGGTGCAGCCCGGCCGCGAGCGCGCCGCAGACGTCCATCCTGACCGAGTCGCCGACGTAGGCGATGCGGGCCCGATCGATGTCCGCGAAGTGGACCGCAGCATGGTCGAAGATCTGCGGGTCGGGCTTGGCGACGCCGACCACGGCGCTATCGACGACACAGCGCACGTCCACCCCGGCCCCCGGACCCACTTGGCACACGCCGGAGCGGCGGAGCACCGCCTCGATCTGGCCGGACGCGTTGGACACCACACCGAGGGGCATCCCTGCCGCGCTCAACGCGGCGATGGCGGCGGCGCTGTCCGGGATCGGCCATCGCCACAGCGCGGCGATGCGCGCATGGCCGAGCACGACGGCCGCCTCGGCGAGGTCGTCGCCGTTGACGCCGACGGTGCGGACATACGCCCGGTCGTACTCGACCCAGTCGCGCTCGTCGGCGCCTTGGGCCGACTTGACCGCCATCGCCGCGTAGTGGGCGCGACGATGACGATCGACGTCGAGGGCTGCTCCGTAGTACGCCAGGAGCGGACCGAGCACGGTGGGGTCGGGGAGCACGAGGACGCCGCCGGCATCGAGCCAGACGGCTTCGAACCGGCGGCTCATCGCCGCGCCGCGACGTCACCCATCCGGGTTCAGGTCACCGATGTTGATGTCGCACTCATCGAGCAGATCCATGATGCTGCTGAGATCGGGCATCTGTCCGGACGAGATGTCGATCTTGTCGACGAGGCACTGGGCCTGCTCCTCGGTCATGCCGAGCTGAACGAACTGTTGCTTGACCTGTTCCTCGATGTCGGACACATCAGGCAGCGACGGGAGCGTGGCGCCACCGGGCAACGTGATGTCCGGCAACGACGGCAGGGTGATCCCACCAGGCAGGGTGCCACCGCCCGCGGTGTCGCCGGTGGTCTCAGCAGTGGTCTCGGCGGTCGTCGCAGCAGTGGTCGCCACCGGCTCGGTGCTACTGACGGTTGTGGCGGTGGTGGTGTCGGTCCCGTCGTCATCGTCGTCACCACAGGCGACGAAGCCGAGCACGGCGAGGGGGATGGTGAGGACGGCCAGCGGTCGCTTCACGAGTGCTCCTTGTCGGTTGTTCACGAAGCCGCCACGGTATCCGCGGGGCGCGAACGACTCACCGCAACGTTTCGCGGAACAACTCCAGCGTGCGATCCCACGCTTCCAGCGAATGCTCGGCCGAGTACACCTCCGGACGCGAGTCGTTGAAGAAGGCGTGCTCGGCTCCCTCATGGATGTGCATCGTCACGTCCTTGCCGAGCCCGCGGAGCGTCGACTCCAGCTCCCGCACCTTGTCGGGTGGGAGGAAGCCGTCGTTGCCGGCGTACTCGCCGACCACCGTGGCATCGAGGCGCGACCAGTCCGGCTGCGCCGATGCCCACGGGATCACCCCGTAGTACGGCGCCACCGCCTTGATCGCGTCGGGTCGCAGCGTCGCCAGGACGAGGGCGAGTCCGCCGCCCATGCAATAGCCGACGACGCCTACGCGCTCGTTCCCTGTCCGCTCGACGAGCAGGTCGACGGCGCCCGACAGGTCCTTCGCCGCCTGCTCGAGGTTGAGCGCCATCATCAGCTTGGCCGCACCGTCGGGCTCACTCGCCGTCTGGCCGCGGTACAGATCGGGCGCCAGCGCCGTGAACCCGGCGTCCCCGAAGCGGTCGGTGACGTCGATGATGTGCGGCACGAGACCCCAGTACTCCTGGACCACGATCACGCCCGGACCGCCTCCGTCAGACAGATAGCCCTCGCTCGTCCCACCGTTGCTCGGGAAGTTCGCCATCTCACCCATGCCGACCACGGTAGACGCGTCCGGATTTCATCAATCCTGATGAAGCGGGACCGGGCTGCCTGCTCCTACTCTTCCGGCCCCCCAACGAGGAGTGCTGGAACTTGAAGAAGCAATTGCTCAGCGCGGTCGCGCTGGCCACGATCGCCATCGTCGGAGGGGCGTCTCACGACGCCGATGCCGCTGGCACGACCGCGACGAGAGCGAGAGTCGTCTACTGGATCGACGGTGACACCGTGAAGACCACCAACGGCGTCGTCCGGCTCATCGGCATGGACACCCCGGAGCGGGGCGAGGACTGCTACCGGGCGGCGACGCGGAACGCCAGACGCCTGGCTCCGCAGGGCAGCCGGATCCGGCTGGTCAAGGTTCTCGGGCGGGACAATCGGGATCGCTACGGGCGGCTGCTTCGTTACGTCGAGATCCCCGACGGTCGGGACGTCGGGTACCGTCAGATCGTGCGCGGGCTCGCCGACGCACGCTACGACTCCGGCGTCTACGGAACCCATCCGCGGCGGGCCCGGTACCGCCGCGCCGACGCGCGCTTCCCCGACCGCTCGTGCCGGCCGGCGACGCCACCGCCCCCGCCGGAGAGCAACTGCGACTCGAGCTATCCCGACTTCTGCATCCCCCCGCCTCCGCCCGATCTCGACTGTGCCGACATCGGCACGTCGTTCACGGTCGTCGGCGCCGACCCGCACAACTTCGACTCCGACGGTGACGGCGTCGGCTGCGAGAGCTACTGACTTCCTCGCCCTGAAAATGGGCCATTTGTACGGTCACAAAGTGCGGTCTGTACGGCTGGGGCGGTGTCGAATAGCCTCCCGTCCGTGACCACTCATGGCGTTCCCCGGCCACGCAGGCCGTTGGCTGACGCTCGCTCGCTGGCGCTCACTCGCTCGCATCGTTGCCGGAGGCCCCTGTGACCGCAATCGAGACCAAACGCTCCCGCGCCTTCACCGACGACCGCGCCCACGTGTTCCATTCATGGTCGGCGCAGGCGTTGCTCAACCCGGTCGTCCTCACCGGCGGTGAGGGCGCCCGCTTCTGGGACGAGGACGGCAACAGCTACCTCGATTTCTCCAGCCAGCTGGTCAACCTCAACATCGGCCACCAGCACCCGAAGCTGCTCGCCGCGATCAAGGATCAGGTCGACAAGCTCTGCACCGTCGCCCCCACCTTCGCCAATGACGTCCGCAGCGAGGCAGCCCGGCTGATCGCCGAGCTGGCCCCCGGCGACCTCGACATGGTGTTCTTCACCAACGGCGGCGCCGAAGCGACCGAGAACGCGATCCGCATGGCGCGTGGGCACACCGGGCGGCACAAGGTGCTCACCACCTACCGCAGCTACCACGGGTCGACCGGAGGCGCGATCACGATGACGGGCGACCCGCGGCGGTGGGCGAGCGAGCCGGGGCTGCCGGGCATCGTCAAGTTCTGGGGCCCTTACCCGTACCGCTCCGCGTTCCACGCCCGCGACGACGCCGAGGAATGCGAGCGAGCGCTCGCCCATCTCGCCGACGTGATCATGGTCGAGGGGGCCCACACCATCGCCGCGATCGTGCTCGAGACCGTCGTCGGCACCAACGGCATCCTGGTCCCGCCCGACGGCTACCTGGCCGGCGTCCGCGAGCTGTGCGACCGCCACGGCATCGTGATGATCGCCGACGAGGTGATGGCCGGGTTCGGTCGTTGCGGTGAGTGGTTCGCGGTCGACCGGTGGGGCGTCACCCCCGACCTCATCTGCTTCGCCAAAGGCGTCAACTCCGGTTACGTGCCACTGGGCGGCGTGGTCATCAGCCGGGAGATTGCCGCCACCTTCGCTGAGCGTCCATACCAGGGCGGGCTCACCTACTCGGGTCACCCGCTCGCGTGCGCGGCGGCGGTCGCCAGCATCAACATCTTCAAGGAAGAGGGGATCATCGAGCACGCCCGGCACCTGGGTGACGACGTGATCGGCCCCGGACTGGCCGAGATCGCCGAACGTCATCCGAGCGTCGGCGAGGTGCGCGGGCTCGGCGTCTTCTGGGCGATCGAGCTGGTCCGCGACCGCGCCAGCCGCGAACCGTTGGTGCCGTACAACGCCGCCGGAGCCGACAACCAGCCGATGGCCGACCTGACAGCGGCGTGCAAGCAGCGCGGGCTGTGGCCGTTCGTCCACTTCAACCGCCTTCATGTGGTGCCGCCGCTCGTCATCAGCGACGACGAGATGGGCGAGGGCCTCGCCATCATCGACGACGCCCTGACGGTGGCTGACGAGCACGCCGCCGCTTGAATCACGGTTGATGCTCCTGTCCCGTCGCCGCCGCGACGGTCTACCCGCCGGCTGGCGGGAGATCCTGACCACCCGTTCCGCGCAGTGGAACCTGCTCGACGACGACGAGCGCGCCCGCCTCGGCGAGCTCGCCGAGAGCTTGCTCGTCTCCAAACGGTGGGAAGCGGCGCGCGGGTTCACGATCACGGATGAGGTTCGCACGCTGGTCGCCGCCCACGCCGGCCTGCTCGTACTCGAGCTCGGGGCCGAGCAGTACGACGAGGTCGGGACGATCGTCATCCGCACCGGCCCGATGAGCCGGCGCGAGCCGGTCCCGCAGTGGGGCCGGGTCGGGGGCGTCGTGGAAGGCTCGCCGGGGCCGGTCGACGGTGAGGCCCACGGTGGCGCCGGACCGGTGATGGTGAACTGGAACGCCGCCCGCCGGGAAGCCCGCAACCCGGGCCTCGGACGCGACGTGGTGCTCCACGAGTTCGCCCACAAGCTCGACATGCTCGACGGCACCATCGACGGAACCCCGCCGATTCTCGACGGCGCCGCCCGTCAGCGGTGGATCGACGTCTGCACGAGCGAGTACGAAGCGGTGCGGCGGGGCGAGCCGAACCGCGTGCTGCGGCCCTACGCCGGCGTGAATCCGGGCGAGTTCTTCGCGGTCGCCACGGAGGCGTTCTTCGTCCAGCCGCTGCTGATGGAGGCGGACAAGCCCGAGCTGTACGGGGTGCTGGCGGACTACTACCGCCAGCACCCCGCCCAGCGGATCAGGAACCGCCTGGTTCCAGCGTCACCTGAATCGGAGTGAAGTCGGCGCCGTTCAGGTCGACCGTGTCACCCAGGAGCGCGTGAGCGGCCTCCACGATGTCGTTGGTGTAGGCGCCCTTCGTCGGTGGCGCGGTCAGCACCGTCGCCCCTTCGAGGTTCGGCGTGTTCTGGGCGATCTCGACGGTGCGGTCCCACGCCGCTTTATCGATGTACCCGATGCCGTTCTCGGCCGGCCAGATGAGCTTGTTGATCTCGTTCATCTGCCACAGCTGGTGGCTGTTGCCGAGTTGCGAGCCGGCGGCGACGACGATGTCGCGGCACGACTCGGGGTTGTCGCGGCAATACGCCCATCCCTGGAACGAGGCGGCGAGGAAGCGCGTGGCGACGTCACGGTAGGCGTCGTCGGACTGCAGCCGAGCGCCGTCCGCCCACACCGCGTCCTGCAGCATGCCGACGCCGGCGTCCTCGTAGGACACGACGTTGAAGTCGTCCGGCGTGTACAGCTCGCCGGTGTCCGGGTTCTCGGCCTCCAGTGCCTGGGCGTACTCGTTATAGGTCATCGCCTCGGCGGCGTCGATGTCCCCCGAGAGCAGGCCGTTCATGTCGAACTGCTGCTGGACGAGCTCGACGTCCGTGGCCGGATCGAGACCTGCCTGGCCGAGGGCGGCGAAGATCTCGTACTCGTTCCCGAAGCCCCAGTTGCCGATCTTCTTGCCGGCGAAGTCCGCCGGCTTCGTGATGCCGGCATCCTTGAACGACACCTGCAGCGTGCCCGACCGCTGGAACACCTGGGCGATGTTGACGATGTCGGCGCCCTGCTCCCTCGTCTGCAACGCCTTCGGCACCCAGGCGATCGCGAAGTCGGCCTGCCCGTCGGCGAGCACCTGCTGCGGCACGATGTCGACGCCGCCTTCGCTGATCGACACGTCGAGGCACATGTCGTCGTAGTAGCCCTGGTCGATCGCTGCGTAGTAGCCGGCGAACTGGGCCTGGATGAACCACTGCAGCTGCAGCGTCACGGGGTCCGGCGAGTCGCACTCGGCGACCGGTGTCGAACCACCCGACGTGGTGCCTGGCGCGGCGGTCGTGGGGGCTGCCGCCGCGGTCGTGGCCGGTGCCGCCGCGGTCGTGCCGGGTGCGCCGCTGGTTGCGGGCGCCGCGCCGCCATCGTCGTCGTCGCCACATGCCGCGGCGACCAGCGACAGTGCCAGCACGCCGGCGCCGACGGCCTGCCATCTCGTTCTCATGTTGCTCCTCCCCCGGGGCTCGCGCCCCACTGTCGTGTGATGAGGCTCTCCAGCAAGATGGAGATCAGGTAGAACGCCAGCCCGAGCAGGCAGGCGCCGAGCACGTAGGCCCAAGCAGCCGCGGTGTTGGCGGTCATGTTCGAGGTGATCCGGCTGCCGAGGCCGTTCTGCGAGCCGCCGAAGTACTCGGCGACGAAGGCGGTGATCACGGCCGCGGGGGCGGCGATCCTGAGAGCCTTGAACAGGTAAGGCACTGCGTTCGGGATGCTGGTCTTGACGAGAACCTGGCGCGGGGTGGCGGCGTACGAGCGCATCAGCTCGAGATGCGTGTCCTGCACCTGCCGCAACCCCTTGGCCACGTTGACCAGCACGATGAAGTAGACGACGAGAGTCACCATCAGCCGGCGGGGGATCTCCGACGTGATCGCGAACATGTTGTTGAACACCGCCACGAGCACGAAGATCGGGATCGCATTGAGCCCGATGGCCAAGGGGGTGAGCATGTCGTTGAGCAGGCGGAAGCGCATGAGCAGGAAACTCATCGCCACCCCGAGGGCCGTGCCGATGAGCAGCCCGATGAGCGCGTTCATGCCCGAGACCGCCGCGGCCTCCCGGATCGAGGTGGCGTTGTCGGTGAATGCCGCCCATATCCGCGACGGCTTTGGAAGAAAGTAGGGCTTCCAGTCGAAGACGTTGACGGCGGCCTCCCAGAGGGCGAGGAAGGCCACCCCGAACAGGACCGGCGGCCACACCGTCTTGAACACGCGCCAAACCCGGGTCGCCCTCACGATTGCTCGATCTCCCGCTCGAGCTCGTCGAGCACCGCGGCCTCGATCTCGTGTCCGCGCAGCGCCTCGCGGACCTCGGTGATCTTCTTGAAGAAGGCGGCGTCCTCGCGTGTCTCGACGTCGCGGCGATCACCAAGCTCGATGTCGATCAGATGAGTGATCCGTCCCGGCCGGGGCGACATCACCACCACCCGGTCGGACAGGTAGACCGCCTCGGGGATCGAGTGGGTGACGAACACCACGCTCGTCTCGGTCTCGGCGCAGATCCGCAGCAGCTCGGCCTGCATGTGCTCGCGGGTCATCTCGTCGAGCGCGCCGAACGGCTCGTCCATCAGCAGCAGTTGCGGGTGAGCGGCGAGGGCCCGGGCGATCGCCACGCGCTGTTGCATCCCGCCCGACAACTGCCACGGCCGGTGCTCGGCGAACTCCTGCAGCTTGACCAACTCGAGCATCTCCATCGCCCGGGCCCGCCGGCGGGTCTTGTCCCAGCCCTTCAGCTCGAGCGGCAGCTCCACGTTCTTGACGACCGTGCGCCAGTCGAAGAGACCGGCCTGC
>JBKOUV010000198.1:0-26163 GCA_046723555.1 Actinomycetota bacterium | reverse complement strand
GTCGCGACGACCAACGCGCCAGGCGGGAAGACGGGCGGTCCGTTGGTGTCGAGGAGCACGTCGACGACTCCTCGACCGTCGTCCCCGACGATCGCGGCGACGACCGCGGCGAGGATGATCGCCAGCACCGGTGCCGCGACGAGGTCGCGCGCCAGGGCCCACCGGCGCCGCCCGAGCGAGATCAGGATCAGCACGGCGGCCCACGCCACCGGTGTCCAGAACATGAGCTTCCACAGCGGCTCGAGAAAGTCGGGGATGTCGGCGACGAGGTCGGAGAACGACTCGTCGAGCGTCTCCAGCACCACCGCCGCCGTCGCGGCGAGGAGCACGACGAGCGCGCTCACGATGGCGAGCGCGGTGTCGGTCGGGCGGCGGGTCCTCGGCGCATCCTGCGCCGAGGCGAAGAGTTGGATGCCGAGCGCGCGTTTCACCCCCGGTCGCACCACTGTCCCCGGGCGCGGCATGCGGCGGATGTTAGGGCCGCGCACCTCGGGGCCAGTGGATCCGCCAATACGCGTTGACGCGGGCGGTCGCGCCCGGCGACGCTGGGACCGTGGACGTGTGGATCGTCGGCACCGGGATGACTCCGTTCGGCTCGGCCCCCGAGTCCGACGTCCGCACGCTGGCCCGGTCCGCCGTGAAGGAGGCGCTGGCCGACGCCGGGATGACGCCGGCCGACGTCGACCTCGTCGTGTTCGCCAACGCCGGACAGGGGGTCCTGACCGGGCAGGAGATGATCCGCGGCCAGGTTGCGTTCCACGGCTCCGAGCTCGCCGGAGTGCCGATCATCAACGTCGAGAACGCCTGCGCGTCGGCGTCGACCGCGTTGCAGGTGGCGTGCACGGCCGTACAGGCGGGGACCGCGGAAGTCGCCGTCGCCATCGGCGCGGAGAAGCTCACCAACCCCGACAAGCGCCGCACGATGGCGGTGTTCAGCGCCGCCGTCGACTTCGACGAGATGCCGGAGCTGCGCCAGCACGTCGAGCGCGACCTCCTGGGCGTGGGCGGCGAGGCATCCTCAGACGCTCCCGTGCAGTCGGCGTTGATGGACGTGTACGCACGCACCGCCCGGCGGTTCTTCGCGCGCGGGGGCGCCACCATCGAGGACGCCGCGCTGGTGTCGGTGAAGAACCGGAGTCATGCGGCGCACAACCCGCTGGCCCAGTTCTCCCAGCCGATCACCGTCGAGCGGGTGATGAGCAGCCGGATGATCGCCGACCCGCTGCGTCTGTTGATGTGCTCGCCGGTGGCAGACGGGGCCGCGGCCGCGGTGGTGACGTCCCGCAATCGGGCCATGGCGAGTGGTGCCGTCCGGGTCGTCGCGTCGACGTCCCGCACCGGTGGGGCGGGTGACGCCGAGACCAATGGCGCCGTCCGCCGCGCCGCGATGGCGGCGTACGAGATGGCCGGGGTCGGTCCGGAAGACCTCGACGTGGTCGAGGTGCACGACGCCGCCGCACCGGCCGAGCTGCTGGAGTACGAGCAGCTCGGATTGTGCGAGCCCGGCGGCGCGTCGGCGCTGATCGCCAGCGGGGCGACGCAGCTCGGCGGACGATGCCCGGTGAACACCAGCGGCGGCCTGCTGTCGCGAGGGCACCCGATCGGGGCGACCGGCCTCGCCCAGATCGCCGAGCTCGTCGCCCAGCTCCGCGGCGGGGCCGGCGGGCGGCAGGTCGACGGCGCCCGGCTGGCCCTCGCCCAGAACAGCGGCGGCTACATGACCGGCGAGGAGGCCGTCGCCGTCGTGACGATCCTCTCCACCACCTCCTGACCGGGAGGGGAGGTCGCGGCCCGGCCGTCGTGGGCCGCCGGTAGGTTGCGTCGACGTGGCCGGCGAGAAACCAGGGGGTGAACTGGTCGGCGTCCTGCGCACTCGGGCGTTCGTCATCCTCGGGCTCAGCGGGCTTGCCGTCGCCCAGCCGCTGCTCGACCTGTTCGGGAAGAACCCGGAGTTCTTCGTGGCCGGCAACTACAGCCGGGGTCAGATCGTCGCCTTCGCCCTGCTGATCACGCTCGTCCCCCCGCTCGTCGGGATCGCCCTCACCGCGGTGGCGACGGTGATCGACCGGCGCGCCGGCACGGTTGTGTTCGGAGTGGTGGCGGCGGCGCTCGCCGGCGCATTCGTCCTCGCCGTGCTCCGCACGCTCGACGTCGACGCCACGATCCTCGTGTTCGCCCTGGCGATCGCCTGCGGGCTCGGGATCGCCGTGCTGATCATTCGGACGCGAGGTGCCCGGCTGTTCGCCTCGTACCTCGCCGCGGCGAACCTGCTCTTCGTCGGGTCGTTCCTGTTCTTCAGCCCGACGTCGGAGCTGGTCTCCGGCGGGTCGACCGGCGACCTCGGCTCGATCGACGTGCCGCCGCTGCGCGGCCCGGTCGTGGTCATCGTGCTGGATGAGTTCCCCGCGGCGACGATCATGCGGGCGGACGGCTCGCTCAACGCCGACCGCTATCCCGGGTTCGCCGAGCTGGCCGGCGTGAGCACGTGGTTCCGCAACGCCTCGAGCCAGTACAACCTCACCCACCGGGCCGTGCCGATGATCCTCACCGGCGCGCTCGGCGACGACGACGACCTGCCCACGTATCAGGACCACCCGCGCAACCTGTTCACCCTGCTCGGTTCGGTCGCCCCGGTCCGGCGCTACGAGTCGGTGACCGACATGTGCCCGCCGTCAGTGTGCGACCCGGCGCCCCGCCAGCCCCTGAGCCAGGCGATCGAGGACGCGTCCGTCGTGTACGGCCACCGGGTCCTCCCGAGCTCGCTCCGGAACGACCTGCCGGCGATCGACAACTCGTGGGGCGCCTACGGGGCCCAGGACGACCAAGGCGGCGATACGTCGGACCAGACCGACGACTCCGCCGAGAGCCACATCGAGCAGGCGTACTCCCGGTGGCTGGGCCTGGCCGCGGACGAGCGCAGCCCGCGTGGTCAGGCGCAGGTGCTGCGGGCGGAGACCGAGGCGATCGACGCCTCGCCGTCCGTCCACTTCGTCCACGTCGCCCTGCCGCACCGTCCGTGGATCCTGTCCCGCCGCGGGCTCGCCACGTCGTACTCCCCGGAGCTGATCACCGATCCGAGCGCGCCCGGGTACGCGTTCGGGGCCCGACTCGATACCCAGCTCCACGCGATGCAGGTCGGCGCGGTGGACCGGATGGTCGGTGACCTCGTCGACCACCTCCGATCGCTGCCGACGTGGGACCAGACCCTGCTTGTCGTCACCTCGGACCACGGCACCAACCTCACCCCACCCGACATCGGCCGGATGAAGGTCACCGACGCCAACCGCGAGGAGGTGTACCGGATGCCGCTGTTCATCAAGGCGCCCGGGCAGACCGAGGGCGAGATCCGGGACGACAGCGCCCAGACGATCGACATCCTCCCGTCGATCGTCGACCTCCTCGGCGCCGACGTCGACTGGCGGTTCGACGGGCACTCGCTGTACGACGGCAGCACCGCCCACACCGCGCCGCTTGTGTCGCCCGACGTGAGTGGAGCCATCGAGATCGCCCAGCGGCGGGCGGAGGAGTTCCCCTACGGCGACGACTGGACGGCGCTGGCGGCGGTGGGGGAGAACGGCGACCTCGTCGGCCGCAACGTGGCCGAGTTCACCGTCGGCGAGCCCAGCGCGTACACGGCGCGGCTGGACCAGCAGGATCTCTTGCGCGACCTGCCGACGGCCGATGGCACCGAGCCGTTCGTCCTGGCCGGCACGGTCAGCGGCGCGTCGAGCGAACCCCCCGAGCTGCTCGCGGCGATAAACGGCCGGCTGGCCGGCGTGGTCGGCGGCTACCGCCCGGACGGCAGCGGGTGGGCGTTCACCGGGTACGTCGCCGACTTCTACCGCGAGGGGGCGAACGACGTCACGCTGTACGAGGTCAGCCGCGACGGTTCAGCGGTGACGCTGCACCCGGTGTCCTGAACGCGTCAGGTCGGGTCGACGCAGTAGAGCGTGCGTGTCCCGCTCGGCAGGGTCCGCTGCTCACGGATCGCGAAGCGGCCCGCCAGCGCCCGCTCCCACGTCGTGACGTCGTAGGCGTCGAACACGCCCGGGCGCTTGCGGGCGAGCAGGCGGGCGGCCATCGGATCGTCGCGGTGGGGGAACTCCACGACGACGGGCGCGGCGAAGTCGGCGAGGAACGTGACGATCTCGTCGAGCGGGACCGTGTTGGTGAGGGCGAGATGGTGGACGACGGCGAGGCAGAGGACGAGGTCCGGCCGCACCCGGTCGACGAACGGCGGGCGCTCGCGCGACCGCCAACCCAGACCCGGTGACGGGTCGGACAAGTCGAGCACGAGGGGCAGGACCCGCTGCTCGCCCTCGGCGCGCAGATCGCGGTAGAGCCGATCCACGACGACGTCGTCGGAGTCGACCGCCACCACCGATCGGGCACCGGCCTGGAGGGCGATGCGGCAGAACCGCCCGTCATTGGCCCCGAGATCGAGCACCAGTCCGGGGGCGGCGCGGCCGACGGCCGCGCTGACGAAGGTGTCCTTCTCCCGCAGGTCGTCGGGCGAGTAGTGGGCCCGGTCGCCATAGTCCGACCACGTCGACGCCTGCTGGCGCCATTTCAGCGCCTCGATCGACTTCTCGAGGCCGCGCAGCTGGGCGTCGATCAGGCCCGGCCCGAACCCGGCCCGCTTGAGCTCGGCCTTCACGTCGCGCTCACGGTCGGCGTCGGCGTACCGGCGCTCGGCCCGGGCGTGCAATTTGACGTGAGTGAACACGCCTTTCTGCCGGCCGGACCCGCGCAACAAGTCGGCTGCGGTCTGCGGCGAGATCCCGTGGATGCTGCCGCGGAGGAAGGGCTGGAAGGCGACGTCCCGGACGGCCTGGATCAGCAGCGGGTTGAGGTACAGCTCGCAGAACTGGCGGTAACCCGGCCACGGTTCGTTCGGTCGGAGCCGCTCGAACGAGCCGACGTCGATGAAGACCGGCTTGGTGCCGGTGTACTGCACGTTGTACGGCGTGGCGTCCTTGGTGATGATCCGCTCGACGAGGGCGGCTCGGGTGAGCGAGAGCTGGAGGCGCGCGGCGTCGCGCAGCATCTCGAACGGCCACTCGTAGGGGTAGGAGAGGACGCCGATGCGCTCGTGGCGCAGCACGGCCGCCCAGTCGCCCGGCACGGGTGCGGGACCCTCGACCTCCTCGGTCCCGACGATGTCGCCGCGGTCGAGCGCCTCCCGGAAGAAGCGGGTCGTCGCGACGGCCTCGTAGTCGGCGACCGCTTCCTTGGCGAGCCCGCGCCACACCGCGTCGGCGCCGACGTAGACGCGCGACAGCGGGTCCCGGAACGAGCCGGGGTCGGTGGGCAGGGCCGGCACGGGCGGATCAGGCGCTGGCGTTGGCGTCGACGTCAGAGTCCTCGCCGACGAGCTGCGCCCGGGCCGCTTCGGCTTCGGCGCGATGCTTCTTCGAGAACACTCCAAGCACGCGGTGCCAGTACAGCTTCATCAGCACGACGAAGCCCGCGGCACCTCCGGCGAGGGCGGCGGCGATCATGCTCCCGGTGCCCGGGTCGAGGTAACTCAGCATCCAGCCGACGTTAGCGCGGCGTTCACGAGTGGTCAGGTCGGCGGCTACCGCCCGTTCACCCAACGGATTCTCGGGTGACTTCGGATCGCTGTGCGATCCCCCGCAGGCTCAGAACCGTCAGGCGTACGTCCAGTCCGGGCGCTTGCGGGGTTGGCGGGTGTCGTAGGTGACCTCGCCGTCGGCGATGTCGACGAGTTTGGGGACGGGAAGGGTCCGGGGACGGGGACAGCGGCCGGTCTCGATGTGGGCGGCGAAGTCGTCGGGGAAGGCGCGCAGCAGGCTCGCCACCACGCGCTGCTCCTCGACCGGGAGGTAGCAGCGGTTGCCGTCGGCGACGACGCGGAGCCGTTCGGCGATGATGTCGAGATCGCGGTCGCCACCCCTCCCGCCGGCGATGCGCTCGAGGGCGGCGGTGATCGCTCCCGTACCGAGCTTGCACGGCGGGCACTGGCCGCACGACTCGACCCACAGGAATCGGGACAGCATCGCCGCCACCTCGACCATGCACGTCGAGTCGTCGTAGACGATGAAGCCGGCCGACCCCAGGCCGCTGCCGATCGCCTCGAAGTCCTCGTAGCTCAACGGCGTGTCGAGCTGGTCGGCGGTGACGACCGGGTTCGAGACGCCGGAGATCACCGCCTGGAACGACCGGCCGGGCAGCGCCCCTCCCGCCGCGTCCAGCACCGCCGACAGCGGCGTCCCGAACTCGACCTCGATCACGTCGGCGTACCGCACGTCGCCGACCACCGTGCAGCACACCGTGCCCGGCGACCGCTCGGTACCCATGGCGCGGAACCACTCGGGGCCCTTGGCGCAGATGTGGGCGACGTTGGCGAGCGTCTCGACGTTGTTGACGAGCGTCGGGTTGGCCGCTTCCTCGGACGGCGCCGCCGGCTCACCCGGACCCGGGGTGCTGGATTCCCAGCCCAGTTGCGGCGCGGTGGCGAAGAGGCCGTGGAGGTACGGCGGCAACCAACGTGGCAGCGGGTCGTTGCCCTCGATGACCTCGAGCAGCGCCTTCTCCTCGCCGAAGAGGTACTCCTCCGGTCCGGTCACGAGGTGCACGGGCCGGTCGACCCAGCCGGCCTCGCTGATCTCAGTCAACGCCTGGGCGAGACGGGCCTGCTCGCGCGCGAAGCCGGCCTTGGTGGCGAGATACGCCGCCTCCGCGTCGACCGTGCCGGCGGCGATGAGAAGGCCCTCGAGCACGACGTAGGGATTCGCCCGCATCAGCGCCCGGTCCTTGAACGTGCCCGGCTCACCCTCGGCGGCGTTGCACACCGCGTACCGGGTGCCCCCTTCGGTGAACAGGACCGACGCCCACTTGGTGCCGGTCGGGAACCCGGCCCCGCCCCGCCCCCTCAGCCGGGACAGTTGCAGCTCCTGCACGAGCGCTCCCGGCGACATCGTCCGGGCCCGGCTCAGCCCGACGCCGCCGCCCTCGGCGACGTACTCGTCGAGTGATTCGACCGGATGCTCGGGGAGGAGGAATCGATCGGCCATCCGCGCAGTCTTCCGCGAGGACGTGACCGATGTCCTCGAATCGTTCAAGAAATCGTCTGCGGTGTCTCGGTACGTTGCTCGGGTGGCCCCCCGAACCCCTCCGCATGCCGTCCGCGCCCGCGGGCTCGTCAAGCGCTACGGGTCGACCACCGCGCTCGCCGGGATCGACCTCGAGGTGCCGACCGGCACGGTGACCGCCGTGCTCGGACCGAACGGCGCCGGCAAGACGACCGCCGTGCGGATCCTCACGACGCTGTCCGATCCCGACGAGGGTGAGGCGACCGTCGCCGGGTTCGACGTGCGCGCCCAACCGAACGAGGTTCGGCGCCGGATCGGCCTGGCCGCCCAGGACGCCACCGTCGACCCGCTGCTGACCGGCCGGGAGAACCTCGTCATGCTCGGTCAGCTGCACCAGCTCAGCCGGGCGGACTCGGTGCAGCGGGCCGCCGCTCTGCTCGACGAGTTCTCCCTCACCGACGCCGGCGATCGGGTCGCGTCGGGCTATTCCGGCGGGATGCGCCGGCGACTCGACCTCGCCGCCACGTTGGTCGCCCATCCGCTCGTGCTGTTCCTCGACGAGCCGACGACGGGACTCGACCCGCGCGCCCGCAAGGACCTGTGGGAGGTGCTCGACACGCTCGTCGACCGGGGCACGACCGTGCTCCTGACCACGCAGTACCTCGAGGAGGCCGAGCGGTTGGCCGACGACATCGTCGTCATCGACCACGGCCGCATCATCGCCCGTGGCGACGCCCGCAAGCTCAAGCGGGACGTTGGCGGCGACCACGTCCAGGTCGTCGTCGCCGACCCGGTGCGGCTCGTCGAGGCGGCGCGCATCGTTGCCGACACCACTGGTGTCGAGCCGGCGGTCGACGCCGGCGCCGCCACGATCACCGCGCCGACGAGCCTCGGCGTGGACGCGGTCCTACGCGTCGGAGCCGCCCTGCGCGACGCGGCGATCCCGGTCGACGACCTCAGCTTGCGCCAGCCCACGCTCGACGAGGTGTTCCTGACCCTCACCGGCTCGGTGCCCGACGACGCCTCGTCGCTCGATGGTGAGCTCCTGGAGGTGACCGAATGACCGCCATCACGACCACCGTCCCCGTTGTCACCGACACCGCACCGCTGCCCCGGCCCCGCGGCGTCGTGCACGACACGTGGGTGATCGCCCGCCGCGGGCTCGTCCACATGAAGCGGCAGCCCGAGCAGCTGAGCGACGCCACGATCCAGCCGATCATGTTCGTGCTGCTGTTCGCCTACGTGTTCGGCGGCGCGATCGACGTGCCCGGCGGGGGGAGCTACCGCGAGTTCCTCATGGGCGGGATCTTCGCCCAGACGATCGTGTTCACCTCGTTCGGCGTGGCGCTGTCACTCGCCAACGACCGCAAGAACCAGGCGGTCGACCGCTTCCGTTCGCTCCCCATCGCCCGGGGTGCGGTGCTCGGCGGTCACGCCGTCGCCAACCTGCTCAAGGCGTTGCTGCCGATCGCGATCATGTCGCTCTGCGGGCTGATCGTCGGCTGGCGCATCCGTGACGGCGTCGTCGACGCCGCCGCCGGGTACCTGCTCCTCATCGGGTTCGCCTTCGCCATGATCTGGGTCGGCGTGCTGCTCGGCAGCATCGTCAAGACCCCGGAGGGGGTGACCGGCATCGCCTTCGCCCTGCTGTTCCCTGTGACGTTCATCGCCAGCACGTTCGTGCCGACCTCGACGATGCCGGGACCGCTGCGCACGATCGCCGAGTGGAACCCCGTCACCGCGCTCGCCGACGCGGTGCGGGTCCTGTTCGGCAACCCCAACACCCCAACCGCGCCCGGCGACCCGTGGCCGATCGCCCACCCGATCGCCTACTCGGTCATCTGGACCATCGGCATCGTCGTCGTCTGCGCCCCGATGGCGGTGCGCCTCTACGACCGCTCGATCGCCAAGTAACCACCGACGGGTCAGGCCGCCACTTCCGGCGCCTCTTCCCGGAGTCCGTAGCGACGGTGGAGGCGGCGGAGCGGCGCGGGCGACCACCAGTTGCGTTCGCCCATCAGCGTCATCGTGGCCGGGACGAGGAGGCACCGGACGATCGTCGCGTCGACCACGACCGCGACGGCGAGCCCGATCCCGAGCTGCTTGACCAGGACCAGCTCGCCGGCGGCGAACCCGGCGAACACGATCACCATGAGGGCGGCGGCGGAGGTGATGATCCGACCCGTACGGTCCAGCCCGGTCGCGATCGCGAGGTTGTTGTCGCCGGTGGCGTCCCACGCCTCTTTGATCCTCGCCAGCAGGAAGACCTCGTAGTCCATCGACAGGCCGAAGGCGAAGAGGAACACGATCAGCGGCATCGTTGCGTCGAGTGACCCGACGGCGTCGAAGCCGAGCAGACCGGTGAGGTGGCCGTCCTGGAACACCCACACGAGCACACCGAACGTGGCGCCGATCGACAGCACGTTCATCAGGATCGCCTTGAGCGCGACGACCAGCGACCCGGTCATGAGGAACAGCAGCGCCATCGTCGCCAGGCAGACGATCGCCAGCGCCCACGGCAGACGGGCCGCGATCGACGCCTTCATGTCGATGAGCTCGGCCGCCTCGCCGGTCATCATCGTCGGGAACGGGGCGTCGAGGTCGCGCAGTTCGGCGACGACCCGTTGGGCGATCTCGCCCTGAGTCGGGCCGTCGGGCACGACGTACACGACCACGGCGCCGGCGGGGGCGAGCTCGTCGTCGATGTCGACCCGGTCGACGCCCGTGAGCGCATCCACCCGGGTGAGCCAGGCGGCGAGCTCCGGGTCGTCCGGCGCCGTCTCGGCGAGGACTTCCACCGGATCGGCCCCGCCGACCGGGAACCGCTCCCGCGCCTCCTCGATCTGGCGGGCGACCGAGGATCGGGGAAGTGAGCGGGCGTCGGGGTTCTCGAAGCGGGCGCCCAGGAAGGGCAGCGCGGCGACGACGAGTCCCACGCCGATGACGGCGGCGACCGGCCCGGCGTGCCGCCGCACCGACCCGGCCAAGCGCCAGTACGCGCCGTGACCCGTGCGCGCCCGGGCCGGATGGATCCGGTGCCCGGCCAGGGCGAGCAGCGCCGGCAACAGGGTGAGCGCGGCCACGACCGCGACGAGGACGACGCCGATCCCGCCGACGGCGAGCGACCGCAGGCCGGCCGAATCGAACAGCAGCAGCCCGCCGAGCGCCACGGCCACGGTGAGACCGGAGAACATCACCGTCCGTCCGGCGGTCGCAACCGTGCGCTCCAGGGCCGGGACCACGTCGAGGCCGTGCCCACGTTCCTCCCGGTAGCGGCTCACGAACACCAGCCCGTAGTCGATGCCGACACCGAGGCCGAGCATGGTGACGACATTGAGGGCGTAGACGGCGACGTCGCCGGTGAGAGACGCCAGGGCGAGCACGAGCAACGCCCCGATCACGCTGACCACGGCCAGCGCCACCGGCATCACGGCCGCCATCAACCCACCGAACACGACGACCAGGGCGGCCAGGGCCAGCGGCAGGGCGATCGCCTCGCCGGTGGTCAGGTCCTCCTCCGCCTGGGCGCTGATCTCGTCGTCGACCATGTCCTCGTGCCCGACCAGCATCCGCGGGGCGCCGGTCGCCTCCAGCGCGTGCTGCACGTCGTCCACCGCGGCGTCGACGTCCGCGGCGGGGTCGAGCGTCACGACAACCGCCGATGCCTGCCCATCGACCGCCCGGAGGCCGGCGCCGGGCGTGGTGTAGGTGTCGCCGACCGACGTCACTCCCGGCCGGGCGGCGATCGCGGCCGTCGCCGCGGTGACGGCGGCCTCGGTCGCCGGCTCGTCGACGGTGAGCCCGTCGACCACCGCGATCACTTCGGTCTCGTCCGGTGCCCGGGCGGACCGGGGCAGCTGGTCGAACAGCTCGTCCATCCGCCGGTCGGCGCGGGCCGATTCGGTGCTGTCGCCGCCGCCCATGTCGGTGGTCAGCGCCGAGAACAGCACCGGCGCGGTGGCGATGCTCACCACGACGGCGAGCATCCAGATCGCAAGGGCCCGGCGGGGGTGGTGGATCGAGGCGAGTCCGAGACGGTGGAGCATGCCTGCCACGGTGAACGAGCGGAGGCCGATTGTCGTCTGGCCGTCGGTGGATCTTCGACGTCCGCCTCGGAGGGGATCCCTCAGCCCTCGCCGGGATTGACCAGGCCGACCTCGTAGGCCCGGATCACGGCCTGCACCCGGTCGCGCAGACCGAGCTTGGCCAGCACCCGACCGACGTGGGTCTTGACGGTGGCCTCGCCGACGACGAGGCGGTCGGCGATCTCGCCGTTGGACAGCCCCCGCGCGATGAGCTCGAGCACATCCCGCTCGCGAGGAGTCAGCACGTCGAGCGAGCGGGCACTCACCGGCGGGGCGGCCGCCCGGCGGCGGGCGAAGTCCTCGACGAGCCGGCGGGTCGCGGTGGGGGCCAGAAGGGCCTCGCCGTCGGCGATCACCTCGATCGCCCGCAGCAGCTCGGCCCGCGGCGCGTCCTTGAGCAGGAACCCGCTGGCGCCGGCGCGGAGCGCCTCGAAGACGTACTCGTCGAGGTCGAACGTGGTCAGCACGAGCACCCGGGGCGGCTCCCCGCCACCCGCCCGGATCCGGCGGGTGGCCTCGATCCCGTCGAGCACCGGCATGCGCACGTCCATCAGCACGACGTCCGGATCCAGCTCGTCCGCCAGCTTCACGGCCGCGGCGCCGTCCGCGGCCTCGCCGACGACGGCGACGCCGCTGGCCTCGAGGATCGCCCGCAAGCCGGCTCGCACCAGCTCCTGGTCGTCGACGACGAGGACGCGCGTCATCGTGGAAGTCGCGCGACGACGGCGAAGCCGCGATCAGGCCGGGCGCCGGCGGTGAGGGTGCCGCCGAGCATCGCCGCCCGCTCCTTCATGCCTTCGAGACCGTGGCCGCCGTCGGGGAGCACCGGTCCCGCGCCATTCGCCGTCCCCACCCCGTCGTCGAGCACCTCGACGGCGACGGCGCCGGGTTCGTAGCCGATGCGGACGTGCGCGGTCGCCGGACCGGCGTGACGGAGCACGTTCGTCAGCGCCTCCTGGACGATGCGATACACCGAGGTGTCGAGCGTCCTGCTGATGGACCCAGGTGTGCCGGACACCTCGAGCGTGACGGGGAGGCCGGCCCGCTCCACCTCGTCGACGAGCAGCGGCAGTTGATCGAGCCCGGGCTGGGGCGAGAGCGGGGCCGCCTGGTCGTCCCGCAGGACTCCGACGACGCGGCGCAGTTCGGTCAGCGTGGTCCGGGCGACCTCGCCGATCACAGCCAGCGACTGGTCGGCTCGTTCCGGGTCGTCGGGCAGGAGGGCCTGTCCCGCCTCGGCGTGGAGGGCGATCACGCTGACGTGGTGGGCGGCGACGTCGTGGAGCTCACGGGCCAGCCGCAAGCGCTCGTCGGCGACGGCCCGCTCGGCCTCGGCGCGGCGGTCACGGTCGAGCCGCTCGGCCTTGGCTTCCAGTTCGCTGGCGTAGGCGCGGTAGGTGCGGACGTTGTTGCCGATGAGCCAGGCTGTCGTCGTGGAGAGGAACGCGACCAGCCAGTCGACGAGGTCGTCGTGCGGATCGATGATCATGCCCCCGGCGATCACCGCAGCGGTCACGATGCCGGTGATCATGCTGGTGCGCCAGCTGGTGTAGGCGGCGACGGTGTACACGGCGATCAGCGGGCCGTAGGGCAGCATCGGATCGGGGAAGGACGCCACGCCGTAGATGGAGATCAGCACGCCCGACGCCAGCCACACCGCGACGGGATGCCGACGGCGGAAGACGATGACGACCGACATGAGCACCAGCAGGGTGGTGCTGAGGACGCGGTCGTAACGGTCGAGCGTCTGCTCGTCGTTGAGGCCGATCTCGACGAGGGCGACCGCCAGCACGACCGCGGCCAGGGCGCCGTCGGCGACGATCGGGGGGATCGCCCGCCACCACCGGACGAGGCGCCCGCCGAGGTTGGAGTCGCCGTCCACGGGGACAGACGTTACGAGCGCCCGTCGTGACCGTCATCCGCCCACGGGCGGATCTGGCGCGTCCGCCGCCGGGCGGAGGGTGGGTTACGGAAGCGGGTCGACGGTGAGGATTCGGCCGGGGTCGGCGTCGACGGGGACATAGAGCCGGCCGCCCGGGCCCTCGACCGCGGTTCGGAGTCGACCGAAGCCCTGCACGATGACCCGCCCCTGGTCAGCCACGCCACGGGCAACGTTGATCAACCGGAGGTGCTCGCCCTTGAGGACGGCGATGACCATCCGGCCGCGGAACCGGCCCCAATCGCGGTGGGTCACGAACGTGCCCCCGGACGGGGCGATCGTCGGGAACCCCGACTGCCAGACCGGTCGGATCACATTGGGCAGGCTGGTGTCGGTCATCGGGACGCTCTCGTTGTAGAAGAGCCCGCCACCGACGGGGTTCCAACCGCCGTTGCCGCCCCGGCGCAGGGGTGTGATCTCGTCGTCGCGGTCCGGCCCGTGCTCGACGATGAACGCCCGGCCGTCGCGGGGCCGGAACGTGAGGCCCTGCGGATTGCGGAACCCGTAGGCGAAGATCCGCCCCCGGAAGTTGCGCGGTGCCGGACGACCCCTGGTGGTGATCCGGAGCACCTTGCCGTTGAGCACCTTGAGGTTCTGCGGGTTGGTCCCCCTGGCGGCGTCGCCGGTGGTCACCCACAGGTACCCGCCCGGTCCGAACTTCAGGCGGCAGCCGGAGTGCCGGCCGGACGGGTTGGCCTCGATGCCGGTCACGAGGTTGCGGCGGCCGCGCAGCCGGGGCGGTCCGTCGGCGAACCGGAAGCGAACGACCCTGACGTCGGTGGCGGTGTTGAAGCACACGTAGATCCGTCGGGTCTTCCGGTACCGCGGGCCCACGGCGAGCCCGAGCATCCCACCCTCGCCGTTGGCGACGACGTCGTGGGGGCGGAGGATCCGCACGTAGTGTCCGTTCCGGCGGCGCAGCCCGATCCATCCGGCGCGCTCGGTGACGAACATCGCCCCGCGGGGCGTGAAGGCGACCTCCCAGGGGTTGTGGAGCCCGCTCAGCAGCGTGCGCACCCGGTACCCCGACGGGACGCGGCGGGCCGGTACCGGCGCGGCCGCGGCTGGCGCGGGCGTGTCCGTCGACGGCGTATTCGCGGCCGACGGGTCCGCGTATGTCGGGGCGGTCGGCAGCAGTGCCAGCGCGGTCGCGGCGGCCATGCCGAGCGCGAGCCGGCCGGCCCGGCTGGTTGTTCGCATCGTGCGCATCGCGATCCCCATCAGTCGACTGCGCCCGCCGAGCGCACGCTACCGCCGCCGCCGTGAGCGGTGGGCGCGAGGAGCGTTAGGGTCGGCGTCCCATGGCGAACGTGTGGTCCGGTGAGCGGAACGAGTCCCTGGGCGGGCGAGTGGCCGTCGTGACGGGTGGGAGTCGCGGCCTCGGTCTGGCCATGGCAACGGCGTTCGCCCACGCCGGCGCGGACGTCGTCGTCGCCAGCCGCAAGCTCGACTCCTGCGCGCGGGCCGCCGAGGCGATCCGCGCCGCCACGGGCCGCACCGCGGTCCCCGTGGCGTGCCACGTCGGGCGGTGGGAGCAACTCGACGCCCTGTGCGACGCCGCCTACTCGGCCTTCGACCACGTCGACGTGCTCGTCAACAACGCCGGGATGTCGCCCATCTACCCGAGCCTCGGCGCGATCACCGAGGAACTGTTCGACAAGGTCATCGCCGTCAACTTCAAGGGGCCGTTTCGGCTGAGCGCCCTGTTCGGTGAGCGGATGAAGGCGGCCGGCCGGGGTTCGATCATCAACGTGTCGAGCGTCGCCGCCGTGCGTCCCGGTCCTCGCGAGCTGCCGTACTCGGGGGCCAAGGCGGCGCTGAACGCGATCACCGGCGGGTTCGCCCAGGCGCTCGGTCCCGAGGTGCGGGTGAACACGATCATGGCCGGCCCGTTCCTCACCGACATCTCCAAGGCGTGGGACATGGAGTCGTTCGAACGCCAGGCCGCCGCGTTCCCGCTCCGGCGCGGCGGTCAGCCCGAGGAAATCGTCGGCGCGGCGTTGTACTTCGCCGGCGACGCCAGCAGCTTCACGACCGGCAGCGTGCTGACGGTCGACGGCGGCGCCGCCCTCGCCTGATCACGTGAGGACGGGAACGTCGGCCATCGCGGCGGAGATCGCCTCGTCGTACATCCGAGGGTTAGGTGTCATGCGAGGGTTTGGTGCGCGACGGGGTCGCGCCAAACCCTCGGGTGACCGCAAACCCTCGGGTGCTACGGGACGAAGTCGGCGATCAGGCCCGCCAACTCCACCGGGGTGTCGCCCTGGACGCTGTGGCCGGCATCGGCGATGTGCTCGACGCGGGCGCCGGGCAGGCGGCGAACCAACTCGGCCTCGTCGGCGTCGTCGACCACCGACTGGGGCCGCATCCCCCGCACGAGCATCACCGGCACGGTGACTGCGCCGAGGGCGTCCCACAGCCGACTGGAGTCGATCGCCTCGTCCGTCGGCTCGTCCATTGGCGTCGCCTCGTCGTGGAGCCGGTAGCGCCAGACCCACGACCCGTCCGCCTGCTGGACGGCGTTGTGCAGGATGCCCCGGCGCAGCGACGCCTCGGTGCGGGTCGGGTTGTGCTCGATCGTGCGGGCGAGGATCTCGTCGAAGCTGGCGAACGTCGCCGGGCCGCGGACGAAGTCGAGGATCGCCTTGGCCTTGGCACCGGTGACGCCGGGGGTGACGTCGACGAGCACGAGCGACCGCACCAGCTCGGGCGCGAGGGCGACGAGGGCGATCGACGTGAGCCCGCCCAGCGACATGCCGACCACGCCACGGGCGTCCGGTGCGAGCCGACGGATGGCGGCGGCAAGATCAGGGGCGAGCACCGCCGGTCGGCCCTCGCCGGGCGACCGCGCCGCGGCGGCGTCGGAGTGTCCGTGGCCGGGCAGGTCGACGGCGACCAGCGGCCGGTCGAGAGCGAGGGCGACGGTGTCCCAGGTGTGGGCGTTCTGCGCCCCGCCGTGCACGAGCACCAACTCCGGATCCGACGTCCCCCACACGAGCGCGCTGACCCGGCGCCCGTCGTCGAGTTCTACCTGCTCCCGCCGGACGGCCGGCGGCCCCTCGTACGGGATCCCGTACTCGGACGCGTTGTCAGCGAAGTAGGCGAACTCGTCGTACGGAAGGCGCTCGACCACCCGACCAACGTAACGAGGTGAGAGGGAAGGTCAGTCGTCGGCGGCGCCGTCGTCCTCGCCGGGGCCGTCCTTCTCGCCGCCGACGACGTGGAAGCTCTTGTCGAGCTGGACGTCGACCTGGGTACCGTCGCCGAGGGTGACCTCGACCTCGTAGTAGCTCTCCTCGTCGCCGACCTCGGTGCCGGTGACCCGGCCGCCGCCGGTGTGGGCGAGGGCCGCTGCGGACGCCTTCGCCAGGGCGGCGCCGGAGATCGGCGGCGCGCCGTCGTCGTCACCGCTCTGGGCGACTGCGAATCCCACGCCGGATCCGATCGCGACGGCGGCCACCGCGCCGCCGCCGAGGATGAACTTGGTCCTGCGCTCCATGGGGTCCAGTGTGCCCAAGACTCGCTGACTGCAACCTGACTGCCCGGATCACCCACCGGGGGTGAACTCGATCAGCTCGTTGACCTCGTCACCTCCGGCGACCAGCTCCTCGCGCACGACCCCGACGTCCGGGGCGTACGTCTTGTGCTCGATCGCATCCGGCTCGAGCGGGCTCCAGTCCTTGCTCATCACGACCTCGTCGTAGTGCCCGGCGGGGACGTCGATCGAGCCGCCCACGTCGATGATCTCGCCCATGTCCTCGGCCTCGCCGGCGTAGTACTCCTGGCGGTAGGCGTGCCCGACGGTCGGATCCGCCGGCATCACGATGCCCGGCAGCGCCCCGTCGACCCCGAACTCCCAGGACCCTTCGGTGCTGGCGACCTTGCCGTCCTCGTACTCCTTGGTGTCCTCCCCGAGGTACCAGACGTTCCCCTCGCGATCCTGGGCGTACCAGTCGAAGGTGTCCTCCTTCAGCTCGTCCCCGGAGAACACCTGGTCGCGCACGACCGTGGCTTCGATTCCCATGATCGTCTTGTGCTTGTCGGTGACGGCGACGACGTTGCGCTCCGGTTCGCCATCGGACGTTCCGCGGTAGACCCATCGCGAACCGACGACCCATGGCAGGTACGGGTTGTCGATGCCGGCGACGAAGTTCGCCGGGTCGATCTCGGGCGCGTAGTGCCCGCCGTCGCCGGGATCGATCACCGGCGTCGCCGGCGTCGAGCCCGCAATGGTCGAGCCCGGCGTTGTCGCCGGTCCGGACGCGGAGTCGTCGTCCCCGCCGCAGGCGCTGAGGATTACGAGGGCGAGCAGACCGGAGGTTGTCACGACAAGTCGAGGCCGCATGCCCGCAGCGTGCGCCGCCCGACCTGTCGAGAACCTGAACGCGAGCGATTCAGCAGCGGTTCAGGTGGCAGAGTCGATAGTCGGACGGGAGGTTCCCGTGAAGCTGCTCCTCGTCGAGGACGACAAGAAGCTGGCCACCGCGGTCAAGCGCGGCCTCGAGGCCGAGGAGTTCACCGTCGAGGTCGCCTACGACGGCGAGGACGGCCTGTGGATGGCGACCGAGGGCAGCTACGACCTGATCGTGCTCGACATCATGCTGCCCGGTCGCAACGGCTACCTGATCTGCTCCGACCTACGGGAGGCCGGCGACTGGACGCCGATCCTCATGCTCACCGCCAAGGGCGGCGATCTCGACGAGGCCGAGGCGCTCGACACCGGCGCCGACGACTACCTGTCCAAGCCGTTCTCGTTCCCGGTGCTGATCGCCCGGATCCGCGCCTTGCTCCGGCGCTCGGCCGGGCGGGCGCCCGCGCCGGTCTCGGCGGGTGCAGTGCGCATCGATCCCGGAAGCCGGCGCGTGTGGTGCCGGGACGTCGGGGTGGTCCTGACCGCCCGCGAGCACGACGTGCTCGAGTTCCTCGTGCGGCGGGCCGGGCAGGTGCTCTCCAAGGACGAGATCCTGGCCGGTGTCTGGGAGATGGACTTCGAGGGCGACCCCAACATCGTCGAGGTCTACATCGGCCGACTGCGCCGGAAGCTCGGCGACGCTTCGGGTGGAGCCTCGCTGATCGAGACGGTGCGGGGCGCCGGCTACCGCCTCGCCGCCGACGGGAGTTGAGCGCGGCATGCGGTGGCCGGGCACGGTGCGTTGGCGGGTGACGCTGTTGGCGGCGGTGGCCGTCGCACTCGTGCTCGTGGTGACCGGCGCCGTGCTCGTCGTCGTCCAGCGGCGCGTGCTCACCGAGCAGCTCGACGAGACCGTCGCCGCCGATGCCGATCGCGCGGTCGCGTCGATGACGCCTGGACTCGAGCCGGATCTCGACGTGTCCGCCGATGACGACGGGGTCGCCCAGATCGTCACGACCGATGGTCGCGTGATCTTCTCGACCACGCCGCCGGTCGAGGGCACCATCGCCCCGGCGCCGGAAGGCCGCGACGCCGTCACACGGACGCTTGATGGGCAGCGCGTGGTGTCCCGCCGCTTCGCCGCCGATGGTCAAGAGCTCATCGTCCACGTCGCGGCGCCGCTCGACGACGTCCGCGAGTCGGTGCGCGCACTCGTCGTGACGCTCGGCGTTCTCGTCCCCGTCGTCACCGCCGTGCTGGCCGCGCTGGTGTGGTTGCTCGTCGGGCGCACCCTGCGACCGGTCGAGCAGATCCGCGCCGAGGTGGCCGGGATCGGGCTGGGCGAGCTCGACCGGCGGGTGCCCGAACCGTCGGGGCGGGACGAGATCGCCCGCCTGGCCGGGACGATGAACGAAATGCTCGACCGGCTCGACGCGTCCAACCGTCAGCAGCAGCAGTTCGTCGCCGACGCGTCACACGAGCTGCGCACGCCGCTCGCCCGGCTGCGCACCGAGATCGAGGTCGCCCGGGGGGTGAGCGCGAACGACGACCCGGTTCTGGGCAGCCTGCTCGAGGAGGTCGAGAACCTGCAGTTGCTCACCGACGACCTGCTCGTGCTCGCCCGCAGCGACGCCCGAGCCGCCGAAGGCGAAGGGCGTCCGGTGGATCTCGATGACGTCGTGCTCGAGGAGGTGCGGGCGGTGGATGCGCGCGGGCGCGACATCGACACCCGGCAGGTCTCGGCGGCGCAGGTCGTCGGCCACCGTGACCAGTTGCGACGGGTCGTGGCCAACCTCCTCGACAACGCCGTGCGGCACGCCACCGACTCGGTGTCGCTGAGCCTGGCGGAGACCGACGGGGTCGTGAAGCTCGCGGTCACCGACGACGGTCCGGGCATCCCCGCCGAGCGGCGGGCCGCGGTCTTCGAGCGCTTCGGCCGCCTCGACGAGTCGCGCACCGCCGGAAGCGGTGGCACCGGTCTCGGGTTGGCCATCGCCCGCGACCTCGTCGAACGACACGGCGGCACGATCGTCGTCGATCCCGACTACGACGCCGGCGCCCGCTTCGTCGTCACGCTCCCGTCCGGCTCAGCGCCCTGATCAACCGGTTGAGCTCACGGTCCGCCCGCTCCGGGCGCGCGAGGTCCACGGCGGTGAGCATCGAGAGCCTCGTCGGGAGGCGGGTGCGGTCGAACGGTCCCGCTCGCACCGGCAGCAATCTGTGGTGGCCCTCGTCGACGCCCATCGTCTGGGCGAGCACGTTCTCGAAGTCGGCCATGCGATCGCCGAGGTACGACTCGGTCAGCACGACGATCGTCCGCCGCGACTGGCGGATGCCGCGCTCGGCGTTTACCACCCGCGCCACCCCGGGCTCGGCCACGTCGTCCGAAACGGCGACGCGCAGGCCGGCCTCCTCGAGCGGCGGGACGAGCGCGCTCCAGACCCACTCGGCGTCGGGCTCGGCGTAGCTGACGTAGGCGTCGTAGCGGTACCCGCCGTCGGGACTGGGCGCGACCGGCGCCGCGGCGCGCGGCCGCATCGCCACCGCGAAGTTGTCCTCGAGCTCGGCCTTGAACACCGGGTGCTGGTCGCGTCGGGCGGTCGTGACTCGCGGTTGCACGTACTCGAACAGGTCGAAGATGCGGACGTAGCTGTCGTCACCGGCGGCTCCGCCCTGGAGCCCGTCGATGAGGTGGGAGGTGAACAGGCCGAGCCGCGAGCCGCCGGGCACGTACGAGTTCTCGCTGCTCCGCGAGGAGGCGAGGATCGCCCGGCCGCGGCCCGCACCCAGCGCGTCGTAATACGACTCCCGCAGCCCGACCTCCAACGGCGCCGAGCCGATGTCCTTCGGCTGCCCGACGCCGCCGGCGTGACAGCAGTCGAACACGACCACGACCTTGCGGGCGGCGATCGCGCGGAGCGCGGAGGTGAGCTGCTCCCCGGACACGGCGCTCGCCGCCAGCGCCTCGTCGTCGGGGTACACGGCGTCGACCGGGAGGAGGTACTCGCCGGCGTGCGGTCCGGATCCGACGTGCCCGCCGTGACCGGAGAAGTAGAGGAACACGGTCGAGTCGCTGTCCGTGCGCTCCGCCAGGTCGCCGAGGGCCGACAAGAACCTCGCGCGGGTCGCCTCGGTGTCGAGCAGCAGGCGCACGTGGTCGGACTGGTACCCGCCGCGGTCCGGGTCGGTGAGAAGCACGGCGAGTGCGGCCGCGTCGTCCACCGCGGGGAGCGGCGGGACGTGTTGGTACGTCGACACTTGCACGATCAGGCCGAAGGCGTTGTCGAACTGCGTCAACTTCCGGCCTCCGGGCACGTCGCTTCGTAGTCGACGTCGCCGACGAAGTCAGCCCACTCGGCCTCGGTGAGGTTGCGGTTGGCTGCCGTGCACAGCCGGGCGGTCCATCCCTCCGGTGTCATGTCCCAGAGTTGGACCTGTCCGTCGAGATGTGCCGACCCGAGCGTGGCGCCGTCGGGGCTGAAGCGCAGCATGCTGACACCCGCGCCCGTGGCGATCTGTCCGCCGAGGGGTGACAGCGACTCGACGTCCCAGAGCCGGATGACGCCGGCGTAGTCGGCGGAAGCGAGCACCGTGCCATCGGGGCTGAATGCCGCGGCCGTCATGCCGCTGTCGCCTCCGAGCAGGGGCTCGCCGAGGGGGCTGCGGCTGTCGACGTCCCACACGACGACCTTGTTGTTGCGCGCCTGGCTCGCCCCCGGCGCATGGGCGCCGCCGAACTCGCTGGCGACCGCGAGCAGCCGGCCGTCCGCCGTCCAGGCCAGGTCGGTGATGAGATCCCCGGCATCCAGCGACCCGGGAAGAAGCTCGTCTTCCGCCACATCCCACAGCCGAACTGTGAACGAGGCCGAGGCGACCGCCAGCGTCGAGCCGTCAGGGCTGAGCGCCACGTGACCGAAGAAGGTCTGGTCAGCGAGCGGTCCGCCGGCGATGCGGCGACCGCTGGCGAGATCCCACACCGCCACCTCGGAGCGCTGGCACGAGGACCCATCCGGGTCGGGGTCCGCGCATCCGGCCGTGGCGAGGGTTCGTCCGTCCGCGCCGAACGCGAGCGCAGTGACCGCTCCTCGGTACGCCGCGATCGACGGCTCGATCTCGGCGCCGGTGCTGGTGTCGAAACGCGTGATCGTGCCCTGCCCGTCGCCGACCGCGGCGACCCGGCCGTCGAGACTGAGGGCATCGACACCGTAGGCAGCGCTCACCCGGACGCGAGCGGGGTCGCTCGCCGCCGGGTTCCAGGTCGCGATCTCCAACTTGCCGAGCCGGTTCCCGGTGCGGCCGATGGACACCACGTCGTCGCCGGTGAAGGCGAGCGCCGACACTGATCGCTCGTTCGTGCTCGTGCCGGCCCGACGCAGGGCATGGTGCCCACCAACCCGCCAGAAGTACACGCGGCCGTCCACGCCGGCACTCGCCAACCGGGTGCCGCCGGCGTCGAAGTCGATGACATGAACCTCGCCCGTGTGACCGGAGAGCTGCTCGGGCACGGGGTCCCCCTGAGTCCACAGGAGCACGTGGTCATCCGCCGCGCTCGCGGTCGCCAGCGTGCTGCCGTCGGGGCTGAATGCCACGTCCAGCACCCCCGACGGCGCTTCCAGCGGCTCGCCGGCCTCGGTCAGATCGAACGCGTTCAACACGGCGACGTCGCCCCAGCCGTTCCCGGCTGCGATGAACCTGCCGTCCGGCGAGAAGTCGAGAGCGTTGACGCCGCCGGCCGCCGTCACGGGCGTCGCGGCGAGCAGCCGCTGGGTGGCGACGTCCCACAAGGACACGCTCGACTCGCCCGTGGCGTTGCTCTCGGGCTCCAGACCCGACGCCAGCGTCCGGCCGTCGGGACTGAACGCCAGGCTCCGGGCCTTGGTCCGGATGGGCCCACCGAACCATGCTCCTGTGACGAGATCGAACAGGCGGACTGCGCTTCCCTCCAGGTCGGAGCTCTCGATCGCCAGCAGGCGGTTGTCGGCGCTGAAGGCGATCGCCGAGACGTACCTGCCTTGGGCGACGATCGGCTCTCCTCGCTCGGTACCCGTTGCGACGTCCCACAGACGGACCTCACACGGAGCTCCCTCGTCGTCGCCGGGGCAATCCTCGGCGGCGAGCAGTCGTCCGTCGTCGCTGAACACGATCGCCGGAGCGAACGGGTCCTGCAGGACCGCGACCGGCGATCCCACTTGCTCCCGGGAGGTGGCGTCGAAGGTGCGGAGGACGCCGTCTCCGCCGACCACTGCGATCCGGTTGGCGTGGTCGTCGCTGAACGCGACGACGTTCTGCGGAACCTCGTCGGTGCCGTTCGGAAAGTCGGCATGTCCGGTGACGCGGGGACTGAACTCGAGTGCGCTCAGCAACGCGCTCTTGGCTTGGAGTGTCGGTTCGGTCCGGTACGCCTCGACGGCGAGCAGCATCCCCCGCTCGAGGTTGTGATCGAGCTGAGTGACGGAATCCGCGGCGAGCTGCCGAGAGCGCGACGTCACGGCGAGCGCCTCGGCCTCGGCGCGCTGGGCGTCGGCCTCGGCCCGCTGCGCGTTCGCGTCAGCGCGCTGTTCCTCGGCGACCGCGCTCGCTTCGCGGGCGCGCGCTTCTTGGCGCCGCGCCGACCGGGCGCTGAGCACGCCCCACACGGCGAGGGCGGTCACCACGACCAGGCCCACGGCCAGTGATCCGATCACCGCCCGGACACGGCGACGTCGGGCTGCCCGGGCCCGGTCGATCGAGGCTCGGCTGGCCGTGGCCAGGTCGACGAGGGCGGGATCGAAGCCGACCTCGGCGGCGTCGGGACCGGCGAGCCACCGGTCGGTCTCGGCCAGCTCGACCTCGTCGAGCAGTCCACCCTCACCCCGTCCGAGGCGCACCCACTCGGCCGCCTTGTCGTCGAGCCGACGCCGCGTCTGCTCGGCATCGCGGCGCTCGGCGAGCCAGCCGCGCAACGTCGGCCACCCGGTGATCAGTGCCTCGTGGGCGAGGTCGATGCGCCGGTCGGCGCCCGCCTCGGCGCCCGAAGCCGTCAGTAGGCGGTGCCCGACGAGGTGGTCCACCACTTGGTCGACGTCAGCGGGGTCGTCGCCCGCGGCGCGCAGCTCGCCGACCCGCTGCTGGCGGCGGGTGTCCGCCCGCCCCGCACCGAATTGGACGAGCCGCACGAAGACCCGTCTGGCGATCGCCTGCTGCTCGAGCGTCAGGTCGGCGAGGGCAGCGTCGGCCCGTCTCGCCATCGCCGCCTGCAGACCGGTGCCGCCGTCGTCGCCGGCGATCGACTGGTAGGCCTCCAACGGGAGGTAGCGGCGGGCGAGGCGCTCCCACGAGAGCACCAGCGCTTCCTGGACGAGCGGGAGCACGCCCGGTTCGCCCGCCGCGTCGGCGACCAGCCGTTCGACGAGCGCGGGATCGACGTGGACGCCTTCCGCTTCCGCCGGACGGATGATCGCCGCCCGCAGACCGTCGTCGCCGAGCGGGGCGACCTCGACGCGGTGGCTGCGCACCTCCGTCCACAGCGGCGAGCTCATCAGGTCGGCGTAGAAGTCGGCGCGCACGGTGAGGACGACCCAGCAACGCTCGTTCCCGGCGAGCCGACCGAGCTCGGCCTGGAAACCGGCGGCCTGGTCGCGTCCGATCGTGAACGTCTCCTCGAACTGGTCGCAGACGACGAGCAGTCGATCCGCGTTGGCGTCAGGTTTGTGGTCGCCGCCGATCGCCAGATCGAGGGTGTCGGTCGGGGCCGCGCCGGGGCGAATCGTGACGATTTGCCACTCCCCGCTCCCGAAGAGCCCACTCGAACGCAGCGCCGGGATGAGTCCGGCGAGGACGAGTGATGACTTCCCGGTTCCGGACGGCCCGATGACGGCGAGGAAGCGGTGCAGGCGCAGCCGCTCCACCATCTCGGCGACCTCGGCGCCGCGGCCGAAGAAGCGGGCTGCGTCGCGCTCCCGGAACGGCAGCATCCCCGGGTACGGGCACGGCGGCGGGGTGGTCGCAGGCAGCGGACGGTTGACCGCCGCGCACAGCCGCTCGACCGCCACGCTCCACCACTCGGGGCGGCTGGCGTCGAGCGCGACGAGCATGGCGAGGCGCGGCGGCAGCGGCGCGTCCTCGAGGGTGAGCGGGATCACCGGCCACGTTCCGGTCTCGACGCCGAAGGTCTGGGCCAGGAGGTCCCCGAACGGCGCGTAGGCGTCGGCGAGGTAGGCAGGCGTGATCACGAGCAGGGTTCGCCGGCTGGCCCGCACCGCCCGCTCGAACTCGGCGACCCGGGGCGCGCCGAGCTCGAACGCCGCCTCCGACACGTAGCGGATGCCGGCGGCGTCGAGCGCGTCGAAGAGATAGCCCTCGACCCAGCTCCGGTCGGTCGAGGCATACGACACGAACAGGTCGTAGCTCGGGCCGCCGGTCGGGGTTTCGTCCCTCGACGGTGCCAGCGACACCGAGCGGAAGTGTAAGAACGGCAGCTTGCACGACCGGGCGAATTCGGGGCGAGGCTCGGTTTCAGCCGGCTTGTTGGTCGTCGCCGTCGTCGGGGTCGGGGTCGTCGACCAGTGATCGTTCCTGCGGCCCGACGTCGCGGCCAGCCATCCCCATGAGCGAAGGGTTCCGGCGTGCAGCAGGCGGCCCGCTAGCGGCCAATGCGGCGAAGAAATCTTCAACGAGAGGTTGACATGGGGAACAAGTGTTCGATAGACTGAACACGTGTCCGGTTCTGTCGAGCAACTCAGTGAAGCCATCGACGCGCTGTTGACGCTCGACCCCGACACCCTCACCGACCCCGAACTCGACGAGGCGGTGGTCGAGTTGCAGCGGCAACGAGCCCGGCTCGGTGTCGTCGCCGCGCGGTTGTTGGCCCGTTGGGACCGCCGCCAGGTGTGGGCCGGCGACCAGTCCCGTTCCCCCGCCGCCCGACTGGCCCGGGACACCAACACGTCGCTGCGTTCGGCGCGCGTGGAGCTGCGTCGGGCCCGCCAGCTGGCCTCGATGCCGGCCACCGAGGCGGCGATCGCCGCCGGTGACCTGTCGTTGGATCATGTCGAGTTGTTGGGGCGGGCGAACCAGCGGTGGCGCAACGCGGTGTTCGCCGACCACGAGCAGACGTTGGTCATCGAGTGCGCCAAGTTGCGGTTCGGGCAGGCGAAGCGGGTGGTCGACTACTGGTGTCAACGCGCCGACGCCGAAGCCGCCGAGTGTGAGGCGGACCGGCAACGGCAAGCCGCCCACCTGCACGCCTCCCCCACGCTTGACGGTGAAGTGGTCGTCAACGGGGTGTTGGACCCGGTGGGCGGCGGGATCGTGGTCGGCGAGCTGGATCGGCTGGAACGTCAGCTGTACCTGTCTGACCAGCGGGATGGGATCACCCGCACGGTGGCCCAGCGGCGGGCGGCGGGGTTGGTGGAGATGGCCAAACGCTCCGCCACCGCCCCCGCCGACGGCAAACAACCGCGACCGCTGTTCACCGTGCTGATCGGCGATGACAGTTTCACCGCGATGTGTGAACTGGCCACCGGGCAGGTGATCACGCCCGGCACCCTGGTTCCGTGGCTGGGCACCGCCGATTTGGAGACGATTCTGTTCGACGGGGTTTCCACGGTGATTTCGGTGTCCCACAAGCGGCGGTTCACCGGGGCGTTGCGCCGGGCGATCCAAGTCCGCGACCGGCACTGTCAACACCCCGCGGGGTGTGACGAACCCGTCGACCGGTGCGACGTCGACCACGTCGTGCCCGTCGCCCAGAAC
>JBKOUV010000150.1:0-11032 GCA_046723555.1 Actinomycetota bacterium | reverse complement strand
TGTTCGGCGGCGGCAGTGCGCTGGAGCCCACCGAGATCGGCCTGCTCGCTCGCAGCGACGACGCCCTCACGCTCGGCCACTGGTTCCCGATCTGGATCCCGCAGGGCCTGAGCGCCGATCCCGAGCTCGACGGCTTCGGCGACATTGCCAACTTCCCGGCGGCCACGATCGAAGCCGAGTTGGACGTCCCCGCCGGCGCCGTGGTGGTCACCAGCGGCACTCGGCTCGAGGCGGCCCCCACGGCGAGCTCGTCCAGCTCCTCCCGCGGGCTGACGGACCGCGGCGACGGTGACACGATCGTCGAGGGGGGCATCGGGCTCCGCGACTTCGGGGTCGTGGTCATGCCGGCCGCGGCGCAGGAAGAGCAGGCCGTCGGGGACACGCGGGTGGTGGTCACCGCGCCCGACGCCACGGAGGAGAGCGACGTGGTGTTGTCCGAAGCCGTCACGTCGGTCGACACCCTGTCGTCGGCGTTCGGGCCGTACCCGTGGACCGAGCTCGACGTCGTCGCCGCGCCACTCGGCTCGAGCGTGGGCGGGATGGAGTGGCCGGGCATGGTGTGGATCGAGCCGACGATCTTCGGTGGCGGCATCCCCGGGTTGGGCGATCTCGGCGACCTCGGGGATCTCGGCGACCTGGGCGACCTGGGTGATCTCGGCGACTTGGGCGACCTGGGCGATCTCGGCGAGATCCTCGGTGGCGACGGCGGCGGCCTGTTCGGCGACCTGGGACTGACGATCGACACGGTTCGGGAGTGGACGGTGGCCCACGAGGTCGGACACCAGTGGTGGCACGCCGTGATCGGCAACGACTCGCTGACCGCCCCCGTGATCGACGAGCCGCTGGCGCAACACAGCGCTTGTCTCCTGGAGCGCGACCTTCGCCCGTATCAAGCCGACGAGGTCTGCGCGGTGCAGACGGCGGAGCAGTACACGCAGTTGCGCACGCTGATGGGTGTCGAGGATGCGGTGGCCGACCGACCGACCGACGAGTTCGACTCGTCGACGCAGTACGGCGCCGTGGTGTACGGCAAGGCTCCCGGCTTGTACCGCGCGCTCGAGGAGCGGTACGGCGTCGACGAGACCACCCATGCCCTCGCCGCAGTGGTCGCCGACCACGCCTTCGATCAGATCGCGCCGGCCGACCTCCGCACCGGCCTCGGGGCGGCCTTGGGCGACCCCGCCGGCGTGGACTCGCTGTGGAACCGTTGGATGGAGCAGCGGCACGGGGATGACGACCTCGGCGGCTGACCCAGTCGGGTCGTCCACCCGCGTTCTTGCATCTACGTCAGTTGCCGCGGGGCAACTCGATGCAAGAACGCCGGCCGTGGCGCCAGACGATCCGGTCGAGCGGTGCGAATGCGATCGCCTCGCGCAGTGAACCCGCCCGGACGGCGAGCAGGTCGGCCGGCGCGCCGGGCGCGACCACGGGCGGCGGCGTGCGACCGACCGCGCGGCAGGCCTCGTCGGTCACCGTGGTCCACGCCTCGGCCGGCGACAGGTGGGCGGTCAGCACCATCAGGCCGGCCGTCTCGAACGGGTCGGCCCGGCCCATCGGGTTGAACGGATCCTGGAGGTTGTCACCGCCGGCGGCGACGACGATGCCGGCTTCGCGCAGCGCCCGCACCGCGGTCAGACCCCGGGGCATCGCCTGCTGGTGATCGCGACCCTGGAGGTAGAGGTTGGTCGCCGGAAGGGCGACGACGGAGATCCCGGCCTCGGCGGCCCGTTCGGCGATCTTGCGTTGGAGCTCGACCGGCTTCATGCCGAGGCTCACGCAGTGGCTCGCCGTGACCGCCCTCTCGAATCCGGTCGCCATCACCATCTCGGCGAGCTCGCCCAACCCGTCGACCGTCGGGTCGAGCGTCTCGTCTGTGTGCAGGTCGACGCCGACGCCGAACTCGGTGGCGATCCCGAGAAGGAACTCCGTCGCCGCGCGAGTCGCCCCGTTCTCCAGGTGCGGACACCCGCCGACGAGGTCGGCGCCGGCGCCCATGGCGTCGCGCAGCAATGCCCGTTGTTCGGCGCCCGCCGTGCCGGTCACCGGGAAGCCGCACAGGGCGACGATCTCGATGTCGATGACGTCGGCCACTCGGCGCCGAACGTCACCCAACGCCTCGATGCTCGTGAGGCCATGGTCGGTGGTGGTGTCGGCGTGGGTGCGCACGACCGCGAACCCGTTGGCCGCCATCAGCCGCGCCGCCCGTTCGGCCCGCTCGGCGGTCTCGGCGACGTCCATCGACGGACGCGCCGCCATCATCACCTCGATCGCCCCGACGAGGTCGCCCCGCTCGTTCGTCAGTCGCTCGGCGAGGAACGCCTTGTCGAGGTGGGCGTGCGGCTCGACGGCGGCCGGCAGCAACGTCCATCCAACGAGATCGACGATGTCCTCGTCGCCCGCGGGATCGAGCCCACCGACGGCGTCGACGTGTTCGCCGCGGATCCTGACGTCGGCGACGGTCCCGTCGGCCAGCGTCGCGCGGCGGAGGAGCACGTCAGCCACCGCCGGAAACCTACCCACTGATACCCTCGACCTTCGTGAAGCTCGGGGCGTTCTTCTTCGGTGGAGTCGAGCTCGACGACGCCGGCGCGGGACCGCCGGCGTCGACCGACCGGCGAGCGAGCAACGAGCAGGTCTGGAAGGCCACGACCGACTATGTCTCCTCCGCCGTCGAGGCCGAACGGCTGGGATACGACTCGTTCTGGATGACCGAACACCACTTCCAGCACGAGGGCTACGAGGTCATCCCGAACGGGATCCAGATCGCCACCTGGATCGCCGCCCACACCAACCGCATCCGCCTCGGCACGATGTTCAACGTCGTGCCGCAGTGGAACCCGCTGCGCCTGGCCGAGGACTTCGCGACGCTGCACAACCTCTCCCTCGGCCGGGCGATCCTCGGCGTCGGACGGGGCACGGTGCCGCGAGAGGTGCTCCACCTCAACGAGAAGGGCGTGTCGATCGGGTCTTACGACAACCCCGACAAGGCGGCTGACGACCAGCTCAACCGCGAGGTGTTCGAGGAGTCGATGGAGATCCTCCGGCTCGCCCTCGACCGCGAGTCGTTCTCCTACACCGGCAAGCACTTCCAGATTCCGGTGCCGGGCATCCCCGATCGCGGCGGCACCGTGCAGACCCTCTCGCTCGTGCCGCGGCCGCTGTACCCGTACGAGATCTGGCAGGCGGTCACCAGCCCGCCCACGCTGGAGTACGTGCCGGTGGTCGGTCACGGGGCGGTCTTCTGGAACCAGCACTACTCGTTCATCAAGCGCTTCTGGGACACCTACGACGAGCGTTACGCCGCCACCCACGGGGTCGGGCTCGCCGCCGGGGAGAACCGGATGCTCGTCGTCTCGGTTCGCGTCGAGGACACCCACGAGAAGGCGGTCGAGACGGCGACACCGGGTCACGACGAGTTCTGGAAGTTCCTCGGCCCCTATGGCTGGAGCCGCGGCTACATGGGACCCGACGGCAAACCGGCCAAGCCGGGTCTGATCCCGACCCTGGACGAATCGATCGCGCAGAAGACGATCCTCCTCGGCGCACCGGATGAGGTCGCCGAAGGCGTCGCGTTCTACCGCGAGTTGCTCGGGCTCGAGCACCTGACGATCTTCCCGCACCTCCTCGGCGACCCCTACAAGAAGGCCGACGAGCAGATGGCCCGCTTCGTCGAAGAGGTCCTGCCGCTCCTCTGATCCCGCCGTTCTGGCGTTCGGAATCGCGCCCCAACTCGAGCGGGCGCGTATTTGCAGACGCCAACGGACGTCACGTACGGGCAAACCCGTTCCATCGGCCGTGCCGATCACGGTGTGACTCCGGATGGGGCGTTCGTGGAGGAGAAACAGCAAGTGCGACAGCGAATGAGCTGGGGACGCCGGCTGAAGTGGGGACTGGGGGTGATGTCGGCGGTTCTCGTCGGCGTCGGCGCCCCGGTCGCCGGTCAGACGGCACAGCGGGCGGCGAGCCCGGCCCACGACGAGCAGCCCGACCCACAGGCGGGGCAGCCGGACAGCAGCTTCCCGGGGTACGTCGGATACGTCGGTGCCAACGGCGCCACCGGTTCCGCCGCCGCTGCGAGCAAGCCCGACGGGCGCAAGGCCGAGCGACTCGGCCCGATCGGGACCAACGCACCCACCAACGAGGACGTGCCGGGCCAGCCGGCGGAGTCCGCTGAGACGCCGGCGGCGAGCGTGATCCCGCTCCCGACGCGTCCGGATCCGACGCAATTGGCGAAGGTCGAGTCGGCGGTCAGCGAGGACGGTTCGACCCGCGTGATCGTGATGACGAGTCAGCGGACTCGTCTCGAGGCCGGCCTGTCGGCTTCCCAGGTCGACGCTCAGCACGAGGCGATCGCCGAGTCCCTCGACGGGCTCCAGGCCACCCTCAAGGGCACCGGCTCGCAGAAGGTGTTCGAGTACCAGGTTGTGCCGTCGGCGGTCTACAACGTCACGGCGGAGGGCCTCGACGCGCTGCGCGCCGACCCGAACGTCGTGTCGGTTGTGCTCGATGGCCAGGTGCACCCCGACCTCGCGTCGAGCACCGGGGTCATCGACTCCGACCTCCTCAACGCGGCCGGCGTGCTCGGTGACAACTTCAACGGCAGCACGACGGGCCGCTACGACGTGGCGATCATCGACTCCGGTGTCGACGGCGGGCACAACGCCTTCACCGGCCGCATCGTCAGCCAGTCCTGCCGGGTCACGGACAACTCCTGCCCGAACGGCACGAACTCCCAGGACGGGGCGCCGAGCGGTGAGGAGTGCACGCACTCGACGGACTGCGACCACGGCACCCACGTCGCCGGCATCGCCGCCGGTGGCTTCTTCACCGGCGGGCACGAGGGCGTCGCCCGCGGCGCGGGCATCGTGGCGATCAAGGTCGCCCAGGACAACCCGACGAGCACACGCTGGACGGCGTTCTTTTCGTCGATCGACAGCGCGCTGCAACGCGTGATCTTCCTGAAGCGAGGCCTTCCGCCGTTCATCCCACCGGCCAGGCCGAACCTCGTGGCGGTCAACCTGAGCATCGGTACGGACACGACGTTCGTGCCCGGCGATCCGGCGTGCAACAACACTGACCCGACGACGTTCCTGCTGTTCTCGCAGCTGCGCGCCCTCGAAGTTGCGCCGATCGTGGCCGCCGGGAACAACGGGTCGGCGACCTCGACGAGCTTCCCCGGGTGCGTGCCGAACGCGCTGACGATCGGCGCGACCGATGACTTCGACGTGCCGGCCAGCTTCACGAACTCGAGCGCGGACCTCGACTTCTGGGCCCCGGGGGTCAACATCGACGCTCCGGTGCCGACCGGCAACAACCATGCCGTCAAGAACGGCACGTCGATGGCGACGCCGCACGTCGTCGGGGCGATGGCCCTGCTGCGCGAGTGCGTCGACGCGAGCGGAGTTCCGATCACGATGAACACCGCCCTGTTCGACCTCGCCGTCACGGGGGTCAACGTGACCCGCAACGGCGTTACCAGAAAGCGGATCAACGTTCTCGATGCGGCCACCCGGAACGTTCCGAACAATGACTTCGCCTCGGCGAGGAGTCTCCTCGGCAACGGTCCGATCGACAACTTTGCGTTCAACGTCTGCGCCGACAGTGAGGCCGGCGAACCTGGCCCGTTCAGCGTGGACAACAGCATCTGGTGGACGTGGACGCCGGCGACGACGGGTACGGCCACGATCTCGACCGAGGACGGAGGCGGCCATCACACGACCTTCGACACGACGCTCGCCGTCTACACCGGGAACACGCTGGGCACGCTCACGACCGTCGCCGCCGACGACGACTCCGGCACCGGGCTGCGCAGCCTGGTGACGTTCCCCGTCAACGGCGGGACGACGTACCGGATCAAGGTGGACGGCTTCGCCGCCCAGAACGGCCTGCTGAACCTGCACGTCCAGAACGGCCCGCCGCCGGCGTGCTTCGGCGTCCCCGCGACGATCGTCGGCACCATCAACGGCGAGGTCATCAACGGAACGGCAGGCAACGACGTGATCGTCGCCGGTGACGGCAACGACACGGTCAACAGCCTCGGCGGCAACGACCGGATCTGCGGTGGTCGGGGCGACGACACGATCAACACCGGTACTGGTGACGACTTCGTGCTCGGCGACCAGGGCTCCGACGTCATCCGCGGTGAAGACGGAAACGACACCCTCGTCGGCAACCCCGGCGGCGGCAGCAACGACGACGCCAACGACACGATTTCGGGTGGCACCGGCAACGACTTCCTGGACGGCTGGTTCGGGAACGACGTGCTCGCCGGGGGTCCCGGGAACGACACCCTGCAGGGTGCGGCCGGTACGGACGTGGCGACCTACGCGGCGACCGCCGGCCCGGTGACCGCGAGCCTCGACTCCAACACCGCCACCGGTGAGGGCAGCGACACCTTCGTCGGCGTCGAGAACCTGATTGGTTCGGCGTTCAACGACACCCTCAGCGGCAACGCCGGGGTCAACCGCATCGACGGGCTCGCCGGCAACGACGGCATCCGTGGGCTTGGCGGCAACGACGGTCTGTTCGGCGTGCAGGGCAACGACGTCGTCGACGGTGGTGACGGCAACGACAGCCTGTTCGGCGGGCCGCACAACGACCGCCTGCTCGGTGGAGCGGGCACCGACACGCTGCGCGGTGGCAGCCAGTTCGACCGCTGCGACGGCGGTGCCGGGCTCCTCGACACGGCGGCCGGCTGCGAGGTGCTCGCCGGCATCCCGTAGCCCCAACTCTCGGTGAGGAGCGTGGAGCCGGTGGCCTTGCGCCACCGGCTCCGCCGCGTCATGTCGCGGCTCCTCAATACCAAATCGCCGCGCGGCCGGGCCGATCGTAGGATGTCCCTTTGTACGTCCAGCTCGGGCGGCCTGGACTCCAAGGCCGTTCACGAGAGGGGCAATGATGCGACTGGGAAGGGGTTCATCCTGGTCACGCCCGGTCAACGCCGGGGCCGCCGGGTTGGCGGCGATGCTGTTTGGTGTCGGAGCGCCGATTTCCGGTCAGCACGTCCAGGAAGCACCATTGCCGGCGGCAGCCAAGCCGCCCCCCGATCCGCAGTCCGGTGTACCGGATGAGAGCTTCGCCGGGTACGTCGGGTACGTCGGTGCTGATCGCGTGGGCGCAGCCGAGTCCTTCGACGAGCGCGTTCCCAAGCGCGAGCGATTCGGGCCGATCGGGAGCGCCGAACGGCACGGCCCCGACGTGCCCGGCTCGAAGCCGCCGAACGCCGCGGCCGACGATCTGACAGTCACGGCGGTCCCGATCCCGCCGGAGCCGAGCCCGGCCGAGCTCGCCAGGGTCCAGAGGGCCATCGCGGCGAACGGGTCGGCCCGCGTGATCGTGATGATGCGCCTGGAGGTGAAGCTCGAGGCGACCCTGACCACGGCCGAGGTCGCAGCCCAGCGCGCGGCCATCCGAGCCTCGCTCATGAAGCTCCGGACGTCCCTCGCCGGCACCGCGTCGCGGGTCGTCACGATGTTCCATGTCGTGCCGTCGGCCGTGGTCGTCGTGGGCCAGGCGGGATTCGACGCGCTTCGAGCGAACCAGCGCGTCGCCGCGATCACACTCGACCGCGCCTTCCCCGCCGACCTGGACGTGTCGACCGGGATCATCGACTCGGATCTGCTCAACGCCGCAGGAGTGCTCGGGGACAATTTCGAAGGTTCGTCCGGCGGTCCGTTCGAGGTCGCGATCCTCGACAGTGGAGTGGACAACCAGCACACTGCGTTCACGGGACGCATCGTCGCCCAGGCCTGCTTCTCTGCCGGCGCGGACTGCCCGAACGGGATGACGTCGCAGATCGGTGGCAACGCCGGCGACAACTGCACCTTCTCGACGCAGTGCGATCACGGCACGCACGTCGCCGGCATCGCCGCCGGTGCGCCGTACACCGGCGGCCACGAGGGGGTCGCCAGCGGCGCGAGGATCGTGGCGATCCAGGTCGGGCACTCGGACGCCACGAGTCCTGGATGCACAGTGCTCCGTCCCTGCTGGCGCTACTTCTTCAGCGATCTCAACCGCGGCCTGGAGCACACATTCGACCTCGCTGACGGAGGCCGCAACATCGCCGCCGTCAACGTGAGCCTCGGCGGGCCGCTGTACACGACCGAGGCGGCGTGTGGCGCCGACTTCCCGACCACGCAAGGCCTCGCCGCCAACCTCGAGGCGGAAGGCGTTGCCGTCGTGGCGGCTGCCGGCAACAACGGCTCGACCACCCAAGTGACCTTCCCGGGTTGCCTGCCCAGTTCCTACGCCATCGGAGCGACCGACGACTTCGATGCCCCCGCCGGCTTCACCAACTCCGGACCCCCGCTGAACTGGTGGGCCCCTGGCGTCGGGATCCGCTCGGCGGTGCCGACGAGCCCGACGGGTACGGCCGAGAAGTCCGGCACGTCGATGGCGGCGCCGCACGTCACTGGAGCGTTTGCCCTGCTCAGCGAATGTCTCGGCGGCAATGGCGGGCCGATCACGCTGCCCGAGGCAGTCGATCACCTCGACCAGAGCGGTGTCGACGTGACCCGCGCTGGGACAACGACAACCCGCAAACGGATCAATGTGCTCGACGCGGCGACGCGCACCGTGGACAACAACGACTTCGCAGCCCCTGAGGTGCTGGCCGCAGGCGGGGGCAACGACTTCGACTGGAATGTGTGCGCCGACGCCGAGGCCGGCGAGCCCGGCCCGCAGACCAACGAGAACAGCGTCTGGTGGCAGTGGACGCCCGGGTTCGACGGCACGGCGACCATCTCAACGGAGGACGGTGGTGGAAACGCCACGACCTTCGACACGGTCCTGTCCGTGTTCACGGGCAGCACACTCGGCACGCTGAACCTGGTCGCCTTCGACGACAACAGCGGCGCGGGGCTGCGCAGCCTCGTCGTCTTCCCGGCCCACGAGGGCACCACCTATCGGATCAGGGTGGACGGGTTCGACGGGGAGAACGGGTTGTTGAACCTGCACACCGCGCTCGGGCCGCCCCCTACGTGCTTCGGCCTCGCCCCGACCATCGTCGGCACGGCGAGCAACGACACGCTCAACGGCACCGCGGGTGGCGACGTGATTGTCGGCGGTACCGGCAACGACACGATCAACGGGCTTTCCGGCAGCGACCGGGTCTGTGCAGGCACGGGCAACGACACCGTCAATGGTGGTGTGGGCGAGGACTTCGTCTTCGGCGGTCCCGGCGCTGACGTGATCAACGGCGACGACGACGACGACGTCCTCGTCGGCAACGCGGGGAGCGGCGACCCCGACGATGCGGGTGACACCATCGACGGGGGCAGTGGAAGCGATCTGCTCGACGGCTGGGTCGGCAACGATCAGCTCGATGGCGGCGCCGGGAATGACGAGATCCGCGGACAATCCGGTGAGGACACGGTCAGCTACGTCTCGGCGCCCGCGGCGGTCTCCGCCAGCCTCAGCGACAACACGGCATCCGGTGGGGCGGGCAGCGACACCTTCCTCGCCGTGGAGAACCTCACCGGTTCCGCGTTCAACGACACGCTCGTCGGCGACGCCGGCGACAACGTACTGTCGGGTCGGGCGGGCAACGACACCCTCGACGGCATGGCCGGAAACGATGAGCACTTCGGCTCCGACGGGAACGACACGATCCGCGGTCGGTCAGGGGATGACCGATACGACGGCGGCAGCGGGCTCGACATCTCAACCTTCTCGCTGGCGCCGGTCGCGGTGAACGTCAACCTAACCGCTGGCACCGCCACGGGAGAGGGCGCCGATGTGCTCGTGGGTGTCGAGAACCTCGTCGGATCAGCGTTCAACGACGGGCTAACGGGTAGCAGCGCCGCCAACACCATCCAGGGGCTGAACGGCAACGACACGATCAGCGGGCGCCTGGGCAACGATCGCTACGAGGGCGGCGGTGGCGTCGACACAGCGAGCTTCGGATCCTCGGGATCGGCCGTGACTGCGAGCCTGAGCGCCGGCACGGCCAGCGGGGAGGGTACTGACCAGCTGCTCACCCTCGAGAACCTGACTGGTTCATCGTCCAACGACGTGCTCACGGGCAACAATGCCGCGAACACCCTCCGCGGCGGCGGCGGCAACGACACCGTTCGCGGCCTCGATGGCAACGACGCCCTCGTCGGCGGAAACGGGAACGACACCGCCAACGGGGGAAACGGCGCTGACAGCCTTCTCGGCGAGGCGGGGAACGACGACCTCTTCGGCGAGGCGGGTGACGACGATCTCAACGGGGGTCGCGACAACGACGACTGCAACGGTGGGACAGGACGCGACACGGGCGTCGCCTGCGAGAACATCACTTCCATCCCGTAGTCGAACAGCAGCGACGCGCTCAGATCCCGGCTGCGCTGCCGACCCGTGTTCGCGGGTCGGCAGCGCATGCGTAGAGGCCGGGACGCTCCTGCACGATCGCGTGGGCGTGCCCGAAGCCGGAGTCGAATGGGGGAGCCACATCGACCGGGTGACCCCGCTCCATCAACCCGGTGCGCCAACCGGTCGGGGCGTGCCCTTCGACCATCACCGTCGGAGGGATTCCGCTCGTCCACGTGTCGAAGCCGCTCGAGGGCCCGCGCAGAGACCACCGTCCGGTGCTGACGGCCTCGGCCGGGCGGGCGCCGTGGCGGAACATGCGGGCGGCGACCTGGAGGAGGATCTGGGGCTGGGCGTCACCGCCCATCGTGCCGAAGACAGCCGCCAGCTCACCGTCCCGCGTCGCCAGTGCCGGGCACAGCGTGTGGGGCGGGCGGCGCCGCGGCCCGTACTCGGCGGGATGGCCGGCCCGCAGGTTGAAGCCGACACCCCGGTTGTGCAGGTTGATCCCGGTCGTCGGCTCGACGATCCAGGCTCCGAACCCAGCGGCGTTGGACTGGATCAGGCTGACCGCCATTCCGTCGACTTCGGCCGTACAGAGGTAGGTGGTGTCGCCGGCCACGGCGGACGTGGGGCGCAGGCTGGCCCGCTCGGCGTCGATCATCGCGACCCGACCGTCGAGCGCGGCGAGCAGCTCCTTACCGTCGGCGCCCTCGTGGAGCAGCTCGGGGCGGTCGTGGGA
>JBKOUV010000174.1:0-20971 GCA_046723555.1 Actinomycetota bacterium | reverse complement strand
TGTCGCGGCGCGGCGGAATCTGGCATGCTCGCCGCCAGTGGAACCACTGGACGGCGGACCTCTCCTGCGCATCGAGCGGCTCACCAAGCGCTATCCGGCGGTGACCGCCCTCGACGACCTGAACGTCGAGGTGCCGCGTGGTCGGGTCGGGCTGGTCGGGGCCAACGGGGCCGGCAAGACCACGACGTTCCGGCTTCTTCTCGGCCTCGCCCACCCGTCGGCGGGAACGATCGAGGTCTGCGGCATCGACGTCGCCGCCGATCCGATCTCTGTGCGCTCCCGCCTCGGGTACATGCCCGAACACGACTGCCTGCCGCTCGACCAGACGGCGGCCGATGTGGTCTCGACGTTCGGTGAGCTCAGCGGGCTCCCGGCCCGCGCCGCCCGCCAGCGGGCGTCCGACATCCTCGACCTGGTCGGCCTCGACGAGGCCCGGTTCCGCCCGATCAGCGGGTTCTCCACCGGGATGCGCCAGCGCACCAAGCTGGCCCAGGCGCTGGTCGGCGACCCCGAACTGGTCCTGCTCGACGAGCCGACGGCGGGGCTCGACCCGCTCGGGCGGGAGGAGATGCTGGCGCTGGTCGGGCGCCTCGGCACGTTCGGCATCTCCGTGCTCATGGCGACGCATCTCCTCGACGACGTCCAGCAGGTGTGCGACCACGTCGTGATGATCGACGCCGGGCGACTCGTCGTGTCCGGACCGACGGACTCGCTGCTCGAACGAACCGGCGTGGTCACCGTCGACGTCGGCCGGGACGGCGACACGCTGGTGGCCGCGCTGACCGCCGCCGGCCTGGAGGCGGTCGCCGACGACACGGTCGTCGAGGTGACCGTCGGCGGCGATCACGATCTCGACTTGCTGCGCGACGTGATCGCCGAGCAGGGCCTGCCGCTGTACCGGCTGACGTCCCGGCTGACCTCGCTCGACGAGGTGTTCCTGCGCCACGCCGGAGCCCGCGAGTGAGCCAATGAGCGACACGGCACCGAGCCTCGGCGCGGTCTACGACCGCGGCTACCGGCCGTACGAGGGAGTGCGCGGCGGCCGGGAGGCGGCCACCTACGCCCTGTTCAAGGCCTCGATCCGGCGGGCTCTGGGCATTCGCCGGTCGTGGCGGCAGAAGGTGGCGCCGTTCGTCCTGCTCGGGATCGCGACGATCCCCGCGATCGTCAACGTGGGCGTCGGGTACGTCACCCGCAACGAGCAGTTCGACCGCGTCGAGATCATCACGTACCACGAATACGTCGGCGTCTCCTCCACCCTGCTCCTGTTCGTCGCCCTCGTCGCTCCCGACGTGTTGTGTCCCGACCGTCGCCAACACGTGCTGCCGCTGATGTTCGCCCGCCCGCTCACCGGCGTCGACTACGTGATGGCGAAGGTCGGAGCGATCTTCGCCATCCTGTTCGCGTTCTCGTTCCTGCCTCAGGTCGTCCTGTTCATCGGCAACATGCTGGTGAGCGACAGCGCGCTCGACTACCTCGGCGACCACCTCGACGTGCTCTGGCAGGTGCCGCTCGCCGTCGCCCTGCTCGCTTTCTTCTACGCCGTCGTAGGTCTCGCCGTCGCCTCATTGACCGACCGGCGCATCGTGGCCGGGGCGGCGATCATCGGCCTCCTCCTCGTCACCTCGATCACGGCGGGCGTACTCGTCGGCGACGACAACGACACCGGCTCGGCCGCGCTGATCAACGTCCTCGCCCTGCCGCTCTACCTTCGTGACCTCGTGTTCCTCGGCCACATCGATCCCGATTCCCCGCTCAGCGGTGTCGACAACGGCGGGTTGTACGCGGTGGTGGCGTACGCCGCCGTCGTCGCCGTGGCCTGCGCGATCCTCGTGCGGCGATATCGGTGGGTCGAGCGGTGACGGTCCCGAGCCCTCCGTGGCCGCCCCCGTCCCGGCCGGCCGACCCGGCGTTCGCCCACGACGCCACCGTCGAGGTCACCGACGTGTCGGTGTGGTTCGGACCGAAGGTCGCGTTGTCCGAGCTGAGCTGCTCGTTCGGCCCCGGAGTCACCGGATTGCTCGGGCCCAACGGCGCGGGGAAGACCACGCTGATGCGGTCGATGACCGGCCTGATCGGGGTCAACCAGGGATCGGTGTCGATCGAGGGCCGCGATCCACGGCGCGACCGCCGAGTGCAGGGACGGATGTCGCTGGTCCCCGAGGACGAGGCCGTGCCAGCCGCGCTCAGCGCCCGGGAGTTCGTGCGCTACGTCGCCGATCTGCACGGCGTCGCCGACCGCGACGCACCGGATCGCGCCCTCGGAACCGTCGGGATGCTCGACGCGGCCGACCGGGGCGTCGACGGGTTCAGCAAAGGCATGCGCCAGCGGACCAAGGTGGCGGCGGCACTCGTGACCGATCCTCAGGTCCTGGTGCTGGATGAACCGCTCAACGGCGCCGACCCCGTCCAGCGCGTCCAGCTCATCGCCTTGTTCAAACGACTCGGGGCCCAAGGACGCACCGTCATCGTGAGCTCGCACGTGCTCAACGAGGTCGAGCGGATGTCCGAGCGCGTGATCGTCCTGATCCACGGCCGGCTGGCCGCCGCCGGCGACCACCGGGCGATCCGCGACGCGATGGACGACCGTCCGCGGCACGTGCTCGTGCGGTCCGACGACGGACGCCGGCTGGCCGGCTCGCTGGTCGGGCTCGGCTCCGTTGCCGGGGTGACGTTCGATCGGGCCCGCGACGGGCTGGTGATCCAGACCGAGCAGGCCCGTGAGCTGGCGACGGCGTTGGCCCGGGTCGCCCGCGACGTCGACGTGCGCCTCACCGAGGTGCGGGCACTCGACGACTCGCTCGAGAGCCTGTTCCGGGAGCTCGTCCGGTGACGGTGCCCGCCACCGCCACCGCGGCCCGACCCCGATCGCGCTTCGCCGCGATCGTCCGCTACACGCTCCGCTCGTGCTTTCCGGCCAAGCGGTGGGCGGCGATCCTGTTGCCGTGCGCCGGAGCGCTGTTGTTCGGGTTGCTCACCCACGCCGTCGACGAGCCGGCCGAGCGAGCATTCGCCAACGTCGCCGCCGAGGGGATCTTCAGCCTGATGATGCCGATCGCCGCGCTCGTGATCGGGGATTCGGTGCTCGGCGCCGAGGTCCGGGCCGGAACGTTCCACTTCACCTGGCTCTCGCCTGTGCCCATCTGGCAGATCGTGGTCGGGCGATGGGTCGGCGGCTCGATCGTCGCGCTGGCGACGATCGCCCCCGCGTGCGCCCTGGCCGCGGTCGTGGCCGGCGTGCCGGCGGACATTGGACCCGCCTTCATCGCCGCCGCCGTCGGGAGCATCGCCTACGTCGCGATCTTCGTCGCCATCGGCTGCATCACCCGGCGCACCGCGGTGTGGGCGCTGGCGTTCGTGTTCCTCATCGAGCGCCTGCTCGGCGGGGTGCTCAGCGGCATCGCCCAGCTCTCGCCGATGTGGGAGTCACGGGCGATCTTCGTCGCTTGGATCGACGATGCGCCCCATCGGCTCGAGCGCAGCGGCATCCCCAGTGGGGGTGGGGCGATCGTGCGCCTGGTCATCGTGTCCGTCATCGCACTGGCCATCGCCAATTGGCGAATGTCCCGCATGCGCCTGTCGGGCGCCACCGACTGAGCGACCCGGCGAGCCGGCTCAGATCGTGAGTGCGGTGATCAGGACCAGGACCAGCGTGACCGCCCCGACGAGACCGTGGATGAGGACCACCGCCACCGGGAACCGCTGCTCGGCGGCGACGGCGGCGACGGCGGTGCCCGTGGTGCCCGTGGTGCCCGTGCCGAGCCGCGCCGCCGCGGACCGGCGGCCGGCCAACCAGCGGGCGAACATCGTGAAGCCGAGCAGGGCGACGACGATCAGGATCACGAACGCCGTCCACGCCAGCCCGGCGGACTCGTCGCTCACGAGGTACACGATCCACAGCACCAGGCCCGCGGCGGCGAGCAGGAAGTGCCCGAACAGGACCGCCGGGGGAAGCCGGCTCTCGCCGGTCCGAGCCTGGGCGGGACCTCCCTTCGCCAGCCAGGTGCCGAGGAGCACGAAACCGCCGGCCGCGGCGAGCAACCACGTGACCAGCGCAGCAACATCCATCAGTTGCCTCCCTTGTTCTCTTGGTAGCCCGCGGCCTGCGTCGCTTCGTCGGCGACCCGCACCCCGTAGCGGTACGTCAGGCGTCCACCGAGCCAGCCCGCCGCGGCGAGCAGGCCGAGGGCGACGGCGGAGAGCGCGATGAGGCCCCAACTCGTCGCCTCGGGCGCATCGATGTCGCCCCGGCGAACCAGCCACGAGATGGCGAAGAGGACGACGACGGACACGTTGATCGTCATGTGGATGAGCCCGGTGCGGAACGCGAGCGTGCCGGTCGGGATGGCGAACAGGTCGAGCAAGCCGACCATCGCCGCGACCAGTGCGCCGAGCACACCGAGCGCGATCAACCAGTACGCGCCCTTGGCGAACACGTCGGCTTCGTCGGCCACGTGCGACGCGAGGTCGAACCCGAAGCCGGCCACCCAGGCGCCGATCGGGACCGTGACCAGGATCGGATGCAGGGGGTGGCCGTACGGCCCAGCGAGCGCGCTGACCGGTTGTTTAGCCTGGCGGAGCCGCTCGCCGGTTCGTTCGTCGTGCAGTTCGCCGATGGCCGAACCGTACCGAGGGGCGACCGATTTGTCAAGAACTGTTAGCTTTAGAAGTGATGCCGGACGCCCCGTTTGACGCCCTCGCGACGCTCGGCGATCCCACGCGCCGGGCGTTGTACGAGTACGTCGTCGAGCAGGGCGACTGGGTCGGCCGAGAACAGGCCGCGGAGGCCGTAGGGATCGGTCGCACGCTGGCGGCCCACCACCTCGACCGGCTCGCCGCCGAAGGGTTGGTGGAGGTCGAGTTCCGCCGGCTCGGGGACCGCCGCGGCCCGGGGGCGGGACGGCCGGCGAAGCTGTACCGCCGAGCGCCTCGCCTGTTCGAGATCTCGCTGCCGCCGCGTCGTTATGAGCTCGCCGCCCGCCTCCTTGCCGACGCCGTGGACGCCAGCCGGCGCGACGGTGTCGCGGTCGACGAGGCGCTCGAACGGTGTGCCCGAGACGCCGGTCGGGCGATGGCGGACGAGGTCAGGAGTGGCGGGCCGGCGCCGCCGGAAGGCGAAGCGCTCCGCCCGGCGATCGACGCCGAGCTGCGCTCGTGTGGGTTCGAGCCCGAGCACGACCCATCGGGTGCGATCACCCTGCGCAACTGCCCGTTCCACGAGCTCGCCCGGCGCCACACCGAGCTCGTGTGCGGGCTCAACCTGGCCCTGCTCGACGGCTTCGTCGGGAGCCTCCGGTCCGCCGGGCTCGCCGCCCGCCTCGATCCCGGTGACAACCGGTGCTGCGTGCGGCTCGAGCCGACGGCCGGGTCGTGAGCCCGTTCATTCGGCCGGCGCCGTGCCCGCCTCGTGCCAGCGGCGGAGGAGCTCGAACGGAAAGATGCCGGTGGCGTGGCCGTCGTTCCACGTGACGGCGAGACCCCAGGCACCGTGGAGACGAGCGTCGTCGATACGGAGCGGCTCCGGGCTCCCTGGCCGGGGCCAGACGGCCTCGCCCCGCTCGCGGTACGCCCGGCACGTCGCGCACGGACAGCCGTTGCGAAGGGTCCGCAGGTCGAACTCGGCGACGTAGCCGTCGACGAACGTGACCGCGACCCCCTGGTCACGGGTGACCTGGATTCCCGCCGGCTCGTAGCGCTCTTGCATGGACGTCAGCCTGGCCGATCGGTGGCATCGTGGCGCGATGACCACGCCTCCCACGCCGCGTCACGTGAGCGTCGAACGTACGAGTCCGGGCCGGTTCGCGGCCGTGAACGAACGTGGGGGCCGCGTCGCGTTCGGCAAGGGCGACAGCGACGACTTCACCCCGACCGAACTGCTGCTCGCCGCGATTGGAGGGTGCACGGCGATTGACGTCGAGATCCTGACGTCGCGCCGCGCCGACCCGGCGTCGTTCGCGGTCGCGGTCGAGGCCACCAAGATCCGGGACGACGAGGGCAACCGCCTCACCGACGTCGCGGTCACTTTCCGGGTCCGGTTCCCCGACGGACCCGAAGGCGACGCCGCGCGGGAGGTGCTCCCGGGAGCGGTCCAGCGATCGCACGACCGCCTCTGCACCGTCGGGCGAACCGTCGAGCTCGGCACGCCGATTGCCACCCGCATCGAGTAGCGGGATCGCCCAACCGCGCGCCCGTCAGGGGATACCTTCGCCCAACTGGGGGATGATCTACCTCAGGAGGGGAGAGCGAAATGAAGCATCGACGTTTCGTCGTCGCCGTTCTGGCGGCTGCCTTTGTGGTGTTCGGCGCCACGCAGGCGATCGCCCGTGGGCACGACGTCACCGGATACCCGGACCGGATCAACCGGGTCGACCTCGACGGGTACGTGCTCCAGACGAGCTACACCCTGGGGGTGAACACAGGCAACACGTTCGAGCAGACGTACCTTCCCGACGGGAAGTTCTCGGCCAGGTGTGTCTCCGGGCCGTTCGCGCCGTGTGCCGGCGCCGGCAACTACGTCGCCATGCCGGTTGGCCACAAGCAGCTGATGGTGACCTGGTACCTCGACGATGGCACGCTCATCGACGTGTTCGTCTTCAACTTCAAGTCGAACGTGGTCTCCGACGTCGCGCCCGGCACCACGCCGCCCGGAAGCCTCGGCACGGTCGAGATCCTCGACCGCGGGTCGGAGCGCATCCCCTGAGGCGGAGCCGGCATGCCATCCGACGACGACATCTCGCCCAACAAGGCGCTGATCCGGAACTTCCGCCACCGCTTGTGGGCTGAGCGCGACCTCGCCGTCCTCGACGACGTGTTCGCTCCCGACGCCGTGGTGCGCTGGGGAGATGCCGAGTCCGACGCCGTGAGCGCGGTTCGGTCCGACGTCGAGCGTTACTTCGCCGGGTTCAGCGACGTCCGCAGCTCGATCGACGAGCTCCTCGCCGAGGACGACAAGGTCGTCGTGCGATGGACGACGACGGGTCAGCACACCGGACCGTACGGGAAGGTCCCACCCACCGGACGCGAGGTCACGATGACCGGTGTCGACGGCTATCGAATCGAGGGCGGCCGCATCGTCGAGGCCTGGAGCATGTGGGACGCGCTCGCCACGTACCAGCAGCTCGGACTGGTCGCTCCCGACGTCGGCCCCTGATCCTGGATCAGCCGCGGCCCCAACGGGAGTGGAACGGCAGGGGCCGCGACCACCACGACCGAGCTACTCGTCGTCGGGCGGCAGGTACACGCTCGATGGCGCGGCGAACGCGGTCCAGCCAAGGACGACCGAGGGTGTGGGCTGCCCGGACGCGTCAACGTCGGCCTGCTCGGCGAGATGTGGATTGGCACCGAGCGACGAGCGCAGGACGGGCGTGCCGTGCTCGAGGAGGTCGACGAGCGCGGTGTTCAGGTGCTCGCCAGTCAGCCGAACGGCGTCTCGATCGGCTCCGGTGCGCGCTTCCGCCGCCTCGAGCACGGACCGGCGGACCATCTCCTTGATGAACGATGCGGTGACACCGTCCGTGCGTTCGACGAGGTCGTCGAGCGGACTCTCGTCGTAGTCGATGCCACGCAGGTACAGCTCGAGGAGCCGTCGGCGGCAGTCGGCGTCGGGGAGTCGGATCTCGACGGCTTGGTCGATGCGGCCGGGGCGAGCAGCGAGCGCCGGTTCGAGCAGATCCACCCGGTTGGTGGTCAACACGAACACGACGTCGGCGTCGTCGGCGAGTCCGTCCATCTCGTTGAGCAGTTGAAACAGGAGGGGGTTCGTCCCGGCACCGGGCATCGTGCGCTCAGTGGCGACGAGGTCGACGTCTTCGAGCACGACCATCGCCGGCTGTAGCGAGCGAGCGATCGCGGCCGCCTGGCCCAACGCACCCGCGCCGGGACCGCTCAACAGCAGCGTGGTGCGACCCGGCATCTGCCCGCACAGGTACATCACCGACAGCGTCTTGCCGGTGCCGGGTGGGCCGTAGAGCAGAAGTCCGCGCTTGAGGTGCCGCCCGGCAGCCAGCAGCACGTCGGCGTGGCGGCTCACGCCGATGGTGTGCCGTTCGATCGCCTCCAGCACCTCGGCCGGGAACACGATCTCGTCCCGGCCGACCGGCGGCAGACGGTGGAAGCCGACCCCGAAATCACCCCACTCGGTGAACGAGAAGCTGAGCACCTTGCCGCGGAACACGCTCTTCTCGTGCATCAACTGCCGCAGCCGGGCGACCAACCGGGTCGCGCGATCGGCGTCGGCGGTCACGACCTCCACCATGAGTCCGGGCCGGGGACCATGGTCCTCGCTGAAACCCGTCATCATCACGACTGGGGCACCGTCGAACGCCAACAGGTAGAGACCGAGCCGCAGGCAGGGCATCGTCCGGTCCACGTCGACGGGCACGTTGACGAACTCCGGAGCGCACGGCTCGGTCGGGCCGCGGAACCGTCCACCCAGGATGCTCGCCAACGAGAACTCACCGAAGTGCCGCAGCTCGCCGGGCAACCCCAGCAAACGCCAGCTGGCGAGGTCGGCGAGCAGCGCATCGGTCGCGAGCTGGAGGTTGGCGTGCTCGCTCACGTGGAACCGCTCGGTCAGTGTCGGCAGGCCGACCGGATCCTCTCCGAGGTGCTCGACGACGAGACGCCGCAACGTGCTGCTGGGCGGGGGGAGCGCCTCGTTGAACCGGTGGAGAAACGTCTCGAACGCGAGGGCGAACCCCGCTACGTCGAAGTTGTCGTCGTCGTCGTCGTCCACCCGGCGAGCGTAGGAGCCGCCCGGCGCTGACCGAACCAGTTCGGTAGGTCAGAGCGAGGCGTACAGTGCCTGCTCGAAGTCGGCGTAGAGCTGGAGGGCCGCCGGTTCGCCGAAGGGGAGGAACTGGGAGTAGAGCGCCCCGGTGATCCCGGTCGTGCGATCGACCCAGAAGTGGGTGTTGCACAACCCCGCCCACGCGCCGGTTCCGGCCCGCCGCGCGCCCGGGATGTCGGCCGTGTTGAGCAGCAGCCCGTAGCCGAACTTGAAGCCGGGGCCGGCGTTGAAGTCGCACGACGACGCGGGGTCGGCAGTCGCGATCTCGGCCGGGAAGTCGAGGTCGCCGATCTGGTTGTGGAACGCCTCGTCGACCGTGGCCGGCTGCAGGATCGTGACTCCGTCGAGCGAGCCGTCGTGCAGCAGCGCGCGCTGGAACTTGAGGTAGTCCCGCGGCGTGGAGTGGAGCCCGTGGCCACCGGCCCAGTAGTCGGGATCCTGCCGCAGATCGATGTCCGTCGCCACCCAGGACCCGTCCTCGCCCCGGACGTGGATCGGCGTCGACATCGCCCGCTGGGTGGGGCTCATCAGGAATGACGTCTCGTCCATGCCGAGTGGCTCGGTGACACCGTCCTGGATCGCCTTGTCGAGCGTCATTCCGCTCACGGCTTCGACAACTTGGCCGAGCCAGTCGTAATTGATCCCGTACTCGAATCTCGTCCCCGGGTCGGCGACCATCGGTGCGGTGAAGATCATGCGGTCACCCGACAGCACGTTCGGTGTGCCGGTCGCCGCCTCCCAGCGAGCCACCTCCTCGTTGAAGAACCAGTAGCCGAGCCCAGTGGTGTGGGTCAGCAACTGCCGCACCGTGGCCTTCGTCGCCGGCGGTCGCGTGCGCGGGGTGTCGCCGTCGAACCCGTCGAGCACCTGCACGTCGGCGAACGCCGGGCAGTAGTCCTCGACCGGGGCGTCGAGGTCGAGGTTCCCCCGTTCGACCTGTTGCAGCGCGGCGACGGCGCACACCATCTTCGTCATCGACATGATCCGGAAGTGGGTGTCCGGCGTGAGCGGGTCGTCCGTGCCGGCGACTCGTGGCCCGGCAGAGCCCTCGTAGATCGTTCCGCTCCGATCCGCCGCCATCGCCACGACGCTCGGCACGGCGCCGGCCTCCACCGCGTCCTGCAACACCTGATCGATCGCAGACGTCATCTCCAACCCCCTATCCGCTTGGCTGTTGTTGCGCGAACCGTACGCCGATCCGGGACCGGGCTCGATCGGTCAGCGCTCCTCGGTCGGGTCCCAGCGGTCGATCCGCCGCATCCCGCTCGTCGCGCCGGGCCAGTGGTACGCCCATGCCGCGAGGCCGTCGCGGGTGGTCACGACGACCCGCCGGAGCAGGTCGGTGACGGTCCCCTCGACGTGGTCGAGCAGGCTGAGTGCCTCGTCGAGCGAACTCGGGTCGAGGTCGACGAGGACGCCGGGGACGTCGTGGTCACGGGCCGCGAAGTCGACCACCGGCCAGCCGTTGCCCGAGTCGTACAGCGTTCCGGGCACGGTGACCGGCCGGTGCCCCGTGGCGTAGGGCTCGAGGAGCGGCCAGCGCAGCCGGTCGGGCTGGAGGGTCCCGTAGACGAAGAGCCGCGGCGGCGCCACGGCTGTCTGGTTGGTTCCCGGCATCTTGCCTCAGGCCGCGGCTTTGGTCGCGAGGCGCCGCAACTCGCCTACCGCGTGCTCCAGACCCTCGGGATCGCGGAACAGCGCGCTGCCGGCCACGAGCACGTTGGCCCCCGCGCCGACTGCGCCGGCGACCGTGTCGTCGGCGATTCCGCCGTCGACCTCGATGTCGATCGAGTCCGCTCTCCCGACTGCGCCGATCATGTCGCGCACGGCGGTGATCTTCGGTTCCATCGACGCCAGGTAGCGCTGGCCGCCGAAGCCGGGGTTGACGGTCATCACGAGAACGAGGTCGACGAGGTCGAGAACATGGGCGATCTCGTGCGGCGGCGTGGCCGGGTTCAGCGCGACGCCGGCGCTGGCCCCGAGCTCGGCGATGTGACCGAGCGTGCTGTGGAGGTGTCTCGTCGCTTCGGCGTGGACGATCAGCCGCCGGCATCCGGCCTCGACGTACCGGGCCGCCATCGCCTCGGGCGTCAGCACCATCAGGTGGGCCTCGAACGGGACCGTGGCGTGCTCGCGGGCGGCCGCGATCACGTCGGGACCGAACGTCAGGTTGGGGACGAACTGTCCGTCCATGACGTCCCACTGGATGAGGTCGACGCCGGCCTTCTCCAGCGCGGCGACCTCCTCGCCGAGGCGGGCGAAGTCGGCCGGCAGCACGGAGGGAGCGATCTGGATCGGCCTGGCCATCGAGGTCGACGGTAGCGGAGCGAGTCGTTCGTAGCATCCAGCGCCGTGCCGCGGTTGATCGTCCGTCCCGACCGTTTCGTCGCCGGTGGCGACGCGATGGCCCGCGACGACGACGGCCGAGTCATGTTCGTACGCGGCGCGCTCCCCGGTGAGACGGTCGCCGTCGAGATCACGGCGGCGAAGAAGGACTGGGCGAAGGCGGATGCGGTCGAGGTGATCGAGGCGTCGGCGGACCGTGTCGTGCCGCCGTGCGCGTCTCGACGGGCCGGCTGCGGGGGATGCGGATGGCAGCACCTCACGATCGAGGCCCAGCGGGCGGCCCGCGTCACGATCGTCAGCGACTCGCTCCGTCGCCTCGGCGGTGTCGACGACCCGGATGTGGAGCACGGTGGCGGGGTCGAGCCGACCGGCTATCGCACCACGGTGCGGGTCGCCGCCGGTCCGGACGGCCGTCCGGGCTTCCGTGCGGAGCGATCCCACGAGGTCGTCGCCGCCCCCGACTGCCTCGTCACCCACCGTCCGCTCGCCGAGCTGTTGCCGGAGCTGCAACTCGACCGGGCGGTCGAAGCGACGCTCAGGATGTCGGTCGCCACCGGCGAGCTCAATGCCCGGTGGGACCGGGGCGACGGTGACGTCCACGGGTTGCCCCCCGGCACCGCGACCGGATCCTCCGCGACCCTCCACGAGATCGTCGCCGGCCGTCGCCTGCGGGTGTCGATCGGGTCGTTCTTCCAGTCCGGTCCCCAAGCGGCCGAGCTGCTCGCCGCCACGGTCCGGAGCAGCGCGCCCGAGCTCGCCGGGGCCGACGTCGTGGTCGACGCCTACGCCGGCGTCGGCATGCTCGCCGCCACGGTCGCCGATCCGCCGTCAACCGTGATCGCCATCGAGACGTCCCGGTCGGCCGTCGCCGACGCCCGGCACAACCTCGCCGACCGCGATGCCGACGTCGTGCGCAGCGAGGTGGGGGCGTGGCATCCGCCCGGGGACGTCGCCGTCGACGTGGTCCTCGCCGACCCGGCCCGCAGCGGGCTCGGCCGCCCCGGGGTCACCGCGCTCGGGCGGGCGGGCGCTCCGGTGATCGTGTTGGTCAGCTGCGACCCGGCGTCGCTCGGACGCGACACGAAGCTGCTCGCCGCCGCCGGCTACCGGCACGAGCGGACGGTGGTGGTCGACACCTTTCCCCACACCACCCACGTCGAAGCCGTCACGCGGTTCGTGCGGGTGTAGAGGCGCCGCTGCCAGACTGCCGCCGTGCTCGATCCCGTCGTCAGCCCGGCCGTCGCCGAAGCGCTCGCCGCCGGCCGGGGCGTGGTGGCGTTGGAGTCGACGATCTTCTCCGAGCTCGGGCTGCCCTCGCCGGCGAACCGTGAGGCGCTCGCTCGGTGCGTGCACGCAGTCGAGCGCGGGGGAGCGGTACCGGCGGTCACCGCGGTGCTCGACGGTCGGGCCCGGGTCGGACTCGATCCGTCGGAGCATGAGCGCATCACCGGTCCGGCCCGCAAGGTCGCCGAGCGCGATCTCGCCGTCGCCCTTGCCCAGCGGTGGGAGTTCGGCGCCACGACGGTGTCCGCGTCGGTGGCTCTCGCCGCGGCCGCCGGGATCTCGGTGTTCGCCACCGGCGGCATCGGTGGGGTCCACCGCGGCGCCGCGGTGACGGGCGACGTGTCGTCCGACCTCGAAGCGATCGCCCACCATCCGGTCGTGACGGTCTGCGCCGGCGCTAAGGCGTTCCTCGACCTGCCCCGCACGCTCGAGCACCTGGAGACCGCCGGGGTGCCGGTGCTCGGGTGGCGCAGCGACTGGTTCCCGGCCTTCTACACCAGGTCGTCGGGTCTGCCCGTCCCGCACCGGATCGAGTCGGCCACCGAGGTGGCGGCGGTTCTCGCCCGCCGCAGCCGAGCGGCGACCGGCGTGTTGCTCGCTGTCCCGATCCCGGAAGCCGACGAGCTGGATGCGGCGACGCTCGACGAGGCGATGGAGCGGGCGATGGCGGACGCCGCCGCCGAGGGCGTGACCGGACCGGCGGTGACGCCGTTCGTGCTGGCCCGCATCACCCGAGCCACGCGCGGGCACAGCATCCCCGCCAACCTCGCCCTCGCCGAGCACAACGCCGCCGTCGCCGCCGAGGTCGCCGTCGCGATCGCGTCGGCGTCCTGACATCCGAGGGTTTCCCGTCAATCGAGGGTTTCGCGCGACCCTGTCCGGCAGCAAACCCTCGGATGCTGCTCAGCGCCGGAGCTTGCGCTCGACGCGGTCGAGGAACGCCCGGCACTGGGAGTCGGTCGCGGTGTCCACTCCGTACATCGCGATCCACGTCGCGCGGGCAAGGGGGTGGCAGACCGCCCGGAGGGTCCGGGTGACCATGCGCTTGCCGCCCTCGCCTTGGACCGCGTTGACGAACTTCGACGACCCGTGGGTGGTGATCGCAACCAGCCGGCGAACGTTGTGCAGCCGGGCGTGGACCCGGCTCGACTCCGGGGGGAGGTCGAACGCCACGTCGCGGACCCAGACCCGGTCGATCCAGCCCTTCATCATCGCCGGCTGGCCGCTCCACCACGTCGGGTAGACGAGAACCAGGCGCTCGCACCACTTGAGATCGGCGGCGTGGTCGGCGACGGACGGGTCGGGACCGGCGACGAGGTGGCGCTCGCGTTCGGCCGCCGTGAAGAGGGGATCGAAGCCCTCGGCGTAGAGGTCGGTGACACGCACCTCGTCGCCCCGCTCACGGAGCGTCGCGACGGCGCGTTCGGCGATCGCGGCGGTGAACGAGTCGGGCAGGGGATGGCAGGTGACGACGAGGGTCCTCACGAGAGCACCGATTCGAGGTGGGCCATGGAGTGCTCGACCCGATCGAGGAATGCCGCCCGCTCGGTGTCACCGAGGGTGTCGATCGAGTACAGCCCGAGCCAGGTCGTCGACGTGCGCAGGCCGCAGTTGAGCCGGAGGGCCCGCGTCAGCATCCTCCGGCCGCCGTCCTGGAGCAGCTTGACGGACGTCCACGGCGAGCCGTACGTGCTGATGCCGACGATCCGGCGGACGTTGGTGAGCGCGGGCCGCACCCGTCCCCGGGCGTCGAACCGGAACGCGACACCCGGCACCATCACCCGCTCGAGCCAGCCCTTGAGGATCGCCGGCGGCCCGCTCCACCAAGTCGGGTACACGAACACGAGCGCGTCCACCCGCTGGACCAGCGCGGCGGACTCGACCGTCTGGGGGTCGATCAGCGGCCGCTCCCCGTGGTAGGCGGCGCGCTCGGCGGCCGACATCGCCGGCACGAACCCGGAGGCATACAAGTCGAGCAGCGTGACGTGGTGCCCGGCGCCCTCGAACCCGCGGATCGCCGCGGCGGCGACGGCATGGGTGTAGCTCCCCGGCTGCGGATGCGCGCACACGACGAGCACGTCCATCGCCGCACGCTAGGCGAACCCGTCGCGCACCCGAGTGTTTGGGGTCACCCGAGGGTTTCGCGCCGCGACGTACCCGCAGCAAACCCTCGGGTGGCGCGAAACACTCGGGTGGGGATCAGCCGGCAGCCGCGAGCCGCTTCGTCAGCCGCGAGCGGACCTCGGGCCACTCGGTGTCGGTGATGGCGAAGAGGGCGGAGTCGCGGGGCCGGCCCGATTCGCCGGTGACGTAGGACGGGCGATGGTGGCGCAGCACGCCCTCGTGGCGGGCGCCGAGCCGCTCGATCGCCTTCCAGCTCCGCTCGTTGCGGGCGTCGGTGCACAACGCCACCCGCCACACCCGCCACACCTCGAAGGCGTGGGTCAGCATCAGCAGCTTCGCCTCCGTGTTGACCGGAGTGCGCTGGGCGTCGGCGGCGAGCCACGTCCCGCCGATCTCCACCTCGTCGGGTTCGGTCCGGCCGCGCCAGTGACGCAGCTCCATGAACCGGGTGCAGCCGATGAGCCGCCCGTCGCCGACCCGCCGGTGGGCGAACGGCACCACCTCACCCCGGTCGCGCTGGCCGAGCAGCTTGGCGATGTAGGCGCCCATCTTCTCGACGTCGTCGGGCACGTCGGTGAACGCGTACGTCGAGCGGTCGCCGGACGCCGCCGCGGCGAGCTCGCCCGCCTGGCCCGGGGCGAGCGGGACCAGCTCGACGTGCTCCCCCGACAGGGTGAAGGCTGGGAGCGCCTCGGCAGCCACGCCGGCGACGGTATCTCGGGTCGACAGCGAGGGCGTGGGACGGTTACGACAGAAGGGTGAACATGTTCGCGACCGATTCCATCCTCCCCCCGGATCCCGACGGTCTCGAGGTGTTGCACGACCGGGAATACCGCGTGCGCGCCTACCGGGCCGCGGACGACCGCCTGCTGGTCCGCGGCGCGGTGCGCGACCAGAAGCCGCCGGGCATGTACGTCGACGACGATCCCGACCCGCTCACGGTCCACCACATGCAGGTCGAGCTGGAGATCGCCTTCCCGTCGCTCGAGATCACGCGCGCAACCGCCACTCTCGAGATCCACCCCAACGCGACGTGCCCGCGGATCGAGGACCACTACGGCGAGCTGGTCGGGCTGTCCATCGCCCGCGGGTTCACCAACCGGGTGCGGGAGCTCTTCGGCGGACCCCGCGGCTGCACCCACACCACCGCACTGATCCAGGCGATGGCGCCGGTCGCGGTGCAGTGCTTCTGGTCGATGCGGGCGTCGACCGCTCGCCGCAACGGCGTCGACGTCCCGTTCCAACCGCCGGACGCCGAACACCGCGACGCGGCGTGGCGGCTCAACGTCGGCAGCTGCCACGTGTGGGCCGAAGACGGCGAGCAGGTCGCCATCCTGCGGTCGGGCGGGGAGATGGAGGTGCCGGTCTGGATGCAGGTCCGCCTGCGGTCGCTCGGCCGCGATCCCGACGAGTGGGCGCATGGCGGCTGACGACGGCCGCCCGGCCGCCGATCCGTTCGGCCTCGACGACCTGGACGTCGAGCGGCTGAAGGCGCGTCCCGGGACCAAGTGGCACCTCCCGCGCGGCCGCCTCGCCGCCTGGGTCGCGGACATGGACTTCCCGATCGCGCCCGCGATCCGGAACCGGTTGCTCGAGCTTGCTCGCACCGACGTCGGGTACCCGGACTGGCCGGTCGTCGGACGCTCGATGCTGCCCGAGCGGTTCGCCGATCGGATGGCCGCCCGCTACGACTGGAAACCAGCCGTCGACCGGCTGCACGAGCTCGCCGACGTGATGCAAGGGGTCTCGGTCGCGATCCACCACCTCACCCGCCGGGGCGATGCGATCGTTCTGCACATGCCCGCCTACCACCCGGTCCTCCGGACGATCGCGGCGGCGGGCCGGCGGATCGTCGAGGTGCCGGCGCAGCTCCACGACGGAGCGTGGCGCTTCGACCACGAGACGCTCGACGCCCGTCTCACCGCCGAGCCGGCGCGGATGCTGCTGCTGTGCCACCCCCAGAACCCGACCGGTCACGTGTTCACCCGGCCCGAGCTGGAGCGGCTCGCCGAAATCGCCGCCCGCCACGGACTGGTCGTCATCAGCGACGAGGTCCACGCCGAGCTCGTCCATCCGCCGCACCACCATGTCCCGTTCGCCTCGCTCGACCCCGAAGCTGCCGCGCGCACCGTCACCGTGACCTCGGCGTCGAAGCCGTTCAACCTGGCCGGGTTGCGATGGGCGATCCTGCACGCCGGCGCCGACGAACTGCAATCGGCGCTCGACGCGTTGCCCGACCACTACTTCGGGGCGCCGAACCTGATGGGCGTGGCGGCGACCGAAGCGGCGTGGAGCGAGGGTGACGACTGGCAGCGCGCCGTTGCCGCCCGCCTCGACTTCAACCGGACGTATCTCGCCGAGCTGCTCGCCACCCATCTGCCCGATGTCGGCTATGCGGTCCCGGACGCGACGTATCTGGCGTGGCTCGACTTCCGCGCCCTCGACGTCGGCGATGACCCGGCCGTCGAGATGCGGGAGCGGGGCGTCGAGCTGTCCGCCGGGCCCCGGTTCGGCGCGCAGGGTCGGGGCTTCGCCCGGCTCAACTTCGCGACGAGCGCCCGCGTGCTCGAGCGCATCGTGGCGGCGATGGCCGGGTCATCCCCGAACGGCGATCTCCAGCCCGAGGCGGGCGCCGCCGGCGAGCGGTAGCTGGTCCCCGCTCCAGAAGCGCCCCGGGTCGTACCAGTTGGACGGCCGCTGCGGGTCGAGCAATCCCATCCGGCGGAACGTGACGGCGAGCAGCTGGGCGCAGAACACCGCCTGGCCCGTCGCCTCCTTGCGGAGGCGGCCGACCAGCCACCGCCACGAGAGACCGAGCGGGCTCGGGAACGGGCGCCCGACGTACTCGGCGATCACCCGCAGCAGCTCGTCCTCCATCCCGCGGGTGACGGTTCCGTCGAAGTGGCGCACGTAGGCGAGCTGGCCGTAGCGCCCGGTCCATGTGCGGTAGGCCTCGTCGAGGCGGTTGAGCTGGGCGCCGCGGTGGTGGGTGCCTGTCCAGACGTCCTCCATCGACTGACCCAATTCGGTGTGCCACAGCAGCGGCGGCAGGTCGTCGATGGCAACCACCATCGCGGCGTGGTTGACCGGAGCGTTCGTCGCCACCCGCACGGCCCGGTCGGCGAACTTGCTGCCGCGGAAGAGCCACACGTCCGCGGTCGCGGCGGTGGTGATCGCCTCGTCCGGCGTGATCGTCGCCTGCGTGGACACGGCCGTACTGTACGGACGTGCGGTGGTTGAAGGTGCTGGGTCTGGCCGCGCTCGGGGGTGTCGTCGCCGCCGGCGTGGTGTCCGAGCGGCGACGGCGCGCCTTTCGCACCTACGACGGCGACGAGTTGCGGGCGCGACTCCATCAACGCCTCGCCGCGGCGAACGCCGCCACCTTGCCCGGGGAGGACGCTGGCGCTACCGTCGATTCCTGACACATCAGGTCAGGAATCAGGGAGGTTGTCGTGTCGGTCACCGATGAGCTGCTGGCGAACAACGAGGCGTACTCGGCAGCCTTCGACAAGGGCGACCTGCCGATGCCGCCGGCAAAGAAGGTGGCCGTCGTCGCGTGCATGGACGCCCGCCTCAACCCCTACGGCGCGCTCGGTCTGCATGAGGGTGACGCCCACGTGATCCGCAACGCCGGCGGCGTCATCACCGACGACGAGATCCGTTCGCTGGCGATCTCGCAGCGCCTGCTCGGGACGGAGGAGATCATCCTCATCCGCCACACCGACTGCGGCATGCTCACGTTCACCGACGACGACTTCAAGCGCTCGATCCAGGCGGACGTCGGGATCAAGCCGGGATGGGCGGCCGAGTCCTTCACTGACATCGACGAGGACGTCCGTCAGTCGATCGCCCGGCTCGAGGCGAGCCCGTTCATCCCCCACAAGGAGAGCATCCGCGGCTTCGTCTACGACGTCGCCACCGGCAAGCTCCGCGAAGTCGTTTGACCGGCCCGGCGCCGACGCGCACCGGCGTCCGGGGCGTTGGTTGGAGCGCAATCGGGGGTACGCGCGGGGGATGGACGTCACGGACGAAGCGCCAGATCGCGGCGACGTTGCCGCGAGACGCGAGCATGTTGAGGGGCACATGCGTTCGGCGGGGGACGTCGGCCGTCGGGGCCCGTTGGGCGCACCGCTGGACGAGGCCGAACATCGGTCCCGCAGCAGCCACGCGCTGCACTCACTCGGACGCTGGTCGGCCCGGGCCTCGGCGGGCGTCGTCGTGGCCTGCCTCGTCATCGGCTGGGCGGTGGTCGGGGCCGTCATCGGATTTCCTCGCTGGTGGGAGACCGTCCTCTACTCGAGTGCCTCGTCGGTGACCGTGGTGATGGTGTTCGCCATTCAGCACACTCAACACCGTGAGCAGCTGGTGACTCAGCGCAAGCTCGACGAGCTGTTGCGCGCCCTCCCGCAAGCCGACGATCGACTCATCGCCGCGGAGAGCGCGTCGGACGACGAACTCGAGGCGCTGGCCGGCCTGAACACGGCCGACCGGCGCCTCGCCTCGGCGCAGGAGTAGCGAGATGAGCGATGAGCGCGCCTGGCGCGCTCATCGCTCATCGCGGGGGGTCAGCCCCAGCGCTGAGGATCGTCCGGATCGATGCCGAGGCTGAGCTTGCCGATGAGCTCGTGGGCGAGCAGGGTGTTGCCCGGATGGAACCGGCCCATGCGGACGTCGCGGAAGATCTGCTCGAGACGGTTGGCCTTGAACGCCGCGCTGCCGCCTGACAGGTCGAGCGCGCGATCGACGATGTCGAAGGCGTGGTTGATCACGACCTGGCGAGCGCCGATGATCCGCACCGGCCAGTCCTCGTGGCCGACCCCGCCGGCCCAGTCGGCGGTGGTGCGCTCGAGCAGCGCCTCGGCGGCGTCGTACGCCATCCGCATCGCCGCGACGTGGTGCTGCACCTCCGGGTGATGGGCCATCGTCCTGGTCAACGCCAGTGACGTGCGCGTCGGCACCTTGGCGATCGTGAGGTCGAACGCCCGCCGGGCCGCCCCGAGGTAGACGGAGGCGAAGCCCAACAGCGCCCAGGCGAAGATCGACACCTGGAACAGCCCGGCGCCGCCGAATCCAGGGGGGCACACGAGGGCGACGAGCTCGTCGGGCACGAACGCGCGGTCGAGGATCGTGTCCTGGCTCTGCGTCGCCCGCATGCCGAGGGTGTCCCAGGTGTCCACGACCTTGATGCCGGAGGAATCACGGGGCAGGAAGCCGTGCACGACTCGCGGCGCCAACGGATCGGACGTGTCCGTCGCGTGGACTCCGCCGTACGTCCACACCGGCGTGAGGCTGCCGAAGATCTTGTGGCCGCTGATCGTCCAGCCGCCGTCGACCCGCTCGGCGCGCGCATTGGAGAGCAGGACGGGGATGTCGTTGCCCGCCTCGCCGTGCAGGGCGGCGAAGATCTCGCCTTCCGCCGCCTTCTCGAGGATGAAGCGGCCGGACTCGTCGCCGTTGCGCAGCAGATCAGCAGCGACGCCGGTCCAGTAGACGTGCATGTTGACGGCCAGGGCGGTCGCCGGCGCGACGTAGGCGAGCCGACGGGCCAGCTTGGAGTACTCGTCGAGGCCGAGCCCGTGCCCACCGAACTCGATGGGAAGCGCCAGGTTCAGGAAGCCGGACTCACGCAGCTCGGCGAAGTCCTCGTCGAAGAAGCGGTTCTCGCGGTCGTACTGCGGCGCCCGCTGGTCGAAACGGGCGAGCATCTCGTCGGTCAACAGCCCGTCGATCGTGATCGTGGGCGCGCTGGGGTCGATGGTGGTCATGGGTGTGTGTTCTCCTGATCTGCTCGGGTGACGGCGGCGGATCAGGTGGGCTGAAGGACCTCGGAGACCTCGACGATGACGTCGGCGGGAATGCCGATGCGGGCCGCGGCTTCCCGCAGCGCCTCCGGATTCGGCGCCTCGTAGAGGCAGTAGGTCTTCTTCTTGTCGGCGGACAGGAACGAATACAGCCAGCGGACGCCGACGTCGTCATTGACGAGCCTGATGCCCTCTCGGTCGAGCTGCTCGGGATCGAGCTGCTCGGCGAAGTTGCGCTCGATGACGTACATCGGCATCGCTGGCCTCCTTGTCCGATCGCCTGCCTGGCCGGGCAGGCGACCTCCCGTCGCCGTCGGTGGTCGAACGTACGCCGCGAGCCCGGCGCTGTCATGACCGGGACTGACTGTTTTCCTATTGCACCCGGTCTGTGGGACACGCGTCCCTATAGTCAGATCTGACCAGAGGGTTGCGGGAGACACAATGCCAGAGCCGGGCACCGCCACGGCGACGGTCCTGTTCACGGACGTTGTCGGTTCGACCGAGGTGCGCGCGCGCCTCGGCGAGACCGCGGCCGACCGGTTGTTCGTCGAGCACCAGCGGGAGCTGGGCAGGGTCATCGCCCACCACGGAGGGCGAGTGGTGAAGGCCGCCGGCGACGGGGTGATGG
>JBKOUV010000167.1:0-3645 GCA_046723555.1 Actinomycetota bacterium | reverse complement strand
ACGACGCCCACGTCATCGACGAGATGGTCCGGGACTCGCCCGGCGAGGCCTACGAGCCGTCGTTCGTCACCCGATTGCAGGAGCGGGGCGCCTTCGGCGCGCTCACCTGAGCCTGCATCCGAGTGTTTGCCGCGGGGACGTTGTCGGCGCGAAACCCTCGGGTGCCTCAACGTGTTGCGAGGAACCTCAGCCGCCCGCGCACCGCGTCGGAGGCGAGCACCACCGAGGTGGGCTCCCGCAGCCGACGCCGCCACGTCGTCTCGAGGGTCTGGCCGGGAACGTTGTGCGGGGCGGTCTCGCCGACGAGGTCGTCGACGTCGGCGACGACGAGGTAGGCGTTGCTCGTGGCGAGCCGTTCGAGTGCGGCGTCGAGCACGTCGGCGGGGCGTTCGCCGACGGCGCGCCCGAGCGCCGCCTCGAGCAACGCCCGATACCGTGCCGCGCCCTCGCCCGCGCCCGCCACGGCGAGGGCGGCGGCGAACGCCGGCATGTCGTGGGTCCGGACGCCGGCGACCGACCGGGCCGGAATCGGCACCAGCTCGTCGCGGTAGAGGTTGAACTGTTCCTCGTACATCCCGAGCGTGTCCCAGCGATCCATCGCCTCCCGGACCGCGTCCGGCACGGTGCCGAGGTCCTCGCCGACGATCGTCGTGTCCGCCGTCGTCGCCTGGGCGGCGATCACCGCCAGCAACTCCTCGCGGGGATAGCGGACATACACGCCGTCGCGCGCGCCCGCACCGTCGGGGATCCACCACAGCCGCTGCACTCCCATCACGTGGTCGATGCGCAGCATCGACGCCGGCTGACCGGCGCGCGCGATGAGGCGTTGCCAGAGCTCGTGGCCGCTGCGTCGCCCGGCGGCCGGCAGCTGGGGAGGAAACCCCCAGTCCTGCCCTTCGGCGAAGAACTCGTCGGGCGGAGCGCCCACCGACATGCCGGGGGCGAACAGCTCACCGTGGGCCCACACCTCGTAGCCGCGGGGGTGGCTGCCGATGGGGAGGTCGAGGGCGAGCACGGCCCGGCCCGCGCCCTCGACCGCCCGGAGCTGGCCGTCGGCGAGGTACTGGGCGAGCTCGTGGCTGCGCCGTAGCAGCGCGGCCGGTCGGCCAAGGTCCACCGGATCCGGCCGGCCGGCGCGGAACCGGGCGAAGTCGGCGACGTCGGGGCGACCGGCGACGAACCGGGTGACCGCGGCGTCGAGCCCGGGTTCGAGGTCACAGGAGAGGTCGAGGAGCTGGACACGGCGACGCCGGGCGAGCCCCCGCCAGTCGACCAGCCCGGTCTCGGTCGGCGCGGGCGCCCGAGGGAGCGAGCCGTCGTCGAGGTAGACCTCGTTCCAGTGCAGCCGGCTCACCGGCGCATACGGGCTCGGGTCGAACGGCTCGTCGTAGAACGCGGCGTACAACGGAAGCGTGGCGACGACGCCGACGTCGAGGTGGTGCGCCCGTGCGGCCAGCGCGGCCAGGTGGGCGAACGACGGCAACGGAGCGTCGGCCTCCCAGAGCGCGTACGTCGGGACGAACAGCCCGACCCCGTGGGCGAGTGCCGGGTCACGAGGCATCGTCGCGGGTGGGACGACGACCGTGGCCGTCTCGTCGGCACCGGCCCCCGCCCCGCGAAGGCGGTGGCAGCCGATCGGGAGATCGGTCGGGAGCGCTGCGGTCCCGTGGTCCGCGCGCACTTCGATCGCGGTGCCGTCGGCGAGGACGAGTTCGAGCTCGCTGAGCGACCCGACCACCACGGGCGCGGTCGCGCCAGCGACGATCACCGGCTCGAGCCGGGGCGCCGGTCCGTCGGCGACGTCCGCCTCGAGCACGTCGACGACGGCGCGCAGTGTGGCGTCCGAGGCGTGATGGAGCTGACCCGTGACGTCCCGGTACGACAGCTCGACGCCGAGCTCGGTGGCCCGGCGCCGCAACGCGTCCGGCTCGATCACGTGGATTCGGCGGCCGGGGATCGCAGGACGAGGATCGAGCGGGCCACGATGTCGACCACGTCACCGCCCTTGACCGGCGTCGACTCGGCTTGGATGAGGCTGGTGTCCAGCTCGACCGTCCAGGCCCGGCTCCACACCCCGCCGGGGACCGTCCAGCGCATGTCGGTCGCGCCGGCGTTGAGGATCACGAAGAGGCTGTCGTCGAGGATCCGGCCACCGAACGCGTCGGGTGTCGGGATGGCTTCGCCGTTGAGGAACACGCCGATCGACCTGGCGTAGCCGGTCTCCCAGTCGTCGTCAGTCATCGTCGCCCCGTCGGGACGGAACCAGGCGAGATCCTCGGTGTCGCGGATCTTGCGACCCTGGAACCAGCGCCGGCGGCGGAGCACGGCGTGGGCGTGGCGCAGGCCGGCGACCCTCCGGACCCACTCGGCGAACTCCTCGTCGACGTCTTGCCAGTCGAACCACGAGGTCTCGTTGTCCTGGCAGTAGGCGTTGTTGTTGCCATCCTGGGTGCGGCCGATCTCGTCCCCGCCGAGCAGCATCGGGACGCCCTGCGACAGGAGCAGGGTGGTGACCAGGTTGCGGCGCTGGCGCGCCCGCAGGGCGATGACGTCCGGATCGTCCGACGGTCCCTCCGCGCCACAGTTCCACGAGCGGTTGAACGACTCCCCGTCTCGGTTCTCCTCGCCGTTGGCCTCGTTGTGCTTGTCGTTGTACGACACCAGGTCGGCGAGCGTGAACCCGTCGTGGGCGGTGACGAAGTTGATCGACGCCGTGGGGCGCCGGCTGTCGGCCTGGTAGAGGTCCGAGCTGCCGGTGAAGCGGGAGCCGAACTCGGCGAGCGTCGCCGGTTCGCCGCGCCAGAAGTCGCGGATCGTGTCGCGGTAGCGGCCGTTCCACTCCGACCACTGCGGTGGAAAGTTGCCGACCTGGTACCCGCCCTCGCCCACGTCCCACGGTTCGGCGATCAGCTTGACCTGGGACACGACCGGGTCCTGCTGGATGAGGTCGAAGAACGCCGAGAGGCGGTCGACCGTGTACAGCTCGCGGGCGAGCGTGGAGGCGAGGTCGAAGCGGAACCCGTCGACGTGCATCTCGGTCACCCAGTAGCGCAGGCTGTCCATGATCAGCTGCAGCACGTGCGGGTGGCGCACGTTGAGGCTGTTGCCGGTTCCCGTGAAGTCGAGGTAGTGCCGCTGGTCGCCATCGACGAGCCGGTAGTAGGCCTGGTTGTCGATGCCCTTCATCGACAGCACGGGCCCGAGGTGGTTGCCCTCGGCGGTGTGGTTGTAGACGACGTCGAGGATCACCTCGATCCCGGCCGCGTGCAGTGCCTTCACCATCGTCTTGAACTCCTGCACGTGGCTCTGCCGGACCGGACCCAGCCCGCTCGGCGTCGGCCGCGCCGTGTAGCCGTTGTGCGGGGCGAGGAAGGCGATCGAGTTGTAGCCCCAGTAGTTGCGCAGCCCGCGCTCGACGAGGTGGTTGTCGTGGACGAACTGGTGCACCGGCATCAGCTCGATCGACGTGACCCCGAGACCGGTGAGGTGGTCGAGGATCGCGGGGTGGGCGAGGGCGGTGTACGTCCCGCGCAACTCGTCCGGGACGTCCGGGTGGCGGATCGTCATCCCCCGCACGTGGGTCTCGTAGATGATCGCCTCGTGCATGGGGTGATCCGGCGGGCGGTCGTTGCCCCAGTCGAAGAA
>JBKOUV010000045.1:0-35782 GCA_046723555.1 Actinomycetota bacterium | reverse complement strand
CCTCCACCCCGTGCGCACCTGACCCGGCCCCGGGTCCGCCCCACGTGACAGTCAACGCAAAGGAGCCTTGCCACCGCCGCCGCAGCCGTCGTCGGACCGTCGGACGCCGGCGATATGACTCACCGCGGCCGCGATCACTCGCCGCCAGAACAGCGATCGTTGGCGTTGTCGCCAGGGCAGTCGACGTAGTCCCACGCGAGATCGCAACGCGCGCCGTCGAGCCTCGATTCGTGGAGCACCCGGCGAGCCCAAGGGAGGTCTCCACACACGATGTGCGGTACCCCGGTGATCACTGGTCGCCCCAGATGAACAGCGCCGCCGGCGGCACACGCGAACCGGAGGAGATCGGCGGGTGGTCTGTCCAGCGGTGGCGGGCGGCGGGCGGCGGTCACGTCAGGTGTACGACTTCGACGTCGATCGTGTTGGCATTGATCGACAGCCGGGCGATGGTCGGATGGCGCAACGCCTTGTTCGGGCTGCCGGGGGACACGAGCAGCGTTCCGTCGACCACCGACACGGCGTAGTCGTGACCGGCGCCGCCGGCCGGCACGCCGTAGGCGATCACGTCCGGTCGCGACAAGGCGTCAGCTTCGGTCGGGCGGGTGCGCGTGAACACGACCCGGCGGCCACCGACGGTTCGTTCGACGGGGCCGTCGACCAGCCGGTGGTCGGTACCGACCGGGGGATCGATCACATTGCGGATCCCGAGCACCTCGGCCCCGCCGGCAGCGAGGCGGTCGAGCACACCGAGCGATGTGAGGTCGCCGAGATGGACGACAAGAGCGCAGCCAGCGAGAGCGTCGACGGCCGCTGCCGGGAGGTCGCTGCCATCGGGGGCGGTGCAATGTGTGTCAGCGATCAGCCCGACCAGTACCGGTTCGTCAGCGCGGTTGGGTGTCGCAGCGGCACGGCTCGACCGGTCGGTGTTCATCGGGACCTCCTCGGGAGGTGGACGAGGTTGACGGTGGTCGCAGGCCCGGCGAGATCGAGCACGGCCACCGTCGGGCTGCCCGCTGCCGGAAGGGTCGGGCTGCCGGGATTGACGACGAGGGTCGGCCCAGCGCGGCGGACGACCGGTACGTGTGTGGTCCCCGACACGACCACGTCCACATCGGTGCCGAACACGACGCCTGGGTCGTCGATGTCAGGGAGGTCGCTGACGACACCGATCAGGGTCTCGCCGGCCCGAACGAGCAGCGGCCCGTCGAACAGGCGGGCGCCGTCGGCCATCGGGTCCGACGTGCTCCGCACGGCGACCACAGGGGCGACGCTGGCGAGGCGGTCAAGCACGTCGCTGGTCGACAGGTCACCGCAATGGAGCACGACATCGCACCGGGCGAACGTGGCCAGCACGGCGTCAGGTAGATCGGTGGCGTCCGCCGCTGCGCAGTGGGTGTCGGCCACGACACCGGCCCGCCGAGCGGCGACGGCGACGGTGGGGGCGAGTGTTGCCGCGGCGACACCGAGCTCGTCCCCGAGAGCGTCGATGAACGTCCGGCGAGGCATCCCGCCCAGCAACCGGTCAACCGACACAGCGACCACCATCCCTCTCGGCGAGCAGGCCACGAAGATCGTCGAGGGCTCGTCGCTGCAGCTGTTTGACCGCGCCAGGCGTCCGCGCCAACCGGCGGGCGACCTCGGCGACGGGAAGGTCCTCGGCGAATCGCAGCTCGAGCACGGCCCGCCGATCGGGGGCGAGTTGCTCCACGAGCGCCTGCAACGTCGCTCGCGCGTCGATCTCGGCCGATACATCGGCCGACACCGGCGGGTCGGCCGCCGTGACCGCGTAGCGGGCAGCCCTCACCCGTCGTTCACGCTCGTCCTTGACCAGGTTGGTGCAGATGCGCATCAACCACGCCCGGAACGGGATCCCGCGCGGCTCGTATCGTGGCAGCGCCCGCAGGGCCCGGCGGAACGTTTCCGCAGTGATGTCCTCGGCGACGGCCCGATCCCCAAGGCGGGCGTAGGCCACAGAGTGCACGAGATGCACGTGACGTCTGTACAGCTCGGAGAACCGGCCGGGATCACCTTGAGCCGCAAGCACCAGATCGGCTTCAGGGTCGGCTGAGGTCTCCATCGTGGTATCCAACCCCTCAACTGCCGCGAAAGTCACACCCAGCCAGAACCTGAGGGCGGCCGACCGCGCCACGTGTCGCACCGGCCGACTGAGCTGACGCACAGCTCTCGGGCGCATAGCTCCACAGCATGATCATCCCCGCTGGATGCGGCGATCCGCGCACGGCGATCGGCCCGGCGTCCCGCCCGACCGCGACATATCGCCGCTCAACAATCCCGCCGTTCGCGCCGCGAATGCCATGCAGTAACGGCCCGAGCGCGCCCGGCGATAATCCTCATTCGGCCGGCACCGGGCACTCGGTGCGTGCCGGTTAGCCCGAACCTCCCGTCGGCCTCCGCGCCCGGGGGCGCCTCGATCAGTGCTCGCACCTCGCCTCAACTAGGCAGAGGTGCTTGCGATCCCGGCCTGCAAGCGCCGACACGACACCCGCGACGAGCTCACACCACAAGAGGGGCACATCGCGCAACTCGCCCTCATGGGCCGGACGAACCCGGAGATCAGGCGCCGAACTGTTCATCAGCTCCGGCACCGTCGAGTGGCATCTGAGGAAGGTGTTCATGAAGCTCGGGATCACCTCTCGCAAGGGTCTCCGCGACACCCCTGCCAGCGCCGGGAGATGTGATTGCGGCCGTGTAGTCGGTCCACCTGCTGGCCGAGCTAGCGTGACCCCGCTCGCACTGCAGCCGGCGAGGGCACGCTGACGGAGGTTGAGATGCCGTGGTTCCCGGACTTCGTCGCTGCTGCCGAGCTGGCGCGCCAAGAGACCCGCACCGCAGGTCGGGCTGATCCGGTCGCCCGGTACCTGAAGGCGCTGACCGAGGGCGACTCCCGCGCGTTGGAGACGGTGTGGCCCGGTGAAGTCGTGGTCTACGACCCTCGGGCCGGTGAGGTCCGCGGCCACAGGCAGGTGCGACGCTTCGTCAGACAGAGTCAGGCCCTGCTGGCTGCGCGCCACGCCAGGACCGAGCGCGTGGCCTCGACGTGTGTCGGTGGGCGGGCTGTCGTCGAAGTGCTCGCCCATCTGGACCACGATCCGAACGAGATGCTGTGGCCGCTGGCAGTCGTCGCCGAGTCCCCCGACGATCGGTCGGTGGTGTTCCGGACCTACTGCAGCCAATGGCCGGTCGACGGCCGCCGCCACGTCAGGGCGCCCATCGTCCAGCCGGTGCCGGCCCGCCCTGGTGGTGTGGTCGGTCGCTATCTGGCTGCCCTCGACGCCGGTGACACCGACGCGGTGGTGAACACGTTCGCGCCCGACGGGTACTTCCGCGAGCCCGTCGGGCCCGGCGTCCATCGCGGTGCCGCGAAACTACGCTCGTACTTCTCGATGTGCTTCAGTGCCGGTGGTGGCATTGGTCTCGAGAGCTGCACCTTGACCGACGACGGCGTGCGCTGCGCCGTCGAGTACAACTGCGTTCGGTGGGGCGGCCGCGAACTGCCGCCCCAGGCGGGCATCGCAGTGTTCGAGCGTGCTGGCGCTGGGCTCCTGGCTGCGGCTCGCGTGTACGACGACGTGGAAACCCCCATGGCCCGCGCCTGAGTCGCACTCGATCCGTCGGCTCTGCGTCGACTGAACCGCGGACTGCGAGGTCGGGCTGAGCTGTCAGTGTCCGGCAGCTTGGCCGCCGTCGATGTGCGGGGTTTCGCCGGTGATGAACGTTGCCCGTTCGGGGTAGAGGATCCCGTCGACCACATCGCTGATCTCGCCCAGCCGGCCCAGGGGATGAACGGCGGCCATGCCGTCGTAGGACGTGGGGTCGTGGTCCGGGCTGCTGATCACTCCTCGGGCGACGGCGTTGAGCCGGACGCCCCGCGACGCGTACTCAGTAGCCAGTGCGCGGGTCACGGCCACCAGGCCACCCTCGGTCAGCGACGCCAGTGCCGACGGTCTGGGGCTGTGGGCGTGGTCGACCAGGCTTGCGCTGACGTTGACGATGTGGCCGCGGCCCTGACCGACCATGCTTTTCGATGGCGAGTTGCGTGATGTCGAAGAACCTGGCCAAGTTGACGGGAACGGCGGCTGCAAAGTCCTCGGGTGTGTAGTCGGTGAAGGATTTCCCGATGTAGAGACCGGCACTGTTGATCAGGCTGTCGATCCGTCCGAACCGATCGAGCCCCAGTTCGACGACGCGCCGGGCGGTGTCGACCTGGCCGACGTCACCTTGCACGGTGACGAGATCGCCTCGTCGCACGCGCGGATCGAGCGGGAGGTGCCGACGACTGCGTACCCGGCACGTCGCAGCGCAACCACCACCCCGGCGCCGATGCCCCGGGAGGCGCAGGTGACGATCGCAGCTTCTTTGCCTCGGGCCCGGGAACCGGGTCGGTGGTCGCACCCGCCCCGGACGGTGTCATGCGACGAGATACGTCGCGTAGCTCACGCCGCCCGCGTGGCGTCCACCGACGCTGATGAACACCCCCTTGTTCAGCCAGTCGAGCTCGGGGGCCGCGGTCTCGATCTGCGTTGCGGTCCGGAAGGTGTACTCACTGGGGTCGACGTCTTCTCCGCGTCCGAGGCGGGCGAGGACCTCGGCGCGGCCGTGGCGCACCCCGCGCGACTGCACGTAGAGCAGGTCACCGTCGTCGGTCCGCAGCGTGTAGCGGATGTCGCCGAGGGCGGTGCCGTCGGGCAGCACCGTCTGCCAGTCGGCGCTCGCACCCGGGACCAGCTCGCCGTTGAGCTCAGGACCGGCGAAGGTGCCGCCGGTGAGCGGCACGATCCGACGGTGACCATAGGCGGTGTCTCCGAGATCGAGCGGTGCTCCCAGTGAGGCGTCGAGACAGTAGACGGGGGTAAGGGACGGGTCGGGCAACTCGAAGCTCGCGGGCCGTGGGCGCGCCGGGTCGTTGGGGTGCGGTTCGAGCGGTATGACGACGACCTTCAGCCAGTCGCCGAGCGGAAGCCCGGAGAGCAGCGTGTCGAGCTGCGCCCTGTTCTCGGCGCGATACAGGCCGAGAGCTCTGGCCTCGCCCGGTGCTCTCCACAGCCGGACGAGATGGCCTTGGCGTGCGAGCTCGGCAGCGGCTGCGGCTTCGGCGCTGCCGCGCTCGTCGACCTCGGTCTGCGGGGTCCTGTCCGGAACGTTGACCTCGAATTCGACGAGGAATTCCATCGTCTGCTTCCTCCGGGAGTGGTGGGTGGTCTCGGTGGGCGAAGATTGCTCAGGGCCTTGCTCCGGCGACGCCTGAGCTGCCAGGTGAGCGCTTCTTCCAGCCGTGGAACGGCGACCAGTCGCCGGCATCCCAGGCCTCGCGGAGGCCGGGCTTGCTCAAGTCCCAGTCGGGGCGGATCTCACTCGCGGCCGCCCGGGGTGCTGCTGGTGCTCCTTCGGGCAGTAGTGGCCGCGGGCGAGCGTGAGGATCATCGGATCGTCGCCCTGCAGCTCGCTGAGCGTGCAGGGTGGTGTCGGTGTGGTCCGGCAGCGCGTAGTCGGGAAAGGTGCCGCCCGGGACGACGTCAGCGCGCATCTGGGAGCCCTTTCAGCTCGAGTCAGCCCTCGACGAGCTGCTGTCCGCCGTCGATGTCGAACGTGCCACCGGTGAGTGCTGTGTTGGTCATCAGGTGAACGGCCAGCGCGGCGATGTCAGCCGGGCCGACGACGCGCCGGATCGGAAGTGTCGTGCGGAGCTGCTCACGTCGCGCGTCGAGTTGGTCGCCGAGGAGCTTCGCCGAAAGCGGTGTGTCGACGAAGCCGGCCGCGATCAGGTTGACTCGGACGGGCGCAAGCTCGAGGGCGAGGTTCTTCGTGATGGCGGGGAGCGCCGCAGTGAGCGCGGAGATGAAGGTGAGGCCGGGCGCCGTTCGCCGGCCACCGGTCCCGCCCATGAACAGCAACGTCCCACCCGGGCGCACCTTGCCCGCAGCGTGCCGGGCCACCTGTACCGGCAGGAGCAGGTGAGCGTCGACGTCTCGGCGCGCCGCTGCGATGTCGAAGTCCGCGAGGAGCGCGTAGTAGGGACCGGGGCCCGTCACCAGCACGTGATCGATCGGCGTCGGCAGCTCGTCGAAGAAGCTCGCCAGCCTCCCGAAGTCGGTGGCGTCGAACGCGGCCGTCGTGGCTCCCAGCTCCCGACCGGCGCGCTTCAGTCGATCCGGGTCGCGACCGGTGATGATCACGTCCGCCCCCTCTTGGCGCGCCAGCCGGGCGGTCTCCAAGCCGATGCCGGCGCTGCCGCCGATCACGACGACGGTCTGTCCGGCGAGGTTCGGCTGGCCGCTCATGTCAGGTCGGCAGTTCCGTGCCGGCCTGCTCCGCCACCATGTAGGCGGCGTACCAATCCGGCCAGTTCTCGTCGCGCTCACCGGTGCGTTGCTCGTGCTCACCGTGGGCCGCCTCCGCCCGCCGCAACGCGCTCGCCAGGTCCGCTGTCGACGCGAACGCCGTCCCGGCGGCGTCGATCCGTCCGGCCAAACGGGTCGTGATCTCCTGCAACAGCCAGGTGTTGCCGTCGGGGTCGCTGAACGTGGCGAATGAGGAGTAGCTGGCGTGTTCGGGCGCGGGCCCGCTCACCCGACCGCTCCCGTCGGGCGCGAACTGGGCGCCCGGCGTCCCGGCGTGGAACACCTCGCTCACGTCGGCGCCGTGGGCGACCAGGTCGGCCCGCGCCGCCTCGACGTCGGAGACGATCAGGTACAGGCCCTGCGCCGACCCGGGCTCGGCCGAGGTCATCTTCGTGCCGAACTGGACCGAGCACCCCGAGCCGGGCGGCGTGTACTGGACGACTCGGAACCCGTTGTCGAACGGGAAGTCAGCGTCGAGCCGCCAGCCGAGGGTTCCGTAGAACTCCTTGGCTCGGTCGACATCGGTGACGGGAATCACGACGACCTCCATCTTCAAGTCGACGGTCCCGGCGTTGCTGGCTCGTGTCGTGCTCATCGCTCCCTCTCTCGTTGGTTCGGAGAACGACCGTCGCGCATGGCCGGCGGGCGGTCAACCCCGTGCGAGCGCGGGGCTACATCAGCGCCTCGAGCTGTCCGAGGATAGTGGGGTACAACTCGGCGACCGTCGGATGGATTGGAAGCATCTGGGCGAGGACCTTGTCCGGCGCGTCGGCGTGCATCACGCATCCCGACGTACGTCGCCCATCGGCGGTGCGGTCCCCGCCGCTCAGATGGTCGGCGAGGACCTCTTGCAGGTACGAGCGGAAGCCGGTGTTCTCGGCGAGACGGCCGGGTGGCCAGGCGACGGTGACAGCGAAGCACGACAGTGGCAGGACCTGCCAGTCCGGGGGATGGCCACGGAGCTCCTGGATGCTGCGATACAGGTCGCTGCTGCGGGCCGCGTTGGTGATCACCCGGTTGAGGTCGGCCGATCTCGAAACGAAGAACGTCGGTGTCGATGCGAAGGATATGTCCGCCCGAACGCCACCGAGCCGAAGGGCCGTGCATCCCCTTCATCCTGTAGCGGTCCGAGCGGCTAACGGGGGATCCGAGTGGTTCGCAGAGTTTGGCCTCGGTTTAACGCGTTAGACAATGTGCGCCGGAGTGGGCGGACTCTGCGGAGTGGGCGGACGAGCCGGCGGAGAGGAGCCTGCTCAACGGAAAGGAGCGGTCTCGACGGACGAGAATCATGACCTTGCCAAGGTGAGGTCGCGGGTTCGAGTCCCGTGTAACGGTCTTCAAAGACCCATAAGGCGTACTCGACGACGTCGCGCGCTCCGTTGCGTTGACGTTCGCGCAACGGATCGTGTTCATGAACGGCGTGGACGCGGGGACCGACGAGACTTCGCTCGTGCTCCATCTCGCTCCCGACCTGGTCGATCTCTCCACCACCGCTCGTCGGGTACCCGAGCACCCGGCGGAGAACCGCCATGTGCGATTCAGTGAATCGGTGTCGTTGGGATGGCTGTCCGACGACTTCGACGAGAGCGGCGTGACCGGTGACCCGACGGCACTCGTAGTCGAACACGGGGCCGTGCTGTTCGCCGGCGCCTTCGAAGCGTTCTGTGCCGTCCTGGCCGAGTTGTCCCGGTTCGAGTTCACCTCGTCATGAGCGGGGAGTGGTCCGCTCTGCGGATCGACCGGGAACGGCTGTGGTCGCGGCTGATGGAGCTCGGTGAGGTCGGCGCGATCCTGGGCGCCGACGGCGAGCGCGGATGCTGCCGGCTGGCCCTGACGGATGCCGACTGGCGGGGCCGTGACCTGGTCGTCGGGTGGATGCGCGACCTCGGGCTCGAGCTGGCCATCGACGCGATCGGCAACGTGATCGCCACTCGCGCCGGCACCGATCCGGCGGCGGCCGTGGTGATGACGGGCTCGCACATCGACACCGTCGCGACGGGTGGTCGCTTCGACGGCAACCTCGGCGTGCTCGCCGGGCTCGAGGTGATCGAGACACTCGAGCAGCACGCCATTCCGACGGCGCACCCGATCGCAGTTGCGTTCTTCACCGACGAGGAAGGCAGTCGCTTCGCGCCGGACATGTTGGGCAGCCTCGTGTATGTCGGTGGAATGGCGTTGGAGGACGCGCTGGACGTGCGCGCTGCCGACGACGGGGCCCGTCTCGGCGATGAGCTGACGAGGATCGGCTACGCCGGGCCGTTGCCGTGTCCCGCGGCGACAGCACCTCACGCCTACGTGGAGCTGCACATCGAGCAGGGTCCGATCCTCGAGGACGAGGGGATCACGATCGGGGTCGTCGAGGGTGTGCAGGGCATCTCCTGGACCGAGGTGACCATCACCGGACGGTCCAGCCACGCCGGCACGACGCCGATGCGACTGCGTCGCGACGCCGGCTACGTCGCGGCCGCGATCGCAACGTTCGTGCGCCGGCTCGTGCTCGATGTCGGCGGCGCACAGGTGGGTACGATCGGCCGACTTGACCTGCGACCCGATCTGGTGAACGTCGTGCCGGGTGCAGCGACCGTGACCGTTGACCTGCGCAACACCGATGACGACGTGCTGCGGCGCGCCGAGCAGGCGTTCGCCGAGGAGCTCGGCCGGCTGGCCGCAGCCGAGGGCGTTGATGTCGTCGCTCGGTCGCTGGCCCGGTTCCACCCGGTCGAGTTCGATCCGGCGACCGTGGATCTGGTCGAAGCGACGGCCCGCGATCTCGGATACTCGACCCGCCGGCTGCCGAGCGGTGCCGGGCACGACGCCCAGATGCTGGCCCGGGTGTGCCCGACGGCGATGATCTTCACCCCGAGCGTCGGTGGGTTGTCGCACAACATCGCCGAGCACACCCACCCGGACGACGTCGCCGCGGGCGCCAACGTGTTGCTCCACACCCTCCTCGCGCTCGCGGAGTGATCACGGCGAGTCGATGACCGCCGCCCACCGTGCCAGACCATCCTTTGCGCCGGTCCGGTCGCGATCACCTCACCCAACGACCCGGCCGGTACGGCGAGCAGGGGCCGGCGCGCCAGCGCTGATCACGCCCGCTGGACCACCGACGGCGCGGCGCGTCGTCGGTCACGGCCGCCCGGGCGTCGGTCGGTGAGGAGGGTGTGCCGTCCTCACCATCAGTGCTGCCTTCTGACGTAGGCGCAGATCGGGACGCTATGCCGGAACAGGAGCGACGCTGGCGAACGCGGCAGGGAGTTTGTCTCGCGAGCTGAGCTGCAGTTTGTGGAAAACGCTCGTGAGGTGGCCCTCGACGGTCCGCGCCGTGACAAAGAGGGTCTGGGCGATCTCGCGGTTGGTGAGGCCTTGGCTGGCGAGTTCGGCGATGCGGCGCTCGCTAGCAGTCAGCGAGTCGAGCCCTGTGAGCACGACCCGACGCGGGCGCGCGCCGGTGGCGCGGAGCTCGATCGCCGCCTGGTCGGCGAGCGTCCTGGCGCCCGCGCGGTGGGCGATGTCGAGTGCCTCGCGGAGCAGGTCTCGAGCTTCGCTGCGGCGATTGCGCCGCCGAAGCAGTGCCCCGAGGTCAGCGAGCGCGCGCGCCCTTTCCAGCCCGGAGTCACCATGCTCGAAGGCCTCGATCGCCTCGCGGAGCAGCGACTCTCCACGCTCGCCACCGGCCACGACGCCCGCCGCGCGCTTCGCTACGCCCAGTGCGCGGGGGGCGCCGAATGCGCGGGCGAGCGCGAGCTCGTCTTCCGCGAGCCGTCGTGCCAGCTCGGGCTGGCCAAGCGCGAGGTGAGCGAGCGCCGCCTCCGACCGCCAGGGGAAGGCACTTGGGGAAGTTGTCTGCGCGCGCGTCAGGAGTGCGCCGACAGCCAGAAAGTCCTCGAGCCCGTCGGCGATTCGCCGTTGTTCGATCCGCAGCCGGCCGCGTGCGAAGCGGAGGGCCGCGGCATAGAGCGATTCCTTCTCTGCGTCTGAGACGAACGCACCGAGTACCTCCGCCGCTGCGTCGAGCTCTCCCCGGTCGACAAGCGCGAGGACGAGCACAGCGCCGTTCAGGACGCGCGTCGTCGGCGGTGCGGGGAGCGAGGTCGCGGCGAGTCCGGTCCGTGTATCCGCCTCAGCGGCGATCAGGTCGCCGCGTCGGTGCGCGAGCCAGCCGCGGTTGGCCAGGCTGCTTGCGAGCAGGCTGCTGTCGCCGGTCGCGCGTGCCCCGACGATTGAGGCATCGAGCAGCGGCCGCAGCTGGGCATAGCGCTCGGTCCAGAGCAGCGTGAACGTCGCCATGGAGAACCAGGCTGCGAACGTGAACCATGAAGGGTCGCCGGGACCTGCCGAGGTGCCGCCGCCGACCCGAAGTGCGCGCGTCGCCAGGTCGGCGCCGACGTCGGCGGGCTCGTTCGTCAGGACACAGCCGTATGCGAGCGCGGCGAGCAGTTCGGGGGGTGCCGATTCGCTTGCGGCCCGCTGGCGTAACGCATCGAGGCGGAACGCCGTCGATGAGGCGGTGGTCGGGTCATTCAACCCGGGGAGTACGGCGGCCGCCTCGAGTCTGAGCGCGAGGTCGGGGTGGTGAGGTTCGAGCGACGACGAGACCCGATCGAGAAGCTCGACCGCGTCCGCGAAGCGCTGCGTTCGGATGAGCGCGTAGGCCAGTACCATCGTTGCGTTGGCGACGGACGCGGCGTTCGGCGCAGTGTCCATGGCCCTCTGCAAGTGCTCCGGCCAGCCGGCGAGCCCGGCGCGCGCCTCGGCCATTCCGAGGTCGAGCAGCAAGCTGTACTGGTCGCCTGGCGCTGGTGGTTCGGCGAGCGCTCGGCGCAGGAAGACGGCCTCCTGCTCGGGAGCGCCGCGCTTTCCTGCTTCGCAAGCGGCCTCGACGAGCCGCTGGACGATCCAGCTATCGCCGGAAGGCTCGCTGGCCAGCAGGTGGTTGGCGACCCGCTCGTTCGAGCCGGGTTGCCCGGCGAGCAACCCGGCGGCACGGCGATGACCCTGTGCGCGCTCCGCACTGGAGAGTTCCGAATAGATGCCGGTGCGAACGATCGGATGGATGAATGTCAGCGGCCGGCCGGGCTCGAGGATCCCTGCCTCCACCAGTGCGTCGGCTGCGTCGGCTGCCTGCGGCTCTTCGAGACCCGCTAGTTGAGCGGCTTGGAGGAGGTCGCTCTGCTCGAGGACTGCGAGCGCCCGCGCGAGCCGCCCCGAGTGCTCCGGCAGCCGACGGAGCCTGAGGCGAATCGAGCGACCGACCGTGCGTGCTCCGATTCTTTCGACCTGGGGTGCGGCCTCCGCCTTGGGAGCGATACCCCCTTCGCTCAGTGCCTCCAGGAGCACGCGCATCAGGAATGGTGTTCCGCCGGTTGCGTGAAGGCAGGCGTCGACGAACACCTGATCCGGTACCTCGGCGAGCCTCGACTCGACAAGCTGAGCGACCGCGCCTCTCGTCAGCGGAGGAAGATGGATCACCTCGGCGGAGGGGTCGGTGGTCAACGCCGCGAGCAGCTCAGCGTCGGTGCCTGCCTCACGAGGGCGGGTCGCGACGATGAGCGCGGCGCCCAGGTCTTCGAGGCGCGTGACCAAGAAGGCCAGGTAGCGGAGGGACGCGGCGTCTGCCCAGTGCACGTCGTCGACGAGCAGACAGAGTGGACCCTCCGCGGCCAGATTCGCACACAGCCAGTAGAGGCCGTGGATGACTGCGAAGGAGGGATCGACACTTGTCGACGGCAGGTCCCCCGCGGGGCTTGCGCCCGGAAGCCCGAGGAGACCGGCGGCTACGCCGGCAGCGGCTTGCAGCAAGTCGGCGCGCTCCACCTCCGATGCCTCGGCGAGGGGCCGTTCGAGAAGCTGACGCACCACTCCGAAGGCGAAGTCGCGCTCCAGCTCGGTGCCTCGTGATCGAAGGACGCGCATTCCGCGGTCTGTCGCCGCGGTCCTCGTCGCCGCGAGCAGCGCCGTCTTGCCAATCCCGGCGGGTCCCTCGATCACGACGAACGTGCCTTGCCCCGAGCGAGCCCCGGCCATCGCCGACTCGATTCGCGCCAGCTCCTCGCTCCGTTCGAGGAGCTGCCCAGCGCCCGCTCCCTCCCTCACGTTGGCTCACGTTACGCCCATAGCCCGCCCGAGGTTGGGAAAGACAGGGGGGTCGCCACGGTGCGAATGCGGGTCCACGGTCTCCACTATCGGTCCCATCCACGTTCGCCACGCCGGTCGCCTCGAAGCTCGGGGTCCTAAAGCCCACCTCACCCCAAGGCGAACCCATCACAAAGGAGCGGTCATTTGGCCGTCAACGATCCACGACGCACGCGATGGGCCAGCCATCTCTCGCCAAGGCAGCGTCGATTCGCTCGCCCCACGAACCGAGTTGAAGCCGACGTGCACTTCTGTCCTGTCTGTCTGGGGCTCGAAGCGCAGTACCCACTCGAGGACCACGCAGGCCACCACGGGGTGATGCTCGGGCTTCTCGGCAGGACGTACCTCCTAGAGCGCGCACGTCGCGCTGGCGTCGAGGGGACCCCGAACATCACGTTCGACGATCGCGACCGATGGCACCTCGAACTCGTCCCCGTACCGGGACTGTGAGCGCGGTGTCGACCTGCTCGTCAACCCTGGCAAGGGTGGTCGACCCTGGCGAGCTGATCCGCTTCCGGAGCGGAGATCCCGACGCGGTGCGGGCCGTGTATCGGGCGTACGGCGCGTCGGTCTTCGCGGTGGCGTACAAGACCGTCGGGTCGCGGGAACTGGCCGAGGAGGCCACGCAGCAGACCTTCCTCAAGGCCTGGCGGGCGGCCGCGACCTTCGACCCGGCACGAGCACTCGGCCCTTGGTTGGCCACGATCGCCCGGCGCACAGCGATCGATCTTTACCGCCGCGAGGCGTGCCGGCCGACCGAGCGGCTCGAAGAAGCTGCGGTGGCGGAGCTACCGGACCGCGTGGACCCGGTCTTCGATGTGTGGGCCGTGCGCGACGCGATCGACGGGCTGCCACCCCTCGAGCGGGAGGTCGTACGGCTCCAGCACCTCGAGTCGTTGACGCAGGCCGAGATCGGCGCCCGGCTCGGCGTGCCGGTGAACACGATCAAGTCACGGACGTTCCGCGCTCACCGACGGCTAGCTGTTCGTCTCGCCCATCTTCGGAGGATCGTCGCATAGCCAGAGCTCCCTTGCCCACCCGCGGCCGGTGCTGATGCGCGGTTCGCTCTACGCGTGCGGGTCACGCCGACCCTCGTCTACCCGGCGGGCGAGCTCTTCTGGCGCTTCTCGCGCGGTCGAGTGGCGGGTCTTGCGGCTGCGAAGGGGTCCAAAATGCGTGTGCGCGCCCTCCGCACGTCACCGACGGTGAGGCGCCGACGGCGGTCAGTCGGCTTCGCGAGTGAGCTGCTGCACCTGAGCCACTCTTTGCGGCCGCACTGTTAATCCGGTCGCACTGGAGTTCCCGTGCTGGTCAATGATGTGTCATGCGAGCCGCGGTGTCGGCAATCGACGCTCCCGAGCAGGTCCTGGTGGACGCTGGAGTGTTCCTACGGGGGGATCCGGTACGACACAACCTGATCCTGACCCTGTTGACGCTTCGGGTGGCGCACCCAGAACCCGGCCGCTACTGGATCGCCCGCCTCGACGGGGAGGTGGCGGGTGTCGTGTTGCAGTCACCGACGCACTTCTTCGCTACCGTGACGCCGATGCCGCGCGAGGCGGTGACCGCGGTCGTTGATGCGATCGTCGAACAGGGCGTGGATCTGCCCGGCGTGAACGGTCAGGCCGCCACCGTCGCTGCTTTCGCCGGTCATTGGGCCGAGCGCACACGATCACCTGCACAGCCCGCACAGGGCCAGCGGCTCTACGAAGTAGCCACGGTCGTGCCGCCGCGACGCACGAGCGGTCAGCTCCGCCAGGCAATCAGCCACGACCGAGGCCTGCTCGTGTCGTGGTTCAAGTACTTCGAGACCGAGACAGGAGCCTCGGGATCACACACCGCGGCCGACGTCGTCGACCGCCGTCTACCGGCAGGCCAACTGTGGATCTGGGACGACCACACACCGGTCGCGCTGGCAGGACTCTCAGACCCAGTCGCCGACGTCGTGCGGGTCGGTCCCGTATACACACCTCGTCAACGGCGTCGCCGCGGCTACGCCTCGGCACTCGTTGCCGCACTCTCCCTCGGCGTCCGGACCCAACGACAGCGCTGCATCCTCTACACCGACCTCGCCAACCCCACCTCGAACTCCATCTACCGAGCCATCGGCTATCACGCCGTCGACGAGGCACTCCGCTACGACTTCGCGCCCAAGACCACCTCGCCGTAGCAACCGCCGTCCGCCGCCGAGCGAATCTACTTATGTACGCAACTAAATGCCGCTGGGTGCGGGTTTGACCACTTCGCGGAACGTCGTTCTGGTGGCGCGTTCTCTGAGCGGACTCGTCGACCTCTCCACGCTCGTGGTCGCGGAGGCGCCGCCTCGCCGGCTGCGCGTTCTGGCCCTTCGGGCGGGTCGTGGTCCCAACGCACCGATCGTGATCCGGCCCTGTCGTGGGTGGGCAACCTCATCTGGTTCTTGTTGTCCGGTTTCTGGCTTGCGATCGGGCACATCCTCGTCGGCGTTCTCCTGTGTCACGATCATCGGAATCCCCTTCGGTGTCGCCAGCTTCAAGCTCGCCGGTCTGGCTCTGGTTCCGTTCGGCAAGATGATCGTCAACGCCGGCGCACCATTACCTCCGAACGCCACCGTCTTCCTCACCGTCTGAGCATCGGACTGCGACAGTAGAGACACGCGGTTGCGCCGCGGCGGCAAGGTGTCGTCGCAGCTCGCCCACCGCAGCGGATCCGCCCGGGGACGTGCCGTTCCGTGCGGCCGCCGAGGGCGTCACGGACGACGTTCTGTACAGCGCGTTCTGGGCGGGTTGACCGCGCGTCGAGCCGCCCCGCTCTGCGCAAGTCGGCAACGAGATCGTGCGGTTGTCACCGGTGTCCGCTCTCTCGGAACCGTCGTAACATCGGGCGCGGGTCTGGTGGGACGGGAACTGGATGAGAAGGGACTCCATCATGCTGCGTAGGTCGACTGTGTGGGTGTCGACGGTGCTACTCGTCGTGGGGGGCTTGGCGCTGACGTCCGCGCCGGGCGCCGCCGAGCGCCCGGCCTCCTGGCCGTTGGCTACCAAGGCGATCTTCTTCGCCTCCGACGGCATGCGCCCAGATCTGATGGACCGGTACGTCGCCGAGGGCGAGATGCCGACCTACGCCGATCTGATCGCCACGGGTGTGAAGGGCGACAACGGCATGACGCAGGGGTTCCCTCCGAACACCGGTGTCGGCTGGTACACGATGGCGACGGGCACGTGGCCGGGCGAGCACGGTTCGACCAACAACACCTATCACCGGACCGGCGAGGCGAACTTCAACAACCGCACGAGCTTCTCGGCGCCGGGCACGTTGCAGGCCGACACGCTCGCCGCCGCCGCCGAGCGGGCAGGCAAGAAGGTGGCGCAGATCGACTGGGTCGGCGGGGCGAACGCCGGCATCAGTGGTCCGACGGTCGATTTCGTCAACTTCTTCTCCACTCGCGGCGTCCTCGCCGCGCCGCTGGACGCCACCGAGCAGGCGGGGGCCGCCGCGTTCGGGCTGTCCTATCAGGTCGCGGGGTTCGGTCCGGCGAGCGGCTGGACCAACGTGCCAGCGGGAGATCCGGCCGCACCCGCCCAGCAGACTCAGCTGCTCGTCGCCACCACCTTCGCCGCGCAGAACCCCAACAGGACGTACGACGTCTATCTCTACGACAGCGTCGTAGATGGCACGGCGGCCTATGACCACGCGCTGCTGGTGCGCGGCGCCGCGCCCAAGGACGGCAGCGAGGCGGCGGTCGACCTCGCCGTCGGGGACTTCGAGGAAGTCAAGCTGACCGGCGCCGACGGCCTGATCGGGGCGCGGGCAGGGCAGACCGCGGGCTTCTACGTGAAGCTCATCTCGCTGGCCCCGGACCTCAGCACGTTCAAGCTGTACTTCACCTCGGTCGAGCGCGTGATCGCGTCGTGCGCGACGGCCGCCTGTAATGCCCTGCCGGCCGGCGGAGCGGGGGAGAACCGGCTGGAGAAGTATCTCGCCGAGAACTTCCCGACGTTCATCTCGGCCGACTTCGCCCCGCTCGAGGCCCGGATCATCGACGAGGAGACCTACGTCGAGCAGGGCCGCGACCTCGAGAAGGCGTCTGCGGACGCGTACCTCGAATTCATCCTCGGCACCCTGCAGCCGGACACCGACGTCGCCCTCGTCGGCTACCCGGTGACGGACGAGTTCTCGCACCAGTTCATGGGGCTCGTCACGCCCACGGACATCGACGGCAACCCGAACCCGTACTACGACGATCTGGAGGGCAACGGCACCCCGGACAACCGGGTCGATATCCGTGAGGGCTACATCCGCAGCGCGTACCACGAGGCGGACGCCAAGCTGGCCCTCACCCGTTCGTTCATGCCGGGCGCCACCGTGTTCGCCGGATCCGATCACGGCTTCGCTCCCCAGTGGTACGCGGTCAACGCCGCCAAGGTGCTCTCCGACGCGGGCATCCAGACCCCGGAGCAGCCGAGCAACTGCCGCGCCGCAGCGACCACCAACCTCGCCAAGGCGTGCTGGGCTGGTGGCACCGCGCAGATCTACGTCAACACGACACTTCCGGCGGGCACGACCTACGAGCAGGTGCGGACGTCGGTGATCAACGCGTTCCAGTCGCTCACCGACCCCGCCCACCCGGGCGCCCAGGTTGTGGACCGGGTGATGCGTAAAGAAGAGCTGCGCAACGTGGACGGCAGCGACTCGCTCCACCCGAGCCGGAGTGGTGACGTCGTCGTCGTGCTGCGCCCGCCGTACCAGTTCGACGCGGCCACCCCCGGGCAGCGCATCGCCTTCTCCCAGTTCTTCGGCCAGCACGGTTACCTGCCGAACCTGGTCGACATCCCGCACAACGTGAACATGCACGCCACGTTCGTGGCGGCGGGGCCGGGCATCCAGCACCGCGACACACCGATCGCCGGCGTCCGCGCCATCGATCTCGCCCCGACGCTGGCGTTCCTGCTTGACATCCCCGGCCCGCAGAACGCACGCGGCAGGATTCTGTACGGCCTGACGAGGGGGGCGGGCAGGTACAAGGAGATCACCGTGCTCGACATCAGCGACTTCCACGGCCAGCTGGTGCCGCTCGCCGAGACGGCCGACAACCTTCCTGCGCCGGCCGTCAACCCGACCTATGCGATCGGTGGAGCAGCGTTCCTGAAGACATGGTTCGACACGTACCGCGCCGACGCTCCGAACGGGTCGGTTGCGATGGCGGCCGGCGACTCGGTCGGGGCGACGCCACCGATCTCGGCGTTCTTCGGCGACACGCCGACGATCGAAGTGATGAACATGATGGGCATCCAGCTCGACGGGCTGGGCAACCACAACTTCGACAAGGGATCGGCGTATCTGCGGAACACGCTGATCCCGCTGGCCAACTACCCGTTCGTCTCCGCCAACGTCGTCGACGCGCAGGGCAACACGCCCGCCGAGTGGAAGCCGTCGGTGGTCTTCGACACCTTTGACGGCGGCAAGGTCGGCTTCGTCGGGTTCACCAACGAGGACGCCCCTGAGCTGGTCTTCCCGGGGGCGTTCGACCCGTTCCACGTCGAGCCACGCCTCGGACGGGTGCAGGCCGAGGTGAACCGCCTCCGCACGCAGGGCGTGAAGACGATCATCGTCATCGGCCACGACGGAGCCACCGCCGGCACGCTCACCAGCCCGACGGGACCGCTCATCGACCTGGCCGACCAGCTGACCGGCGTCGACGCGGTGATCGGCGACCACACCAACTTCCAGGTGCTGACCACGCGACCCAACGGCACCCTCGTCACCGAGAACCTGAGCAAAGGCGTCAGGTTCACACGTCTGCGTCTCGTGCTCGACGCGAGCACCAAGACGGTCGTCTACAAGTCCGCCGACTTCCACAAACCGTGGACCATCGGCGTGACACCCGATCCCGCCATCCAGGCGCGCATCGACGACCTCAACGCCCAGCTGACACCGATCCTCGGCAGGGTCATCGGCAGCTCCACCGTCGAGATCCTCCGCGCCGACGTGTGCGGACGGGTCGACGGGCGGCTGTGCGAATCGCTCGTCGGTGACACCACCACCGACGCGATGCGGGCCAAATATGCGCCGATCGGAGTCGAGTTCGCGATCACCAACTCCGGCGGCCTCCGCGACGCCTTGACCTGCCCGCCCGCCGGTGGCGGTGCGGGGCTCTGCCCGGCGTACACACCGCCGCCGTATCTGATCACCCGAGGACAGGTGCTCGCCGTGCTGCCATTCGGCAACATCGTCGTCACCCTCGACGTCACCGGCGCCGAGCTGAAGACGATGCTGGAGAACGGCGTGTCGGCGATGCCCGCCGCGAATGGGCGGTTCCCGCAGGTTTCCGGGCTCTGCTTCACGTACGACGTCGAGGCCCCGGCGGGCAGCCGGGTGACCGGCGCGGTCCGCCAGGCGGCGGACGGCACGTGCACAGGCGCACCCATCGACCTCACCTCGACCTCGACCTACAAGATCGCCGAGAACGACTTCATGGCCAGCGGCGGGGACGGGTACCCGAACTTCGTCAGCCGCGCCACCACCCAAGACGTCATGGACCAGACCCTCGCCGACTACGTGACCGCCAACTCGCCGATCTCGCCGACGATCCAGGGACGCATCAAGTGCACCGACCCGAATCCCGGCGCCGGCAACAGCTGCCCCGCCGGATCGCCCTAACAGGCCACGCGCGTTCGCTGCTCACCGACTGTCGCACGAGCGGTCACTCGGGCGCGTATGAGCTCAAGGTGTGGACCCGCCGGACCCCTACGGTGGTGTGGCGATCGATGTGCGCGCGGGGTCCGCTACTGACTTGTCGGCTGCGAGTGCCCGGACCGGTGTGACGTCGTCAGGCGTCCTTGCCGACCGACGCTCGGATTGCCGCAAGCGACCCCACCGTCAGCGGCACGAACCGCCTCAGCTCCCCGGTTAGCAGGTGGCGCGCTCCTCGCCCCGCTCCTCTTCACGAGGCGAGCGCAGTCGAGCACCGAATCGATGCGGGTGTCGATACCCACCCCCGAGTCCGGGCACGGCGATCTGAGCGGCGACGCAGGCAACGCCTCGACCCGTGCCGAACACCAGCCGCCCGAGCAGACCGACACACGCTTGTTGTATCCGCAACGAAGTGCCGTTCGGCATCGTCCTGACCGAATCACTCGACGTCGTTTCTGGCGCGTGATTCGGTGCCGACTCGCGGCGCGGAGCGCTCGCTCGCGAACGGTCACCGACGGGTGGGTTGACTGATAGGGCGAGGACTGCTGCGACTGTGTCTTCGCACTGGCCGAGGGGTCGTGCGCCAGCGAGGCCTGCTCTCGCGTTCTTTCGGAATAGAGAGCGCGAGCGATGGCGTGTGGACATGATCAACGCTCCGAGATCGACGCCTCTCTCGTCAGGCCTGCGCCATGACCTCGCATCGCCTCAGACCGTTCTGTTTTGGGTTTGGGCGTTGTGCTACCAGAGCCAGACTCCAGGTGCCGGCACGTGGCGCTCGACCTCGATCCAGAGCTCGTCGGGGATCGGCCATTGGGCCAGACGGATGGTCTGGTCGATACGCTCGGGCCGGGAGAAGCCGACAAGCGTCGAGCTGATCCGCTCGTCGCGCTGGGAGAACTGCATCGCCGCCGCTGCGAGTGGGACGTCGTGGCTGCGGCACACGCCCTCGATCGCGGCGATCGCCGTCAGCGTCTCCGGCGAAGCGTCGCGGTAGCCGTAGCGCGTCGATCGGGACGTGCCGACGGCGAGGATGCCGCCGCCGAGCACGGCGGCGTTGACTACGGCGACGCCTCGCTCCCGAGCGATCGTGATGGTCTCGTCCGCGGAGCGATCGACGAGCGAGTAGCGGCTGTGCGTGAGCAACACGTCGAAGGCCCCAGTCTCGATGAATCGGCGCATCAGGACGATCTCGCCACCGGCCACGCCGATGACCCCGGCGAGACCTTCGTCCCTTAGCCGAAGGAGCTCGGGGACCGCGCCCTGCGGCGCCATCGCCTCGTCGAAAGTGACGGCGAACTCAGGATCGTGGAGGAACAGCAGCTGGACGCGGTCGAGACCGAGCCGTTGCAGGCTCTCCTCGAACGACTGCCGCACGCGGACAGCGCCGAACGAGCCGTCTGCACCACGATCCACCTTCGTCGCCAGCACGAAGCCAGAAGGCATGCCGCCCACCTCGCCGAGTGCCTTGCCGATGCGCCGTTCGCTCTCGCCGCCGCCGTAGCCGTTCGACGTGTCGAGGAAGGTGATCGGCCCGGCGAGGATACGCCGCACCGTGGCGACGCCTTGGACAGCGGCGACGCCCCGCCCGAAAGTCTCCGGCATGCCGCCCAGCGGCCCGCCGCCGGCCCCGATCGCCGAGACGACGAGTCCTGTCTCGCCAAGCGGGCGCAGCCAGTCGTCGCTCATCGGTCCCCGATCCTCAAGGCGCGCCCGACACGTTCAATCGGGCAGTCCCGAGCATCCACGACCCATCACGGATCACGATACGGCCGGCTGGCCGGGGCGTCCGCAACGAAGCCCGTATGCGGGACTTGTCACTCCCCACACGCAGCGTTCGGGTCCTGCAGCTGGAAGCCCAGTGCGCTTGCGGCACCGGCGGTGTCCCCGTTGAGGGCGGCCTCGGCTGACCTGAGGCTGCGGGCGGTGAGCGAGGGCATCTCGTCCCAGATCACGCCCACGACCTTGCGCTGCGCGGCGTCGACGTCGATTGGGATGCGGTCCCCAACGAGCGGTGTTCGATCCCACGGCACGCGTGCGACGAGGTTCATCCGCACCGAATCGGTGCCGGGCAGGTCCACGACCAGCTCGAGCGACAGCTCGGGGTTGCGGCGCCCGACCTCGCGGGAGCCGCGGGCTGTCGCCGCGATTGCGAGCAGCTTGCCGGTGGCCCGGACAGTCTGCGAGCGGCGGAAGTGTCTCATGTCGTTCCTTTCGTCGTTTGGTCGATCGCCTGCGACGCGGGGCTTGTTTCCTTCGACCGGTTCCCAGGTCGTCGCCGCCGTGTTGGTTCAGAGCGTCCCGGCGCCGGTGGACCCGAACGGTGAATAGATCGCCGACAGCTCACCGAACCAGCCCTGCAGTGTCCCGTTCCCGGCTTCCCGTTTGACGAGGATTTCAAAGGTGTTGACGCCGGGATCCACGGGAAACACCCAGGCGTGAGAGACGTTGGCGAAGCTCTGTCCGGGGGCGATCGAATCCTGCATGCCCATCGAACCGGTGTCGGACTGAAGATGGTGAAGCGACGCCCAGACGCCGCAACCCACCGTGCACCCGATGTTGCGGAACGAGGTTGACCCCTGGATCATCACGAAGCCCGCCCTTGGCGCGGTTATCGAGAGCACGTTGGGGCCGTAGACCTGCTCGGTGTCGGTGAGTGTCAGCATGCCACCGGCGTCCAACCGGGCAACTCGGATGAGCGAGTTTGCGTCCAGACCGTCGACCTTGCCCGCGTTCTGGGCGTTGGTCGCGTTCGCCGCCGCCGGCACCTTGGCCAGCGTCGTTTCCTTGATGTCGGCGCCGGTGAGCGAGTTGTTCTTGACGTCGACACCGGTGAGGGAGCCGTTGTTGATGTCGGCCCCGGAGAGCGAACCGTTGTCGACGTCGCGGCTGCGGATGACCTCGTCGCGGATGTCGACGCTGCGGATCGTGTTGTCCTTGATATTCGCGCTGGTGATCAGCGCTGCGGCGGTCACGGTGCCTCCGGCGCTGATGACGAGCGCCGCGGCCGCCACCACCATTGCCGGTGACGGCAAGCGCCGCCTCAGCTTCTCGGCCAGTGTTCTCATTGGTTCCCATCTTTCGTGGAGTAGTAGTGGCGAATCCCGGGTGAGCATCTGGGAACCGAGCGTGCCGAATCCGGGCCCGTGGCGGATGAGTAGGCCGTACTCAATCCGCCGCCCGCCGATCTAAGTAACCGAGGCGTCGACAAGACGGCGGATTCGACGAGACAGATTCGGGACTCGCGTCGCGCCTCGCGATCGACGCCTCGAGCACGGCCATTCGACGACGAACAATCGCGCTCGCAACAGCACGCGCTGTCCGGCTCCGCCTCCTACGTGTGCGCGACCGGACAGACGGCTGTGGCGTCGGTGTCGAGCGATGAGTCGCCGTCGGGCCGGGGTTCGGCGCGCCGAGGTGGCGGACCTCGAGCGGTCGAAGGGCCCGAAGAACGCGGTGATGACCAAGACCGTTCCGCCGAGCCGGCGCCGACGCCGGGCCACCGGTCAGCGGCCGAGGAGTTCGTCGTAAGCGCTCCAGAAGCCGGGCCGGCTCTTACTCACCACGCCGGGATCGGCGATTTCGAACCGTCGACCGCGGCGCCGAGAACGGCGAACGCCTGGGCGGGTGGGCGCCAACTCGAACCGCTTCGAAGCTTCCTGTCACTCCTCGGCCCCGTCCGGAGCCTGGGCGGACTCGGGTGCGAGGACCTCGTCGATCCAACCGAGTCCCGCGATTGCCGTCGGGAACCCGCAGGTGGTGATCGCAAGGAGGGCCACGTGCCTGATCTCGTCGGCGGTATCCCCGGCGGCCAGCGCCTTGCGCACGTTGGACCTCACGGCTCCCTCAGCGAGCGAACCCACTGCCAGCGCGACCTTGACAAGGCGCTGCGTTCGGGCGTCGAGTGGCCCTGCTTGTTCCGTCGACCGCCCAAGTTCGTCGAGCGCCTTCGCGACCTCAGGATGAGCCTCACGGAACGCCAGGTAGATCTTCGGCAGATGCTGATCCATCGTTCTCCAATCAAGGGCTCGCAGACTGGTGCGAACTCCAACGTGTCCAATCCTTGCGTGTGCACCCAGGAATCGGTAGCTCAGCCGAGGGCCGCAGCCCACTTCAGCCAAGGCGCTCCGGCCGCGGAGCGGATACGTGCCGTTCTGGGCGAGTCGCCGCCGGCTGGATGCTGTTGTTCGGTCGCGTCGTTACGTGCGGCCGCCGCGTGGCCCGAGTGCCCGGCACACGGCTGACTGCTTCGCGCTCGCGATAGCAAGCGACGCCTGAGCGAAGCCGTCGCGAAGACCACCTTCAAACTCGAGGACGCGGCGTTCCGTGTTTCTCGGGCGCGACTCTCGGATACTCGTGCTGGCGCCGGATCGGGCATTCGGTGTGCTGCAGTTGTTTCGTGGCGTCAGGTGGGGGACGCGGGCCAGAGCGCCGCCTTCTCGACGAAGGCGTTATCGCAGCGATGCGAAGGCGGCGCGTAGTTCCTCGGAGAAGAGTTGCGGTTCTTCCCAGGCGGCGAAGTGGCCGCCCCTGTCGACCCAGTTGAAGTACGCGAGGTCGGGGTAGGCCTTCTCGACCCAGCTGCGCGGGGCGGCCCAGACCTCGTCCGGGAACGTCGTGAAGCCGACCGGTACGGACGCCGGCGGAGGGGGCTCAACGGCGAAGTGGGCCCGTGCTCGTCCGTCCTCCCAGTAGTCACGGGCCGTGGAGACCCCGGTGCCCGTCAGCCAGTAGAGGGTGATGTCGTCGAGGATGTGGTCACGCGTGAGATTGCCGGTGGGCCCACCGTCGACGAACGCGCCGGCGAACTTGTAGTAGCCGTCCGTGTCGTGGTCGAGCATCCAGGCCGCCAGGGCGACGGGTGAGTCCAGCAGCGCGTAGCCGATCGTCTGCGGCCGGGTGGCCATCTCCAGGAAGTAGCCGGAGCCGTCCGTCGTGAACGTGTTGAGCGCATCCTGCGCCGCGCGTTCCTGCTCGGACTCCACCGGCAGCTGCTCGGCGACCCCGGGCACGACCACCGCCGTGAGCACGTTGATGTGGACGCCGAGCAAGCCCTCGGGAGCCTGCCGGGCCATCGCGTCGGTGACGACGGCTCCCCGGTCGCCGCCCTGGGCGACATAGCGCGTGTAGCCGATGCGTTCCATCAGCTCAGCCCACGCGCGTGCGATGCGGTCGTTCCCCCAGCCGAGCTCGGTCGGCTCGCCCGAGAAGCCGTAGCCGGGCATCGACGGCAAAACCAGGTGGAACGCGTCCTCGGCGTCGCCGCCGTGCGCCGTCGGGTCGGTGAGCGGGCCGACGGTCTCGAGCAGCTCAATGATCGAGCCGGGCCAGCCGTGCGTCATGATCAGCGGCAACGCGTTCTCATGCTGCGACCTGACGTGGATGAAGTGGATCTCGACCCCGTCGATCTCGGTCGTGAACTGCGGCAGCGCGTTTAGTCGTGCCTCGCACTTGCGCCAGTCGTACTCGGTCGTCCAGTAGCGGGCGAGCTCCTGCATCGTCGCCAGCTGCACGCCCTGCGACCGATCTGTGACGAGCTCCCGGGAGGGCCAGCGCGTCGCAGCTATGCGCCGACGCAGATCCTCGATCGCCTCGTCCGGAACGTTGACTTGAAACGGTCGGACGCCGGGCACGTCGGTTGTCGTTGTCGTGTCCGCCACGGGGACCTCCTCTGGTCGGGGTTACGTTTCGATCCTGCGCCCAAGTGGAGGTGTTGGCAACGATCTCTACGGCCGAGGCCGCGTGGCCCAAGCCCGCCGCGCCATATCTGCCGGTATACGGGCGATCGCGGAGACGCGTCGCCGACCGAACGACGCCCGGCGGCGTTCCCAAGCGCCATCAGGCCGGCGACCCAACCCGAGCCGTCGGGGGTCATCGAGCGGCGGTATCGGACGCGCACGGACAGCCGAAGGTCGAGCGAGCCGGCAGCGGTCGACGCGTCGGACGCCGTGTGCATGGAGGCATCACCGCGTTCAACGCGGACGTCCGCCCAGTGGACGAGTGTCGCGGCCAGGGGCGCTCACTCGTCGCCTGCGTACGCCTTCTCGAGCGCAGCGATATCGATCTTGCCCATCTTCAGCATCGCGTTCATCGCCCGCTTGTTGGCGGCCGTCGAGTAATCGCCGCTCAGCTCCTCGAGGCGCTCAGGGATCACCTGCCACGACACACCGAACTTGTCCTTGCACCAGCCACACGGGCCCGGCTCGCCACCGTCGGCCGTGAGCAACTCCCAGTAGCGGTCGACCTCGTCTTGGGTCTCCACCAACAGGTAGAACGAGAACGCTTCGTCGAGCTGCAACTCCGGTCCGGCGTTGAGGCCAATCACTGGGAGCCCGGCGACAGTGAACTCGACGATGAACTCCGCACCCTCGGTCACTCCCGGCACGCCCTCGGGAGCGGTGACCACCCTCGAGATCGACGAGTCGGGGATGTGCTCGGCGTAGAACCTCGCGGCCTCCACCGCCTGGTTGTTGCCGAACCACAGATGCGGTCGAACGCTGGTCATTTGCTGTCTCCTTCCGGCAAGGCCGGCGGGCCGGGGTGGGCACTTCTCTGCGCGGTGGCGTCAGCCATGACAGACGACTAGGCACTGCAGGACTCATCGGCCGCACTGAATCAGCAGTCACCCACCGATCATCGTGCACCAGCGCTCCGACAACCAGCTCGACGAGCATCGGTGTTCGAATCACTCAGCCTCCCCAGCAGGGACATCAACACTGAACCCGAGGTCGGTGGCGCGTATTCCAAGGCGGCGCGACCGGGCCGAGCCGGCGGTAGAGGACGCGGAACGTCGCGATATTCGGCGTCGTTAGCGGATTGTGACCATCCGTAACGACTCCCGTAATCCGAACGCCACCTCGACACAGGCAGAGCCGCCGTCGAACGTGTCGCCGCCCCGGCTCGACCGGTAGCGGGCGGACGAGACCGAGCGGCCAGGGCGGCGGTGACTTTCCACTGAAGAGAGTCGCCGGCGCCCGAAATATGACGCTCTTGTTCGAAAAACCCATACCCGCGTTGTGTTGTGTCGCATTCGCCTTTCGGCGGGCACACCCCGCCGCAACGCCCTGACCGTGCCCAGACGGGGCCGGGAGCAGGTAACTGTGCCCACCCATTACCGTCCGTTGCGCGGGTCCCACATCGCCGCCGACCACACTTCACGACGTCCACTACGGCGACGGGCTTTGCAGGCCGCATGCACCAACCAGTCCACCCGGGCATGGGGTCGAGCGCTTCTCGGTCGACCGCGTCGTGGAAGGGAAGTCGCCACACTGTCAGCACCCATGCCGCGGCCTCAACCTGGAGCGCTCGGCCGCGACGGGCATCAGCTTCGACGGCTACACCCGGGATCGAATGATCACACGGTGCAACCGAACGGTCGAAGTGGTCAGGGAGGCGTCGACGTGGGCCTGTTGACGACCCCGGTGAGACCCCACCCAATCAGCGCCGAAATCCATCGCCTCACCGCCGAGCATCGACCCTCATCAGCGCTGTCCTACGGAGTGACATCGCCGTTTGCCCTGCTGATCAAGGCGGCGCTCGATATTACGCGGAGTGCACACGTTCATCATCCACCGATCAGCGGGACCGTGCTGGGGCGAGCCGCAACCGGCGGAACCGTCACCGCCGGCAGGGTGGCCTGCGGGCCGGTGTTCGCCGGCACCGTCACCGCCGGGACGATGACCGCGGCGACCGTCGCCGCAGCTACCGTTGTCTGGGGCACGCTCGTGGGCGGCAGGCTTACGGGCGGGGTGGTGATCGCAGGTACATCTTCGTCGGGGACTACCACTTCGGGCGGTGCCACCGACGATGGAACCGTGATCGCGGGCAACTCGGCGTCGGGTGTGCTGGCGGGCGGCGGGAACGAGTTCGGCGGCGGTGCCGCCGGTCGGGTGTTCGCCGGTGCTGGAGCGTCGCTGGGCCTCGTCGGTGGCGTAGACGCACCCTCGTCCCGCCGATGGACCCTCGTGCCGGTCATCGAGCGACGTGTAGACGTGCTCGCCGTGGTAGCGACGTCGTCTCTGGTGATACTGCGCCAGCCGCTGCTCGCCGTGGCGAACGGCGCTCGGGCCGCCTCGGACGATCGGGTGCCTCCGTCGGGAAGTGCGCCTCCGTCGGGCTCGACCTGCGGCGCAGCGGCCTCGGCGAGGCGATCATCACCGCCCAGAGGCTGGGCGACGTCAAGCGGCACGATCGTGCTCACTACGACGAGTCCGCTCGCCGCCACGAGTGGCGCCGTCGACGAGGCCAGCCAGCCGAGGATCCGCGCCCTTAGCCCCACCCGCAGCACTCCCGCCCACACCGCAAGAGGGAGGGCTGGTCCCGCCCGCAGCCGCTCGTTGACGCGCTCGAGCTCGGCGCACGCATGCCGGCACGAGGGGCACCCCGACAGATGATGCTCCAGACGCCGCCGCGCCCGGGCACGGATCGAGCCGCGTACGAAATCGGCGAGGTGCCGGCGGGTCTCGGCACACGCCGACGCCGGCGGTTGACCCCGGGACGCGGCATCCAAGTGGGTCCTCAGGTACGCGCCCCCGAGGGCGCGGCGCGCTCGCGTCGCTTGGGCGGCGACCGCCTGAGCCGTCGAGCCAATCACCTCGGCGATCTCTTCGTTCGACTGGCCTGCGACCTCGGTGCGCCACAAGACCTCTCGGAACCGCGGCGGAAGCGACCGCAGAGCCTTCTGAAGCACCTCGGTCTCGTCGTGGCGGGCGAAGGGATCCTGCTCCAAGCCGACCTCCGCGAGCAACAGCGCTTCGGTCGACTCGGCGAGCAGGCAATCACGGCCGCGACGCCGCAGCGTTCGCTGGCACTCGTTACGCACCGAGACCATCAGATAGGCGACGAACGCCTCACGAGGCCCCTTGCCACGCAGAATCACCGACAGAATCGACGCGAACACCTCCGACACGACGTCGTCGGCGTCCGTCGCGTTCCGCAGCAGGGACCGAGCAACACCACGGGCAGCCTCGACGTACCGCTGGTAGAGCACACCGTACGCCCTCACGTCACCCCGGCGCACCCGCTCAAGGACCGCTGCATCGGAGTTCACCGGCACCAGCCCCGGCGTCGGATCGCCCACAGCATCGGCGATACCCCCACACGCCCTCGCCTACACCACAGCGACCCGGTCCGCGGCGAGTAGCGCCCGCAGCCGCGACACGGTATGGGCCTGATAGCCCTTTGCCGGGACGGGGTCACCGCGAACGGATGCGCCCGAGTCGGCGTTCCCCGTCGACACCGAGCTCGTTCGGCTGTTGTGGTCGATGAGCCCGCCATTGGGTGGCCCACACGCGCCGGCGGCCCCGAACGAGAGCCTCTCACCGATCTACGCGTATCGCCCGGATATCCGGCGGTAGAAGACACCGCTCGGCGCGATATTCGGGCGCGGTGGTCGGATAACCGTGCTGGCGTCAGATCAGGGCCGCACGTCCCCACGCTCACGCGTAGAGCCCGCAATCGGTGACACCAGACGAACGAGAGCGGCGGCTCAGCCGATGACATCGGTCGAGCCGCCGCTTCATGTTCTCGGGAGTGCGGGACCGCCGCCCGTACGGCCACACCACCGAGGGTTTCCGCCTCGCTTCGCGATCAACCTCATCGGATGATCACGCGTCCGAATGTATACGGTCCTGTATACATAGGTCAATGGCCAGCAAGAAAAAGCAGGCAACAACCACCCCTAGGGGTACCCGCCTACCCCGCGCCGCCCGCCGCACCCAGATCATCGACACCGCCGCGGGCGCTTTTCTTCGAACCGGGTTCGACGGCACCTCCATGGACGACGTCGCCGAAGCCGCCGGGATCAGCCGGCTGGTGATCTACCGCATCTTCGCCACCAAAGAAGACCTCTACCGGGCCGTGCTCTCCTCGGTCACCGACGAGTTCCTCGCCGAGTTCGAGGGCCTCGACCTCGCCCAGATCCGGCCCCGCGGCGGCATCGTGCGCATCATGCTCGAGATCGCCCGCCGCCACCCCGACGCCTTCCGCCTCCTGTGGCGCCACGCCGCCCACGAACCCGCCTTCGCCAGCTTCTCCGAACAATTCCGTGCCGTGCTCGCCGAATATTCCGAGACTTTCATCACCCTCATCGGTCGGTCGATCGAGCCCGGCATGTTGCACTGGTGCGCCACCAGCCTCGCCGCCCACCTGCTCGACGGGATGAGCTCCTGGCTCGACCATGGCGATCCCGCCATCGACGACCACTACGTCGTGCTGCAGGTCTGCGGACTCAGGGCCATGATCGACGCCTGGGCCGACCCCCACCCGCCCGAATGGATGACACCCCAAACCACGTACCCCCGTCCTGTCGTTTGACCTCGCCTTGAAGGAACCGATGCCGAAGCGATCGCGGTACTGACGACGATGCTGCCGGGCCGTACGGCCAGCGGCCACCAGCTCCGACCGATCGGCATCCTCTGCACCGAACCGCGCGGACTCGGTTCGCCGCTGGTTGTGAAACAGGCGTTCTGCCCGGACGCGACATGCCCGGTCGGGCTCGCGGGTTGCATCCGCCGGGAGTTGCCGTTGGGTCGAGGCGAGGTCGTCGAGCGCGACGGAGCCGTGTTCGTCCAACAACGACACCCATGACTCGATCTCCACGCACGCGGCTGTGTCGTTCCGTGCGGGTTTGGCGGCGGCCCGCGAGGAAGACGTTCTGTGTGACACATTCTGTACGGCTCGGGATGACCGAGCGCTTGTCGGCGCCCAGCGCGACCGCCGCTGAGACTTGTCTGCCGGAGAGGTGCTCGGAGATGGGCGACGACGGATTGGCAATCGGCGTCACGGCCGGCTGGCAGTGGTGGCGTCGCCGTTCCATCCTCAGCATCTCCGCCGGCACTGCGACCCACGTGCTAGTCGCCACGCTGTCGTGGTCAGGCCCAGGATCACGCGGCGGTGGGCACCGGGTCGTTGCGGGCCAACATGGCTAGGAGCCGATCGTGGTTGACGATCGAGTATCTGCCGAGGAGGGCCGACCGTTCCTCGGCCGACGCCCTGCGAATCTCGTCCCAGTCGGGTGCGGTCAGCACGACCGGCTGGTGCGCCACGTCTTCGTGGAGCGATCACCACGAGCTCGCTGCCATGAACGCACACGTACCCCTTGAGGCGATGGCATATCTCCTACCGGAGCGCCACGGGTGGTGAACCAATCAACTCGGTGAGGAGGCGCTGGCACGCGCGCCGGACATTGAGGGTCAACTCCAATCGGTCTGGGCAACACCGTCGGGCCCGACGGCGATGCCCCTCGACGGTGAGGTGGCTCATGCCGAGGCCTCCCAAATGTCGGCAACATCACCGAGGGCGACGAAGGTGTCGGTGTCGTTGGCGAACAACCAGATGCTCGCCACCCGGGTTCGTCCAGTGGAGACAAGCTGGCAGTCGTCGATGCGGCTCCCATCTCTCAGGGCGACGTTGACCTGCCGGCCCTCCAGTGCGGCGAGTTGATTCCGGCGCTCCTTCGTCACCGCAGCTCCTTCAGTTCTGATGGTGGTTACCACGCTGATGAACTTGAACGTGGGGACAACATCAACAATCGGCCATCAGACGACGCTTGACATCGTCAGGATTGATGAGCCTCGGCGGCCGAGGACCCCGCATTCGGCGCCACCGTTCACCCGCAGTTGACGTGGCATCCCAATCAGGGAGCACCCGACCGAAACGCCCATGGAACGTCTGACGTGCCATGTGCCCGAGCGCCGGCAGTCGGATTGGCGCCTCCGTGGCGAAGTGCTCCTCGACCCCGCCGCCGACGCGATCGGCGTCTCCGGCGCGACCGGCAGTCACCGATCGAGTTCGAAGGCATCCGCGCCCGGTACCTGCCCGAAGCGGTCGCCCACACCAAGGCGCAGCACCACAAGAGCAGGTACGCGCTGCGCGCGGCGGCGATGCGGCACGGCGGTGTCGATCTCGGACGCTTCGATGACGTGCAGTGGTGGCGGGACGACGACCTGTGGTACTGGTCGCTGGAGGCGCTGGCCGCGTACATCCGTGCGGCCGCCGACCGCATCGTCGAGCCCGATCAGTCAGTGTGCCGACAGATCGCCGACGAACGCGGGATCACCTTCACAGGCGTCGCTCCCTGATCGTGCAGCGACTCCTGAACGTCGCGGCTCCAAGGGGAACCCATCGTGGAGATGCTCGGGCGCGTGGCAACGTCGCTGAGGTGAGCGATCCCGATGCTCTCCGGGGCGTGGCTATTGGCCGGGCGGGGTGTACTGCACGCCGGTTTGGGTGGCCTCGTCGATCTCCTCGGGCGACAGCAATACGACCGTGCTCACCGTGGCGCCGCCCGACGCGCCCACCGTGAGGGCCACTGCTGCGGCAGCGGCGTTGCTCGGAAGTTCAGCGATGGCGAAGACATCGGTGCTTCCGAACGCGAAGTACATCGTCTCCAGCGTGCCACCGACGCTCTCGACAGCCGCTCGCGCGGCGGCCTGTCGTGCCGAGCCGCCCTTGGACACGATGCCCTTGACTCCGTCGAGTGTGTAGCTGACCTGCAGCAGGTACTTCGGCATCTTCGACCTCCCTCGTCGCGTGTGTTCGCATCGTAGGCTCCGGCGTGAGGCACGATCGACGGATGAGTCGAGCCCAGGCTGCGATCGCAAGACCGTCCAACCACAGCAGCCGAGATCGCAAGCGCAGGACCGATCCTGCCCCGCGCTACGTGCCGTTCGGTGCGCCTCGGGCGCGCTCGGCGCCGTTGTTCTGTCGCGGCGTTAGGTACCCACACGGCGGCTGCGGCTGCAGGCGGCCGTCCGTGGCGCCACCCGCGTGGCGCGCCTGATGTTGTCGACGTAGCACTGCTCTTGGCGTGGACTGTGCCCGGCTGGGCACGGTTCGCGCCGAGTACCGGTGCGAGGGCGGTCAGTGCAGTTCGCCGGCGGGAACAGCGGCGGGTCCGGGCGTTCGCGTGGCGGGGAGGGTGATGGCGAAGCGGGCACCGCCGGTTGGTGAGCGGCGTGCGGTCGCCGCCGTACCGTCGTGCGACGCGGCCGGGGCGGCGACGATGGCGAGGCCGAGACCCGATCCACCAGGGCGCCTCCTTGACCGCTCGGCGCGGTAGAAGCGGTCGAAGACGTGATCGAGGTCGGTTGGATCGATGCCGCGTCCGTCGTCGTCGACGGTGATGACGATGCCGTAGCCCATCGCGATCGACGGACACGTCGACGTCGGTGCTTGGTGGGGTGTGGATCCGCGTGTTGGCGATCAGGTTGTCGGCGGCGTGGCACAGAGAGACGCTGTCTGCGAGAACGACAATGTCGCCCTGGCCGCGGTGGTAGGCGACTGCCCGATCGGGTGCAATCGCGTCGGCGATCGTTCCCGTCTCTGCCGGAGCTGCCTCGAGGGCGCCATCTGGCAACGATTCAGAGCCTCGGACTATGCCGACGTTGTCGACGTCGATCGACTCGTCGCCGCACCTGCGCACCGACTCCGCGACGTCGTTGTCGGTCGTCAACGTCGAGCTGCACCGGGATGAGGCGGTCGTCGGTGATCGCCTTGGAATCGTGGGCGGTGGCGTCGACGGTGGCATCGGCGTCGTGGAGGCTCGTGCGATGGCGGCGCCGAGTCCGCGGTTGGCGCCGGTGACGCCCGCGGTTGCTCCCTCGAACCTCGTGGGGGTTTCCGTTCGGTCCGTGGCCTACCCGCCGGCGAGGCGGGTCTGTCGAGCGACCGCGAGGAGATGGCCATCGGGCGCCCACATGGTCGCGTCTTCGACGGCGAAACCTTCGCTGGACAGCGGCGAGTGGCATGAGAGACGTGGTCGCCGGCCGGCAGGGACGGTTCGCCGGTCGCCAGGTGCACGACGTACTCGACGGTGGCGGCCTTCACCGGAGCGCTCGTGCGGCTGAAGACGGCGGGAGGCAGGACGTCGCACATGGCCACCACCCAAGCGGCGTCGATTGGCTCGGCGTCGAGCGGGCGCACCCATGCCGCCACCCATGCCTGGTCACCGCCACCGAACGGGACGACGTCGGGGTCGAGCCGCACCTCGGCGTTCCGGAAGTGCCCGACGCCGCCAGGCGGTGCGAACCGCGGCGTGTCGCCCGGTTCGGCGGGGCGGGGGCGGACGTGTTCGTCGTAGGAGAGGCCGGGCCAGGGCGTCGAGCTCGCGGCGTGGGCGACCTGCAGGACTCGTCCCTCCTGGAGGAGGCGGGCGGTGGTGGTGGTCATCGACCGGCCGGCGCGCTCGACGCGCACCTGGACCTCAACCGGTCCCGGCCGGGGGACGGCGGCGAACTGTGCTGCGAAGCTGCGAAGGGCCCGTGCGGGATCGTCGACCGCGGCGGTGATCGCCTTGGCGACGATGGCGGCGGTGTAGCCGCCGTGGATGCCGACGAGCGAGGACCAGCGCTCGTGCAGCTGCGCGGTGAAGCACCCGGGACCGACCGGAACGACGGCGGTGTCGTCGGTGAAGCTCATGCCGAGTCCGCCGGCACCAGCGCCGCGGGTGCGGTCATGCCGACGTCCGCCGGTCGGCGGTGGAACGACGAGATGGTGGCCGAGCCGAGGGCGGCTGCTGCGCCGACGAGCCACGCGACGCGGAAGCGATCCAGGGCCTGGTCGAGCGAGGACGGGGTGCCGACGATGGCGATGAGTACGGCGACACCGAGCACTGCGCCGATCTGGCGGGCGGTCTGGTTGATCGCGCCGCCGATGCCGAAGCGTTCCTGGGGCAGGTCTGCGACGGCGGCGGCGCTGAGCACCGGGAACGAGAGAGCGACGCCGACGCCGACGAGCAGTGCCCCGGGCAGCCAGTGGGTGAGGTAGCTGGCGTCGAGGTCGACGGTCGTGACGTAGAACAGCAACCCGGCCGCGAACGTCACGCCGCCGGCGACCAGCACCGGCCCGTATCCGAGCCGTGCCGCGAGCTTGCCGCTCGGGCCGCTGAGTGCCGCGACCACCAGCGGCCCCGGGGTGATGGCCAGCCCCGCCTCCAGCGTCGAGTACTCCCACACCGAGGTCAGGAACAAGACGTTGGCCAGCAGCATCGCGAAGAAGCCGATGGAGTAGAGGAACGTGGCCGCGTTCGCCAGCACCACGGTCCGGGACTTGAACACGTCGAGGTCGATGGCGGGCGCTTGGTGACGGGTGGAGCGGAGGATGGCGATCGGGGCGAGCACGCCGGCGGCCGCGAAGGAGCCGACGACGGGGCGGCTCGACCAACCCCAGTCGCCTCCCTGGGTGATCGCCAGGGCGAGCGACGCGACGGCCGCCGAGAGCAGGGCTACGCCGACGAGGTCGGGTACTGGCCCGCCGATGACTGATTCCGGAATGACTCGCCGAGCGGTGACGCCGGCGACGAGGGCGACGGGCAGGTTGACGAAGAAGGCCCAGCGCCACCCGCCAGCGTCGATGAGCACCGAGCCGAGCGACGGCCCGGTGGCGACCGCGAGCGCAGAGACGCCACCCCACATCGCCACCGCCTGCGCCCTCGCCGAGGGCGGCGTGGCTGTCAGCAGGATCGCGAGCGACGCCGGCATCACCAGGGCGGCACCGACGGCCTGCACGACGCGCCCGCCGATCAGCAACCACGCCGAAGGCGCCGCGCCGCACAGCAGCGACCCGGCGCTGAAGATCACCAGGCCGAGCAGGAAGATGCGCCGACGCCCCGATCGGTCAGCGATCCGCCCCGCCCCCAGAAGCAGGGCTCCGAACACGACGCTGTAGGCGGCCAACACCCACGACAACGTGGCGGTCGACACCTCGGCGAACGACCGGCGAATCGACGGAAACGCCACGTTCACGATCGACAGATCGAGCGCCACCATGAACGCAGCGGCGACGGTCACGGCGAACACCGGCCACGGGATCGCCGACCGTGCGGGTTTCTTCATGCAACCCAGCATCCCAGAAAGGGTTTCGTGATGCAACCCTGGATGCTACGGTGGCCACGTGAGGCGAGCGTCGTTCGAGGACATGAACTGCGCGATCGCCCGGTCCCTCGAGGTGATCGGCGAGTGGTGGACGCTGCTGATCCTGCGCGACGCGTTCTTCGGCGTCACCCGCTTCGAGGAGTTCCAGGCACGCCTCGGCATTGCCCGCAACATCCTGGCCAAGCGGCTCGACACCCTCGTCGACCACGGCGTGCTCGAACGGCGCTGCTACGACGAGGCGCGGGGCCGCCACGACTACGTCCTCACCGACAAGGGCAAGGCACTGTGGCCCGTACTGGTGACGATCCGGCAGTGGGGCGACGAATGGGTCGTCGGCGCCGGCAACGAGCCGATCGCCCTGGTCCACAACACGTGCGGGGAGCGGACCACGGCACTGCTCGCATGTGACCACTGCGGCGAGGAGCTGCAGCCCCGCGACGTACGGACCGTGGCAGGACCAGGCCTCCACGACCGGGGAACGGTGCCGACGCTGCAGCCGTGACGAGCATCGTTGGCGGCGCCCGACCTCGGCCCGACGTGCTCAGCCGTGCCACCGACGTCGAAAGCGCCCGCAGCCGCTCCGGGATGTGTCCGGTGCGCGCAGGCTCCTCGAACACCAAAGGTGTGTTGAACGCTGCCGCCGTATACGGCGAGGGCATTCTGCGGCCCCCGGTCCAGTGACGCGCCCTGGTCTGGCAGGAGCGGCGGATCCCGAGTTCCGCTCGAGATGCGGCATCGCCGAGCCGC
>JBKOUV010000340.1:0-12154 GCA_046723555.1 Actinomycetota bacterium | reverse complement strand
CCGGCGTTCCCGACCGGGGTCCGTGACCCATAATGCACGGCCATAATTGACACGCTCGATGGGTAGCTCCGGCCGGCGCACTAGCGGTCAGACCGGTGGACTCCTTGTAGAGCCCGCGGGTGCGTGTGGTCGCGGGAGCTGTTGGTGGCCATCAGGATCTGCCATACGGGCGGCCAACCAGATCCCGGAGGCGGCCATCGCTCGAAGCGATCACCGTGGTCGCCAGCAGCCGTCCGCGAGCCGGCGTACTCGGACGCGGCCCGTCGGGATATTTGGACACAATTAGCGGATGCCGCGGGGTGGCGTTCGGTGCTCGTCATTCCCCACCTCGAGATGGTCGCCCTGCGTGGTGAGCTTGTCGCTCATCCTTGGTCCCTCTCCTGAAAGCTGCCTGTTAGCTCAGAGGGTGCGTACCCCAGTCCGGCACCTCACTGGATTGGCTCGCATCGCCGTGCGTGACCTGGGTGAGCCCGGTGCCGTCCGGCCTAACGGTGTAGATGTTCCGCCCGAGGTCCCCGGAGCCGTTGCCGAAGACGATCTGCGTGCCGTCCGGTGACCAGCTCGGATCGAAGCAACCACCGGCGTTCGGGTCGGAGTTCGGCCCGCCGCATCCGTGTGCCGGTTGCGCCGGAACCTCGCGCAGTCCCGTGCCGTTGAAGTGCACGATCCACATCGAGCTGTGCACGTCCGGCGTCACGTGACGCGAGAACACGATGTTGTTGCCCTGCGGGGACCAGCCCCCGCTGCAGCAGGTGACTCCGGCGGGGGCGATCTGGCGGAGGTGGGTGCCGTTCGTCTTGGTGACGAACAGGCCCACGGAGTCGTCGTTCTCGTCGTAGCGGGCGAAGACGAGGCGCTTGCCGTTCGGCGAGAAGTCCATTGGCACGTCGTGACCGAACGGGTTCGACGTCATCCTGGTGAGACCCTGTCCGTCGGAAGTGCGGATCGTGTAGATGCCGTTGCGCGTCGGGTCGCTGTCGCCGAAGCTCTCGCAAGCCAGCCGTTTCGCGTCGGGCGTCCACACGTAGCAGAAGGTCAGCAGATCCGGGTCCGGCCCGGGTATCTCCCGATAGGTGCCGGTGTCAGGGTCGATGATCGTCGCGCCGTCCTCGAAGGTGGGCGTGCCGCAGGTTGCGATCCGGCTGCCGTCAGGGGACCAATGTGGACACTCGACAATTAGCGAGACCACCTTCCGCTCCTGGCTGCCGTCCGGATTGATCGTGTAGAGCACGAGGTCATCGACGTTCGGGTCGTAACGGCCGAAGGCGATCTGGCCGTCGGAGCGGGTTGGGTTCGCCGTTGCCGGCGACGCGCTCAGCGCCGGGAACGCGGCCAGGCCGACCACGAGCCCGAGCATGACCAGCTTGCGCATTTCTGCCCTCCTTGGAATCCGTTCGGAGAGTCGGTGTCTGACCGTGTCCCTCATGCCTGGTCCCCTCGGAGCGAGCCCCCGGAGGTGGTCACGACGATGGTCTTCGTGAGGATCACGGTGGTCCTCCCTCTTGTCCGGTTGGTAGGTCTTCACCGGGCTGCTGCGCCCGGGGGGCGTCGAGTGACGGCTCGACGTCGACGAGGGTGCACGAGGCCGTTTGCGGTTCGTCAACAACGTGTTGGTTGTTCACGGACTGCAAACCGGCTGGTCGCAGGAGCGCGCTACCGTGCGGCCAGCAGTCATGGTCGTCTGCCTTCAGGAGGCGGGCGAGCTTCTGGCGGCCGAGTCGCAGCACGTTCGGAATGGTGTCGCCTTCCACGCCGAGGGCGGTGGCGATGGCGGTGGCGTCTTGTCCGGCGTCGTCGAGCCGCAAAGCGACCGCGTAGGGGTGAGGCAGTGATGCGATCGCCTCAGACAGGTCCATTGATGCGACGGTAGGTGTGGAGCGGTCGGGTGTCTCGCGTAGTGGGGTACGCGTTTCTGCGGCGCTTCACTCTTGGCAACGGCGTACTGTGTTGGGGTGGTGGGCGGGCTGTGGCCGCTGGTTGGTCGTGATGAGGAGATGCGTGTCCTTGGCGATGCGCTCGCCTCGTCCAGCGTGCTCATCGCCGGCATCGCGGGTGTCGGCAAGAGCCGACTCGCGGCGGAGCTGATCGATCGGATCGAGGAGTCGGGCCGCCGGGTTGGCCGGTGCGTCGCCAACGGCTCGACGCTCACCGTGCCGTTCGGAGCGATGGTGCACCTGCTCCCACCATGGCGTGGCCGCACCGCAGACCCCACAGCGGTATTGGCGATGGCCCGCCAGCACGTCAACAAGACGTGGCGCGGTGGGGCTGTGCTGGTGGACGACGCCCACCTCCTCGATCAGGCGTCGGCCACACTGGTCCAGCACCTGGTTCGAGATGGCGAGGTGAGGGTACTCATCGTCGTTCGTTCATCGGAGGAGGCGCCCGAGGCGGTGGATGCACTGTGGAAGGAGAACCTCGTCGAGCGCATCGACCTGCAACCGCTGTCGTTGGCCGAGACGAGGCAGATCTTGGAGGTCGCGTGTCGGGGACCGGTGAGCGATCAGGCGGTCAGCCGCTTCTACGCCATCTCATCGGGAAACACCTTGTTCCTGCGTGAGCTGATCCTGGAGGCGCAGGCCTGCGATGAGCTGGTCCAGCACGATGGTGTGTGGTGGTGGTCGGGTATGGTCCGCGCCACCCCCCGCCTGGCAACCATCGTTGCGCGTCACACCGACCGGTTGACCCCCCCGGCGAGGCGGGTGCTTGAGTTGGTCGCCCTCGTCGAGCCGCTGCCGCTGGTGCTGGCGGAAGAGTTGACGAGCCCTGCTGATGTCGAGACGGCCGAGCGTGCCGGGGTGGTTTCGGTCGCGCCCGATGGGACCGTTGGGCTGGTCCACCCGCTGTTCGGCGAGGTCATGAGGTCGCGAATGGGTGCGGGCGTGGTGCGTCGGAACGTCCGTGCGCTCGGTGCCGCGATGCTCGCTGACCACTCGCGTACAACGCCGTCGCAGTTGACCAGATTGGCGCTGCTTCACCTCGACAGCGGGGAGCCAGCATCGGCCGAGCTGTTCACGGCGGGCGCCCGCCACGCCGTCGCCGGCGGCGACTCGATCTTGGGTGAACGACTCGCCCGGGCCGGGCTGGAGGTCGACCCCGACTCGTACGCGGCCGGCTTTTCATTTGGCCTCGCTCTCATCGCCCAAGGCCGTCACGTCGAGGCGACCGAGCTTCTCGCCGGTCTCGAGGGTCGCGAACCAGATCAGGGCGAGATCGCCGAACTCGCCTACGTGCGCATGGGGACATTGTTCTTCGGCGGTGTCGCTCCCCAGAAGGATGCCCGTGCCGTGATCATGCAGGCTCGAGCTCGCCTCCCTGACCGCTCCTGCCGGTCGCTGCTCGACAGCGCGCTGGCTGAGATCGCCCTCAACCAGAGCGACCTGGCCATGGCCTGCGAGCTGGCCCAGGACGTGCTGAACAGCACGGAAGCGACGGTGGAAGCGCGGCTGCTCGCTGCACACATGGCGAGTCTCGGGAACACGCTCTCCGGGCACCCTGATGTCGGAGTTCAGCTCGCCGAAGAGCTCTGGCCGAGCGCCGTGCGTGCCGCGGCGGACGTGCCCAACGCGAGAGGCTGGATGTTGCTCGATCGATGGCTCGGACTGGTGCATGCGGGTGCGCTGGATGACGCGTTGTCGATGTGCGATGCGCTGATCGCCGACCCGGCCAGCGGTGCCCCCGGCTTTGACGGCAGCGTGGCGTTGTTCCAGGGCCGGTTGCATCTCCTCGCCGGTCGACCGGTCACCGCCGAATCCCGGTTGCGGGAATCCGTCGGCGTGCTACGCGTCGAAGACCCCCGCAACTATCGGGCGTGGGCGCTCGGCCTGCTTGCCGCGGCGTGTGCATTGCAGGGCCGTAACGACGATGCCCGCCGAGCATCGGACGAGAGCGAACGAGAATCGGGGCGCTCTCGCCGCCGACTGTTCGACGCCGATCGCCGCCTGGCGACCGCATGGGTGCTCGCGGCCGAGGGGCGGCTGACGGCGGCTCGGCAATTGGCCGAAGCGCTGGGCGCGGCAGCTGTCGGCGGCGGACAGTTCGCATTCGGAATGCTCGCCCTGTATGACGCCATGCGTTTGGGGTCGTCCACGGCGATCCCCCTGCTCATCGATGCGGCCGGATGCTGCAAAGGCGACCTGGCTGAGGCGATCGCTGCCCACGCCTGCGCCGTTCGTTCCGGCGACGCCGACCGGTTGTCGAGGGCCGCCGAACGTCTCGCCGCAACGGGGCTCGACGTGGCAGCGGCAGAGGCGCACATCCAGGCGTCGTCCGCATTCCACGAGGCAGGGAAGGCGTCCTCGGCGCGGGCCGCGTCAGCGAGAGCCGACGTCGTGCTCGCCTCGTGCGAAGGGATCCGCACTCCGTTGACGTCCAGACGCGTCGTCTCCCGGGCGCGGCTCACGCCACGAGAGCTCGAGATCGCCGGGCTCGCCGCCCGCGGAGCCTCCAACCGTGAGATCGCAGCACAGCTCGTGACCTCGACTCGCACGATCGAAGGCCACCTCCTCCGCGCCTACAGCAAGCTCGGCATCTCGCACCGGCGAGAGCTGCGCGACGTGCTCGGCCCCGGGACGTCAAAGAACGCGTAGCCCACTACGCGTGCCCGCCGGCGCACGCATCCTTGGCGTCGACGAGGTGAGGAGAACCCCATATTTGTTGGCCGTGTGTCTCTGACCCCGAGGTGCCGCAGTGGTCACCGCCGATCAGCACATCCAACGAGTGGGTGGTGCCTTGGCACCGCATCCGGCTGGAGGACGGATTACCTGAAGTCTCGCGAGAGCGGGGTGATCGTCGACCCGAGCGACACGGCGAACGTGCTCTTCGTCAAGGAGGGCGGTCGACTGATAGGCGGCGCGGCTCCGCAAGGACGGCGCTTCCCCCTCGCGGCGAAGGTTCGCACTGGCGCCATCACAGTGTGACTGCCCCCGGAGCCCTGTTGGGTCGCTGTTCCGGCGTTCCCGGAGACCCACGGGTCGCGTGCGCGGCCCGGGATTCTCGGGCAGGTGCAGATGGGCCGAAGTCGCGCGGCGCCTGGGGCGCGAACGGCGGGATTACTGGGTGTCGATATGGCGCGGTTCGGGCGGGACGCCGGGTCGATCGACGTGCGCAAGAACGCCGATTGTTCCGAGGTCGTGGTTGTTCCGAGGTGAGCGCGGATCTGCCTGGTCGGTAGGGCGATCTGGCGCGCGTAGGTTGGAATAATAAGAGGCTGTCGAGGAACGCGAGCAGCGGGTCCGCGGGCTGGTAGCGGCCCGCCGCGGTGCCGGGGGGCGTGACGCGGGCGATGGCCCTCTCCTTCTGGTTCATGTCGGCGTGCAGGTAGATGTGGGCGGTGGCGAGCTGCTCGTGCCCGAGCCAGAGCGCGATGACGGCGATGTCGGTGCCGGCGTGGAGGAGGCGCATGGCGGCGGTGTGCCGGAGGGTGTGCATGGTGACGTGCTTGGTGCGCAACGATCGGCAGCGGATGCGGGCGGCGTCGAGGTGGCCGGCGAGGCGGTCTTCGATGGCGTCGTGGCTGAGTTGTGTCCCGCTGGGGTGGGAACAACGGATCGCTCGGCTGACCGCCGCGCTCGGCAAGCCATTCCCGTAGCACCGCGACGGTGAGCCGGGTGAGGGGCGTGGCTCGTTCCTTGCGGCCCTTGCCCAGGCAGCGCGCGTGGGCGCCGCGTTCGAGCACGACGTCGCCGCGGGAGAGGCCGATGAGCTCGGAGATGCGTAGCCCGGTCTGGACGGCGAGGACGAGCATGGCGTGATCGCGCCGGCCGGCCCAGGTGCCGCGGTCGGGTGCGGTGAGGAGCGCGTCGTCCTCGGCGTCGGTGAGCCAGGTGACGGCTCGCCGGTCGTGTCGTTTGGTGGGGATGGCGAGCACGCGCTGGATCGTGGCGGCGTGTTCGGGATGGCTGAGCGCGGCGTAGCCGAACAGGGAGTGAATGGCGGCGAGCCGCCAGTTGCGAGTGCGGACCGTGTTGTGCTGGTCGACCTCGAGGTGGTCGAAGAACGCGGTGATCAGCGGCGCGTCGAGATCGGCGATGTCCATCGCGGACGGCGTCTTGCCCGTCGTGGAGGTGGCGAAGCGGACCAGCAGTCGGAACGTGTCGCGGTAGCCGGCGATCGTGTGCGGCGAGGCGCGGCGTTGCGCGATGAGCCGGTCGGTGAAGAATGCCTGCAGCACAGGGGCGAGCGTGGTCATGGCTGGCCATCGTCGCGTGGCTCGAGTCGCGCTGCGGCGAGCTGCATGAGCTCGGGGACGGCGGACAAGTACCAGTAGGTGTTGGCCGGCTCTACGTGGCCGAGGTAGGTGGACAGCACCGGCAGCAGAGCGGAGATGTCGGCGCCGTTGCGGTGGGCGTCGATGAGGGTGTGGACCGCGAAGGCGTGGCGTAGGTCGTGGACGCGGGGGTGGATCGTGTCGGTGCGCAACCCGATCGACGCGGTGATGTCGCGGAAGACCACGTCGGTCTCTCGTCGATGCAGAGCCCGCCCGGTGACGGACAGAAAGAACCGATCGACGCTCGGCGTGCGGCAGAGCCGGTCGCGGGTCGTGGCGTAGTCGCGCAGTTCGGTGGCGACCGATGGGTGCAGGGGGACGAGGCGCATGCGGTCGAACTTGGCGTGCCGGACCGTGATCACGGCCTCGACCAGGTCGACATCGGCGCGGGTGAGCGCCATCGCCTCGCCGCTCCGCATGCCTGTCGCCGCCTGCAGCCCGAGCAGCGCCGTCTGGGTTGCGGCCCGCAGCGATGGACGGAGCCGGCGCGCGGCGGCCAGCACACCGGCGATCTCACCCGGTGTGTAGATGTAAGGCGTCGGCCGCCGCCGCGGCACTCCCAGCAGGCCGGGTGGCGGGATCTCATGGGCCGGATCGAGGGCGTGCAGGTAGCGGGCGAAGCCGCGCACCGCGCTGAGCCGAAAGTCGACAGTGATCGGCTTGATCCGCTCCGGCAGGCGCGCCCAGGCGACAGCCAGCCCGACGGTGATCGTCGCCGCGCCGTTGGCCTCGACGAACGCGACGAAGCCGGGCAGGGATTCGCCGTGGCGTCCGAGCTGGAACCCCAGCGCGCGACGCAACCGCAAGTAGGCATCGAGATGATCTCCGAGCGCGCTCATGACGTCGCCGCCGACGGCCAGGGCCGGGCGATGACGCGCAGCCGCTCGACATCGACCCGCGCGTAGATGGCGGTGGAGCCCACCGAACGGTGGCGCAGCACCTGGCCGATCTCGGGCAGCGACGCGCCCCCCCGCAGCATGTCGGTGGCCGCGGTGTGACGCAGCCGACGGGGGCGCACCACGCCAAGCCCGGCGCGGCGCGCTGCCGCCGCGACTAGCGAGCTCACCCCGACACGCGTCAAGCCAACCAGCGGCGGCTGCACCCGCAGGAACACCTCCCGCGCCGTGGCCGAACGCGGGCGGCCGCGGCACAAGTACGCCGCGATCGCCTCGCCGACATCCACCGGGAGCGGCAGCTGGTCGACGCGGTTGCCCTTGCCATGCACCGTGAGCCGCCCGGCCCGCCAATCGACGTCATCGAGGCGCAGCGTCGCGACCTCATTCGCCCGCAGCCCGAGCCGCAAGATCAGCAAGATCACCGCGTAGTCACGTCGACCGGTGGAACGTCGCCGATCACACGCGCGCAACAACGCCTTCTCGTGCGCGGGTGTGATGCCTTGAGGCAACAACGATCGCCGCCGGCCCGACACCGGCAACGCCGCCCCCGACAGGTCGCGCCCGATGAGCCCGACGACGAGGCAGCAGCGGAGGAACGAGCCCAGCGCGCACCCGAAGCGCCGCACCGACGCCGGCGACCACGCGCCGACCTGGTCCAGCACGGCGCTCGAAACGTCTGCCGGGGTCAGCTCGCTCAGCTCGCGGTTGCCGCGGGCGGCGAACAACCTGCGCACGTCGGCGACATACAGGTCGACGGTGAGCACCGACACTCCCCGCTCGCGGCGCAGAGAGCCGGCGAACCCGTCCACCAGCCGATCCCTCTCGCTCGATCCGCTCGCGCTCGAACTGGACATGGGCTTCCTCCTTCGCTCGACATCGATGAAGGAAGCGTCACCCCCAGCCACCGGATTGTTCCGACCTACGCACGCCGGATCGCCCTACCGACCAGGCAGATCCGCGCTCACCTCGGAACAATCACGACCTCGGAACAATCGGCGCGCCCTATGGCGGAACGCGGGCTAGTCGGTCACTTCGACAGCGGCACCCGTGCTCGGTCCACCCCAATCGAGCATCGACCACGAGAACTTAGCGACGCCGCGTTCGGCGTCGTCAGGCACGCGCGCGACCATGTCGAAGACCCGCTCGCCCCCGGCCGGGATTTCGGGGGCGTCGCGGCAGTTCAGCAAGTAGGTCCGGTCGACGGGGCCCGCCATCGTGTACAGCACGAGGCGGTAGCCGGGGCACGGGTCGAGATGGACGCTGACCGGCGTTTGATTCGCGAGGGTCACCTCGAAGTGCGCGACCTCGCCGGCGCGCAAGTGTTGCGGGATCGTCGAGGTCGCCTTGAGGGTGGCGAGCGACCCAGGTGCCGGCCCCGGCGGCGGCTGGCCGGCGCTATCGGGCCACACGCCGAGCTGGCTCACCCAGAGCCCGCACGTAGCGTCGAGCTCGAGGTCCGGGACGGCCACATAACCCCCGCCCGGCATCGAGATGTGGACGTCTCGGTAGAGAGGCCCCGCCTGGTGTCGGTCATCGATGCACACGCTGGTTGTTTCGATGATGACGATCCCGCCGGCTCCCGGCGCAATGTCGGCCGGGATCGGCGCTGGGAAGAACGTCCCCTGTCTGTAGTCGTCGAGCGGTCCCTGTGCGCTCGTGGCGGTGACGGTCGGATACCCGTGGAGCGAACAGGCTCGTGTTCCCGCATTCCTCAACCGGACGGTGTGCCCGAGGTGGCCGGTGGCGCCCTCGGCCGACACCTCGTCTACGCGTATGTCTTCGGCCGTACAGGGCGGCGCAATCACCGGCGGCAGCGTGGTGGTCGTGGTCGGGACGGGTGGCGGCGCGGGCTCGTCGATCCACGGTACGACTGCGTACCTCGGACCCTCGGTCGTGCGGACGCGCTTGCCGTCGTCGCCGTCGCGCGTCATCGCGACAGTGACGGCGGCGACGACCATGAGCGCGGTCGCAGCGACCGCGGCCACGAGCCACGCGCGTCGCGGGCGACTGGGCGAGACCGCCAGGTCGTCCGCGGGCGCGGGCTGCGCCGCTCGCCATCGCTCGGCGTAGGCGCGCAGTCGATCGTCGATCATGGTTCCTCCAACAGACGCCTCAGCCGTTCGCGAGCGTCGGACAGGGTCGACTTCACCGTGCCGACCGCGCAGCCCATGACCTGCGCGGTCTCTGCCATGTCGAGGCCCACGAAGTAGTGCAGGTCGACCGCCAGCCGTTGTCGCCGAGTCAACCGCGCCAGAGCGCGCTCGAGGTCGACGTCCCGTTCGACCGGCGCGACCACACCGGCGACCACGTCGACTGACGGCCGCCTGCGGCGGCGGGTCCGGCCGGCCTGGTCGGCCACGATGGCGAGTAGCCACACGCGTGGCGTCCCGCGGGCCGGGTCGTACGTCGACCACCGCCGCCACGCGCGCGTGAGCGCCTCTTGCACGACGTCGTCGCGATCGGTAGGGCCAGCCAGGCGCGCCGCCAGGTTCGCCATCACCGCGAGATGGGGCGCCACCCACCCACCGAAGTCGACGGGGTCATCCGTCACCGCGAGCACACCCCCTCTACGCCGGCGCGCCCCGGCCCGGTTGGGTCGCCCAATCCAACGCATCCGCTTCCGTCTCGCACAGCATGACCGCAGCGAAGATCCCGGCGGGTGCGCGTTCCCTGAGGGCGTACAGATCGACGGGTAACGCGTGCCGGCCCGGCGATCTTCGCGGCCGCACGATATTCGCGGCTCGCGTCGGGAGCCGAACCGCGCGTGACCGGCGCGGTCGGGCGATGCCGGCGCTCGGTATCGCCCGACCAGTTGGTCACCCTTGGCGGGCGGCGCCGGCAACGAACGCGGCGACAACGTAGGTGGCATGCCGGTCCAGGGACTGGCGTCCACGGTCGTATCGCATCGTGGTGCGCGGGTCGGCGTGTGAGGCGGCCTCTTGGACGTCACGTAGGGGCACACCGGCGTCGAGGGCGGCGGTGATGAACGAGTGACGCAGGCTGTGCGGGGAGATCCGCTTGGCGATCCCGGCCCGCCGGGCCAACCGCTTCACCGTCCTGTCGGCGGCGTGGCGAGTGAGGCGTTGACCGGTGGCGCCCACGAAGATCGGCCCGGCCGCGCGATCGCCGATGTACAGGTCGATCGCCGTGGCAGTACGTGGAGCGAGCGGGATCATCACCCGCTTGCCTCCCTTGCGCACGATCCGCAGCGTTCGGTGTCCACGATCGACGCCGAGATCCTCGACGTCGGCGTTCAACGCTTCAGAGATCCGCAACCCGTTCAATGCCAACAACACGGTCAGAGCGTGATCGCGCGGCGTGCCGAGTCCGGCCTGAACCAACAGCGCGCCGAGCTCGTTGCGATCCAGCCCGAGGGTGTGGGACTCGTGATCAACCTTGGGGCGACGGACGTTGGCGGCCGGATTCCGACGCAGCAGGCCCTCGACGTGGCAGTAGCGGTAAAAGCTGGCCAGCGTCGACAGTCGACGGGCGACGGTGGAAGCCATCCGGCCGCTCGCTTCCAAGTGGCGGGCGAACAGTTCGAGATGGGCACGCTTGACGTCGAGCAGCCGCACACCCTGGTTGGCGCACCATTCGGCGAACAGTCGCAGATCGGTCGTGTAGTTGACCCGAGTAGCGCCGGTGTAGCCGGCCAGGAAACCGGCCACCGCGATCCGCTCGGCGATGTCATCGCGGTCGTACCGGACGAGTAGAGCAGTCGATGAAGCCATCACGGCCTCCTTGGTGACCCAGCCCTCCCCGGGCCGGGAGCCAAGGCTCATCACGCAGAGCTGCGTGATTTCCGAACAGGCCGGGTCGGGCCGTTACCGAGCGGCCCCTGCGGCGCCGCGGGCGGTCTTATGTGCGGGTGTTAGTGCGCCCAGGAGATGGAGGTGATGCTGTTGAGTTGATCTGACATCGCAAGCTCGTCGTCGCCTGCCGGTGGGAGTCCGGTCCGGGTAGCTGCCAGGAGGCCCGGTAGCAGGCTGGCGGCGTCGGGGGGAAACGCCCGGCGTCGAAGCCCAGTGTCGAAAGCCCTTGCAGGGGAAGCGACTGAGCGGTCCGCAGCATCAAGCGAAGCCTGCCGCGTCGTTAGCCGACCCCGCCTTCGGGTGGGGAACAGGGAGTGCCGAGCCCGGTAATTCGGGGTGAAGGCCATGGAAGCGGTGTAGAGCCTGGAAGTGCAGCCGTGAAGGACTCTCCGGCGTAAGGGGCGTGGAACGTTCAGAAGGTGGCGACGGGAACTGGGGAGGCCCTCCCCGGCCCGGTGGCCTGCGAGTTGCTGCCGGAGCGTCGCGTCCTATAACCGGTGTGCACCATCGGGAAGTGGATGTCGTGCCGGGTGGGCGTCGGAGGGGGTCGTAGTACCGCTTGAGCCGGACGGACAACACAACCGCCGGTGAGGGAAGGACCCCTGCTTCGTCGGTGCGCTTCGACGCAGGAAAGGGTCCGGTGAGTGCCCTCGTGGCTAGTCCCACCGCAACAGACAAGGTTCAAGTCCTGCAACGGACGCTTTACCGGGCGGCCAAGGCCGACCCCGGACGACGGTTCCACGCGCTCTATGACAAGGTCCATCGCAGGGACGTGTTGGAGCGCGCATGGGTCGAGGTGCGCCGCAACGGCGGCGCATCGGGCATCGACCGGACCACCATCGCCGACGTCGAGGAGTACGGGGTGGCCCGGCTGCTCGACGAGTTGGCCGCCGATCTTCGGGCAGAGACGTATCGGCCGTTGCCGGCCCGCCGGGTGTGGATTCCCAAGCCCGGCTCGACCGAGCAGCGCCCGTTGTCGATTCCCGCGGTTCGCGACCGGATCGTGCAGGCGGCCGTGAAGCTGGTCATCGAGCCGGTGTTCGAGGCCGACTTTCTGCCGTGCTCGTTCGGGTTCCGACCCAAACGGGGCGCACATGACGCTCTCCAAGTCTTGATCGATGAGACCTGGCGAGGGCGGCGATGGATCGTGGAGACGGATATCGCTTCGTGTTTCGAGGCGA
>JBKOUV010000115.1:0-16251 GCA_046723555.1 Actinomycetota bacterium | reverse complement strand
GCCGTCGCTGGGCGTTCCGTCATCTTCGACGATGGCGTCTTCGACCACGAGCCTGGTCGGGGCGTCGACCTCGACCACGTTCCAGGTGCCGTCGAACCTGTCGCCGCCGTCGGGGCCGGACATGTAGTAGGTGATCGTGCCGCCCGGCGTGAGGTCGTGCTGCTCGAAGGTGGCCGGGAAGCCCGGCGGACCCCACCACCGCTCGAGTAGGCGCGGGTCGGCCCACAGCTGCCACACGTGGGTGATGGACGCCTTGAACTCTGCAGTGATGACCATTGTCTTGGCCTCTGCGTTCTTGTCGACATTCCAAACGGTCATTCGTTTTCCTTTCCAGTGGTTTCATTGAGGACGTCTTTGAAGCGTTCGAGGCGCGCCCGCCACAGCGTTTCGAGCTCATCGAGAAGTTCGTGGGCGCGGCGCAGTTGGTTGAGCTCGCCGCGCACGAGTTGTTCCCGTCCGCTCCGGTGCTTTGAGACCAGACCGGCGTCGACTAGAACCTCGACGTGCTTCTGCACCGCGGTGAGGCTGATCGGATACAGCCGGCCGAGATCGCTGACCGAGCGCTCACGGTCGAGCGTCTGGGTGACGATGTCGCGCCGTGTTGCATCGCTGAGCGCGAAAAACAATCGGTCGGTCCGTTTCTCGCGCTCGGGACTATCTACAACCATCTGGTTGTAGATTACGCCTCTCGCCGGCGATGTCAAGCGGGCAGCGCTGGCCGTGGCGACCGGGGAGGTTGGCCGTTAAGGCGTCACGCAGGGGTCCGCGACGGATGCCACGCGCATAACCGCGCCCAGAACCGGCGGTCCCGGAAACTGCGGCTGAATACGGGGTTCGATTCCCCTCATCCGCTCTCTGTGATGTCGCGAGACATGCCGGATAGCCGAACCTGCATTCAGGGTTCGGCTGGCTTCGGCCGGCTTCTTCGGTGTCGGGTGCGAGCGCGATTGCGGTACCCGTCGGTGTCAACCCCGCAGTTTGCCTCGATCCGGATGCGCCTGTCCTGACCGCGGCCGCGGTTGAGCTCGGGTTCGAGCGGTGATCGCGCGGCGATAGCGCTGGGCGAGAATGCGGATGGCCTCGACGAGTTCGGGCGGGTCGGTGACCTCGAAGTCGGCGCCGAGCATGGCGAGGTAGGCGGCGAGCAGCTCGGGCGTGTCGGACCCGACGTCGACGACGCAGCTGTCGCCGTCGCGCTCGTCGATCACCTGCACCGACGGAGGCAACCGTCGCCGCAATGCATCGGCCGGCGAATGCACCCGGACGCGGGCCCGCGTCTGCCACACCGCCGCTCCGACCCCCCGCTCGACGAAGCGGGCGACGTCACCGTCGGGTGGTTCACGGGGCGTGAACCGGGGGCCGAGGTTGCGGCGCAGTTCCAGCCGATCAACCCGGAAGGTGCGCCAGTCGGTCCGGTCGACGTCCCAAGCGACGAGGTACCACCGGCCGTGCCGGGAGACGAGGCGATGCGGTTCGACGATCCGGCTCGCTGTCGTGCCGTCGTTGCTGCGGTAGTCGAAGCGGAGCCGCTCAGCGTCGCGGCAGGCGCGGGCGATGACCGTCAGGGCGTCGGGATCAACCGTCGGACCGGTGGGGACGATCGAGATCGTCGAGCCGTGCAAGGCGTCGACCCGGCGGCGCAGCCTGGGCGGCAGCACCTGCTGGAGTTTGGCCAGCGTCCGCAGCGACGTCTCCTCGATGCCGGCCACGCAGTGAGCGGCGGCGGTGCGCAACCCGACGGCGATGGCCACGGCATCGTCGTCGTCGAGCAGCAACGGCGGCAACACGCCACCGTCGGTGAGGCGGTACCCGCCCGCCACCCCCGGCGTTGCGCGGACGGCGTAACCCAGCTTGCGCAGCCGGTCGACGTCGTGGCGGACCGTGCGGGTGGTAACGGAGAGACGCTCGGCCAGCTCCGCGCCTGTCCAAGTCCGCAACGACTGCAGCAGCGACAGCAACCGGAGCAGGCGGACGGAGGTTTCCAACATTCCAAGTATGACCTCGAATTGCGGAACGATCTGTTCCGCAAGCCTCGGGATTATGGCGGCATGCCCAACGACAGCACCAGCAACCCCGCCGCGGCCGTCGACGAGATCCGGCCGTTCCGCATCGAGATCCCGCAGGCCGACGTCGACGACCTGCGCCAGCGGCTCACCCACGCCCGCTGGCCCGACCAGATCCCCGGCACCGGCTGGACCCGTGGCGTCCCCGTCGGCTACCTGCAACAGCTCAGCACCTACTGGGCCAACGGCTACGACTGGCGCGCCCATGAGGCCGCGCTGAACGAACTGCCGCAGTTCGTCACCACCATCGACGGCCAGACCATCCACTTCCTGCACGTGCGCTCGCCCGAGCCCGATGCCCTGCCGCTGCTGCTGACCCACGGCTATCCCAGCTCGGTCGTCGAGTTCGCGCGGGCGATCAGTCCTCTCACCGATCCCCGGACCCACGGCGGCGACCCCGCCGACGCCTTTCACGTCGTGGTGCCCTCGCTGCCCGGCTTTGGTTTCTCCACGCCGCTCAGTGGCGACGGCTGGGAGGTCGAGCGCAGCGCGCGGGCGTGGGTCGAGCTGATGCGCCGGCTCGACTACACCCGCTACGCCGCCCACGGCGGAGACATCGGCGGCGGCGTTACCGGCGATCTCGCCAAGCACGACCCTGACCGCGTGGTGGCCGCCCACGTCAACACCGACATCACCGCGCTGGCGCTCATCGGCGGGATGCTGCCCGATCATGCCGACGGTCTCTCCGACCGCGAACGGACCCGCCTCGACCAGCTTCGGGACTACGAAGCTGACGGACGCGGCTACCTGCAGATCCAGTCGACGCGACCCCAGACCCTGGCGTACGGGCTCACCGACTCGCCGGTCGCCCAGCTTGCCTGGATCGTGGAGAAGTTCAAGGAGTGGACCAACCCCGCTCACGACCTACCCGAGGACGCGGTCGACCGCGACCAGCTGCTGACCAACGTCGCCATCTACTGGTTCACCCGCAGCGGCGCCTCCGCCGCACAATTCATCTACGCCGCCTCCCACGCCGAACGTGACTGGGCGCCAGCGCCCGTGCCGACCGGGTTCGCCGTGTTCGGTGCCGAGCCGCTCATCCGCCGGATTCTCGACCCTGAGCACCGCATCGAGCACTGGTCCGAGCTCGAGCAGGGCGGCCACTTCCCCATGTACGAAGTCCCCGACCTCCTCGTCGCCGACATCCGCCGCTACTTCCGCCGCTACCGCTGACGGTCCTTCTCGGCAGCGACCCGCCCGGGCCTTCGACCATCCTCGGCCCAGTCACCGGCTGGCGACGCCAGACCCGACGAGCGGAGCGTCACCACCCAGTCGCACTGGCGATAGCGGACGGTCGCCGCCGGCATATCCGGATACCGTTCTCGCCTAGTCCGAAGTGCCGGCTCTTGGTTTGCCAACGACGATTGGGGGCATCATTGGTCGCTTTGGCTGACTGGGCCGGCTCGAGGTCACCGAACTCCGAGCTTGGCGGCCAACGGCGCGTGATGCGCTGACTGCGCGAGCTTCAGAGGTCGTCGTGTTCGAAGGTTGAACCGTGAACGCCCGGTCATCACGACGTATGGGCTACCGGCGTGCCCGACGTTCGGGGCGCAGTCGACCGCTTGTCTCGTTCGCCGGATCGCGGCTACGCCGCCGGGCTCGTCTCGGCCGGCGGGACCCGGCTCCGATCCATCGTACGGGCCGGTCAGGAAGGGAGCGTCGAGGTGTCGATGTTGTAGAGCTCGACCGTGTTCGTGAAGCACATCCGCTCGCGTTCGTCGTCGGAGACGTCGACGAGGATCTTGTCGAGCGTTTCCATCGAGTGCGGCCAGATGGCGTCGTGGTGTGGGTAGTCGTTGCCCCACAGCAGGTTGTCGACACCGATGAGGTGCCTCGTGAGCACGCCGGCCTCGTCGTCTTCGAAGGTGATGCCGAAGTTGCGGTGGAAGTAGTCCGATGGCTTCATCGTCAGGTAGTCGACGGCGCACGTCGGGGTGCGATACGTGGCGTGGTCGAGGCGTTGAAGGCAGTGCGCCGTCCATCCCGTCTCGTACTCCGAGATCACGAACTTGAGGCGAGGAAAGCGCTCGCAGACTCCGCCGCAGATGAGGTCGATCATCGTGTTCACGACCGTCCCGTGGGCCAGCGTGTAGCCCTTGATCGTGCCGGCGGGTGTTCCCCAGTGCGCCGGAAGCCCCCCGTCGAGCGAGGAGCCGGTGAAGATGTGCATGGTGAGTGGGACGCCGAAGTCTTGGGCGGCGGCCCAGAACGGGTCGTAGTCCGGGTGGCAGTACGGTCGGGCGGGATCGACATGGGTGGGGATGGCGAAGCCGCGCACCCCGCGGGTGGCCGAGCGCTCCATTTCGGCCAGCGCGACCTCGACGTCGGGCAGACCGAGGCAGCCGATGCCGAGCAGGCGATCGGGGGCCGCGGAGCAGTAGTCGAGTACCCAATCGTTGTGACGTTCGAACACAGCAGCGACAACATCCCGGTCCGGGATGGCGAAGGTGAACATGTTGAGCGACGGGTACAAGACCTCGCCGCAGATGCCATCGAGGGCCTGCTCGTCGAGGCGCTTGTGCGGGTCTCGGACGCCCGGGTTCAGGCCCTCGTACCCGCGGGCGATGCGCTCCTCGGTCTGGGGGTCGTCGAGACGGTTGCCCGCGATGCCCAGTCGGCCCACCGGGATCGGGAACGTGTTCGGCAGGATGAGCCAGTCACCCGGCTTGTCCTGCCAGTTGTGCTCGACCCGTGGGGCTCGTGTGCCGAACCGGCTCTCCAAACCCTCAAACACCTCTCTGGCTTCGACAACATGGGAGTCACACGAGAAGTAGCGCATCGTCCTCAATACTCGTCGCGGGGGCCAGAGGTGTAAACGTCCACTCGGCGGTGCGTCACCGGCGCGACCTAGGGTCCATGACCGATGGCCGCACCCATCTACGACGCCGTGGCCGAGCGCGTCGCGGCCGACCTCGCCAACGGTGACGACTTCCCACCTGGTTCTCAAAGAGCCTCGGCCACGAGGGCGCCGTGGCCGTCAAGGTTCGCCTCTTGCACCGCAGCTTGGACGACGGCGAGCAGCCGGCGGGGTGGAGGGTGGGGTTGGCGTCTGAACGCGCCCGCCGCGCCCTCGGGACCCGCGTCCGGCCCGTCGGGGACCTCGTCGCCAGTCACGTATTCGCGTCGGGCGCCGAGATGCCGGCGAGCACCGTCCACCAGCCCAGCATCGAGATCGAGTTCCTCCTCACGGGTCGCCCGGCCGATGCGGCATGCGGACGTCACGCCGGCCCACGCGCGGGCGGGCATCGACCGCGTCACCGCCGGCTTTGAGCTCAACGAACTTCACGCCGTGTCGGCCCGACCGAATCTGGTGGCGATGGCCACGGATCGCATGACCGCGTGGGGCGTGGTCGACGGCATGGCCGTGGACCCGCGCCTCGCCGACCTCAACGACGTCGACGTGCGCATGTGGTGCAACGACGAGCAACGCATCGTCGTCCGCAGCGACGACGAAGTAGACGACTGCCCGACGTCCATCGCCAGGTTGGCGGCCGAGCTCGATCGCTACGGTCTCGGCCTCGAACCGGGCTACGAGGTGATCATCGTTGCGCTGGGCCAATTCGATGTCGCGCCCGGCGAGCAGTTGCGGGCGTCGTTCGACGGCGTCGGCGATGTGGCGATCCCGGCCAGGTGAGTCCAGTGCGAGAAACTGCTGTGAACGTGCTCGTGATGAAGGGCCTGACCCTGCCCGACGTCACCGACACCGACGTTGCCCGCATTCAGGAGGCGGCGGGTCCGGGGGCGACGGTCACCGTGGTGGACGGCGTGCGGGCAGCGTTCGAGTCCGCGCCACGCTGCGATGTCGTGCTTGGGTTCATGCCCCCCAAGCTCTTCGCCGCCGCCACCGCGCTGCGGTGGGTGCACGCCACCGCATCGGGCATCGACGGCTTCATGTACCCGGAGTTCCGCGACAGCGACGTGCTGCTGACCGGCGAGAAAGGCCTCGTCGGCGGCCACCTCGCCGATCACGGCTTCGGTCTGCTGCTGGCCATCACCCGGCGCATCGCCGTCGCGATCCGCTTGGGACCGGCGGCGTGGGACGTCCGAGAGGAGATGCGGCGGGAGGAACTTGAACTCGAGGGAATGGTGATGGGCATCGTCGGCTTCGGCGGCACCGGGCGGGCGATGGCCCGTCGCGCCGTGGCGTTCGGGATGAGCTGCCTCGCAGTGGACGAGATGGCAGTGCCCGCCGACAACGGAGTCGGCGAGGTGTGGCCCACGACCCGGCTCACCGAGATGCTCGGCGCCGCGGACGTGGTGGCGATCTGCTGCCCCCTGACGGAGACGACCACCGGGTTGTTCGACGACGCCGTGCTCGCGGCGATGAAGCCCGGCGCCATCCTCGTCAACATCACCCGCGGCGAGGTGGTCGACGACGCCGCGCTCGTCCGGTGCCTCGCGTCCGGACGGCTCGGCGGCGCCGCCCTCGACGTCACCCCCATCGAGCCGCTCCCCGCCGACCATCCGCTGTGGCGCTTCGACAACGTGGTGATCACGCCCCACACGGCGGGTGCCAGCCAGCACCGGAGCCGGCGCAACCTCGCGCGCTTCTGCGACAACCTGCGCCGCTACCGCGCCGGTGAACAGCTGATCGGCCTGGTCGACAAGCGCGCCGGGTACTAACCGGGCTCAGGGCCCGCAGATCGAGACGCAGTGACCGATGCATGTGGCCCGGCGCCGAGTCGGGCGGCTGTCGCAACCACAGCCCGAGGACGGGCATTCGAGGGCGCGGCTGAATACCCGTTCGCACCGGATGGTCCCCGGCTCGTTTGGGTCCGCGTGACCCGCCGGTTCACGGGCTCCCTTGCGGACACGAATGCTCCAAGCCGTTTCGTCGCGCGTCGCCGCGGAGAAGCGGCAGAGCCCGCACAAGACGTCGAGGATGACGGGGTGCGAGAGGACCGTACTCACCGGCGATGACTGGCTGATCCGTGTCGCCGGCCCGCTGTCGCCGGCGCCGGCGATCGAGGTGTCATCGTCGCGTGGGCAGTTTGGGCACCCGCAGGAGTGGAGTTCGAGCTGAGAGCACGTGCCTGCACGATGAGGCCGAGCGCGTCAGTGTTCGGCTTCGGCGGTGGCCCAGTTCCGCAAGCGGGTGAGGGCGTCGTGCGACGGCGAGCCGGCTTCGGCGGCGTAGACGACGAGCACCTGGGTCGGGTCGGCGAGGAGCGCGAGCGCCTCGTAGTTCAGGGTGAGCTCGCCGACGAGGGGGTGGCGGAAGCATTGGATGCCGGCGCGGTACTCGCGGACGTTGTGGGTGGCCCAGCGGACGCGGAACTCGTCGCTTCGCATGGACAGCTCCCCCACGAGGTCGGTGAGGTCGCGGTCGTAGGGATCGCGTCCCGCTTCGACGCGCAGGCTGCCGACGCCGGCGTCGGCGATGCCGTCCCAGTCGACGTAAAACTCGCGAGCGCGGGGGTCGAGAAACACGAAGCGAGCGAGGTTCACCGGGCGCTCGGGATTCGCAAACGCCTCGGAGTAGAGCGAGTATCCGAGCGGGTTCGCTGAGAGCACGTCGAGCCGCGTCGTCCGGATGAACGCCGCCGCGTCGGTGATCGCGGCGAGCATCCGCTGCGCCGACGGGCGGACCGTTTCGACCTGCTTGCGGCGACCGGCAGGACGCTGCTTCAACACGCGAACGAGGTCGAACAGGTGGATGCGTTCGACGTCGTCGAGCTGAAGCGCCCGGGCGACGGCGTCGAGAACATCCTCGGAAACGCCGCGAACGTTGCCGCGCTCGAGCTGCGTGTAGTACTCAACGCTGATCCCGGCCAGCAGGGCGACCTCCTCGCGGCGAAGCCCGGCGACGCGGCGTCGGCCGCCGTGCGTGCGAAGGCCTGCCTGCTGCGGGGTGATCCGGGCGCGCCGCGTGGTGAGGAACTCGCGGATGTCGGCACCGGTGGCCACGGTGCCAAACGCTACGGCCGCCACCCCAGTTAGAGGGAGGGGCTGGCAGTACCCCTATCAAGCTCCACTCCCTATCGGCGGGAACCGGCTCCACGATGGAACCCATGGGCACGTGGAGGTCGCAGGAACTGGAGGTGATCGGCAACACCGTTGAGATCCGCATCGGGCCCGTCGACGCCGACGGCGCGCCACGAGCCAGCACGCCAATCTGGATCGTCCGCCACGGCGACGACCTCTACATCCGCTCCTACCGCGGCGCCGAAGGCCGCTGGTACCGCGCCGCTCGACGTTCGGGCCGAGCCCGGATCCGTGCCGCCGGCATCGAGCACGACGTCACCCTCACCCCGCACAACAGCGATCGCGCCGTCATCGACGACGCCTACCGGACCAAGTACGGCCGCTCGATCTACGTCGACGCCATGGTCACCGACGCGGCGGCTGCCACCACGCTCAAGCTCACCCGCCACAGATAAGGAACCACCATGCGAGGAACTGTCCTCCACGCTCCCGGCGACGTCCGTCTCGAGCGACGCGACGACCCGACGATCGTCGAGCCGACCGACGCGATCATCCGCCTCTCCGCGACGTGCATCTGCGGATCCGACCTGTGGCCGTACCGCGGCATCGACACCCTCGACGGCCCGATGCCGATGGGGCACGAGTACTGCGGCATTGTCGAGGAGGTCGGCAGCGGCGTGCGCAGTATTCCGCCCGGCCAGTTCGTCGTCGGGTCGTTCTTCGCCTCGGACAACACGTGCGAGGTATGCCGTGCCGGCTACCAGAGCTCCTGCGTCCACCGTGAGCTCATGGGCGCGATCGGCACCCAGGCCGAGTACGCCCGCGTCCCACTCGCCGACGGCACCCTCGTCGCCACACCCGAGGTGCCACCCTTCGACCTCATCCCGAGCTTCCTCGCCGCCTCCGACGTGCTCGGCACCGGCTGGTTCGGCGCGGTTGCCGCCGCGGTCGGTCCCGGCAAGACGGTCGCGGTCGTCGGCGACGGCGCCGTCGGGCTCCTCGGCGTCATGGCTGCGAACCAGCTCGGCGCCGAACGGATCATCATCATGAGCCGCCACGAGACCCGCCAGAAGCTCGCCCTCGACTTCGGCGCCACCGACATCGTCCCCGAACGAGGTGACGAAGGTGTGGCCGCGGTGAAGGACCTCACCAATGGCTTCGGCGCCCACTCCGTCATCGAAGCGGTCGGCACCCGCGATTCGATGCGGCAAGCGATCGGCGCGTGCCGTCCTGGCGGCCATGTCGGCTACGTCGGCGTCACCCACGGCGATCTGCCCGGCGACGCGTTGTTCTTCAGCCACACCCACCTCCACGGCGGCCCCGCCCCGGTCCGGCGGTTCCTGCCCGAGCTGATGGAGCTGATCTCGAACCGCGCCATCGACCCCGGCAAGGTCTTCGACCTCACCCTCCCCCTCGACGACGTCGCCGCGGGCTACCGGGCGATGGACGAGCGGCACGCCATCAAGACCCTGCTTACCTTCTGAGATGCAGATCAACGACAAGCAGCCGACGGTCAAAGGACCGGCCGAATGGTTCACCGGTGAGGTGTGGATCGACGCCATCGCCCAGCCGCACGACGACTCTTCGCTCAGCGTCGCCGCAGTGCACTTCACACCCAGGGCCCGCACCGCGTGGCACTCGCATGCCGGAGGCCAGACCCTCTACGTCACCGAAGGACGAGGGCTCGTCCAGTCGCGCGGCCACGAAATCGTCGAGATCCGCGCCGGCGACACGGTCTGGACGCCCGACGGCGAGGAGCACTGGCACGGCGCCACCCACGACCACTTCATGACCCATCTCTCGCTCACCACCGGCGCAGCCACCTGGGGCGACCACGTAACCGACGCCGAATACGAGGGCCGGTCGTCGTGACGGACACGCCGAACGCCACCGGTCGGTTGACCCGCAAGGTGGCCTTCGGCCGCCTTTGACACCGTGATCATGTGTGCGGACTTGCCGCGACATCGGCGGCCTCCGGGACGTGGGGCGGCCGGCAGCCCGAACGGCCCGACGGCGTCCGCGTCCGAGCCGTCGTTCCGCGTCATCTGGGGATCTGCACGTTTCGATCAGCACCCAGGTCGTGAGGGTCGCCTCGCCGGGTCGGCGTGACCTGCGCTTCGGTGGGAGCCTGCCCGGGTCCTCGTCGACCAGCTCAACGGCCCGTACGCGATGGCCCGATCTGTCGGCGTGGGACTGAACACTGCGCACGACTGTGGCGGCCTACCGCAGCTGGAGTGTGGCGATCTTGTTGGCGGCCACCATCGTGTACCAGGGGTCGCCGTTGGCGGCGACGGTGATGCCGAATGGGCTGCTGCCCTTGACCGTCTTGCCTTCGGTGATGGCGCCGGCGTTGGTGATGTTCGCCGCGTTGCCTTTGGTCTCCTGGGTGAACCACACCGTGCCGTCGGGTGAGGCGGCGATGCCTGAGGGTCCGGTGTTCGCAACGGGAAACAGGGTCACCGAGTTGTTGGACGGGTCGAGCCGTCCAACCGCCTGAGGGGCGAAGCGGGCGGTGAACCAGACCTGCGCGTCGGAGGCGACGGTGATGCTGCGCGGGACCACCGTGGTGGAACCGTCCGTGGTCGGGGTGGTCGCTACGGCGCCGGTCGTGGCGTCGATGCGGCCGATGAGGCTGGTGCCGGGCGCGTTGACATCGCCGGGCTCGGTGAACCAGGCGTTGCCGGCGCCGTCGACGGCCACGTCGGCCGGGTCGGAGACCGAGAACGACGTGAACTGCCCATCCGACAGGCGGTAGCGCCACACGACGTCGTTGTTGAAGTCGGTGATCCACGCGTCGGTGGCACTGACGGCCAAGTTGCCTCCCAGCGCGATGGTGTTGGGCATCTGCACCGGTGTCTCGAAAGCTTCCGTCGCCATGTTGAAGCGCATCAGCGTCGGATCATTGGACGTGATGTAGAGGATGCCGCCTGGGCCTTGGGCGATGTCTGTGATGAGGCAGGCGTTGCAGCCGTCGTCCGCGTCGGCAGCGAACTCGGTGATTTCTCCGGCCGCGGTGATCCGAGCGATCTTGGCGGGCGCGGACGTGAACTCGGTTCCCTCGGTGAACCAGCGGTTGCCGTCCGAACCGTTCGTGATGGCACGCGGCTGGCTGTTCGCCGTCGGCACCTTGAACTGCTTGAGCGCACCGATCGGGGCAGCCAGTGCGACGCTGCCCAGCGACACGCACACACCGACTGCAACGACCACGGCCGGCACACGCCGAAGCCTCCGTGGAGTGCGTCGAGGCCTGACTGGCGATGAGATGATCACGATCGAACCTCCCCAGGATGACGTCGATATCAATACGCTCGAGGGGGACAACTGGTTCGCGAAGCCGCCTGCGGCGCCCGTGCTGACCGCCCGGAATCTGGGCGCGAATCGTCTCATGCCGCCATCTGGGCGCGATCTGTCTCAGGCGTCGCGAAGAATCGCGCCCAGATCCACGGGCGGAGCGTGCTCGTTGACGTGCGGCCAGACCACTCGGTGCCGAGCGATCCTCTCGGACCCGGACCGGAGGGCCAATCTCGGCGACCTATTCGGGCTGGGCGCGGATACCGGTCGGACTTGCGGGTCTACGTGGACTTGTTCGGTTTGGTGGTGCGGCCGCTGGTCGGCGGTCGGTGGGAGAGGCGGCGAGCCAACCGGTGGCAATCGCGGCGGTGACGCAGGCGAGACAGATCAGTGTCTCGAGGGGAGTGATGACGTCGCTGGTGCCACCACTTTCGGTGGGTGTCGTGTACTGGCGGGGGTCCTCGTGGACCAACAGGGAGATGGCGGCGGCCAACAACAACGCAACGACCGATATCACGACGACACCGGTTCTCCCCGCCCGTAGGGGGTGGGAGGGGGAGCGGCGCGTATACGCGGCGACGAGCACGCCGGCGGGGATGAGGAGTGGCAGCAGGATTCCGGCGAACGATAGGAAGCTCAACGGCACGAGAATGATCGCCGCGGGCAACAGCAGCACTGGCCGGTCGAAGAAGGCGAGGAGGACCAACACGCCTGGTGCGGCGACGACGGCACCGAGCGCTAGTCCACCCCATGGCCCCTCCATCGCCCGTTGCGCGGCGCTGGCACCATCGGGGTCGACGTATCGCAGAAACCCGATCGCGACCCCCGCGACGACCACGATCGATCCGATGGCGGCGACAACGGCGTCGGAACCGACACCTCCCAACGACGACTGATCCGGACCTTCGGCGGCCACGTGGGTATCATACGTACGTATGAATGAAACTGGCAAGCAGCTCGTGGCCGCCACCCGGCGCTGCATCGCCACCAAGGGCCTCGCCGCCACCACGTCGCGGGACATCACCTCGGCCGCTGGAGCCAACCTGGCGTCGATCACCTACCACTTCGGGTCCAAAGAGCAGCTCGTCGCCACCGCGCTCCTCGATGCCCTGCGCGAATGGCTCGCACCGACGTTGGACGTGCTCGTCGGCGGCGGCGACCCGGCGGCCCGCACGATGGTCGCCATCCAAACCCTCACTGAGACCTTCGAACAGCACCGTGACGAGGCACCGGTCTACCTCGAGGCGCTCGTGCAGGCCCCCCGGATCGAAACACTTCAGCTTGGTCTCACCGACCTGTGGGCCGAGCTCCGCCAACTGCTCGCAGGCCACATCACCCAGATGCGACAGGCCGGCGAGCTCGCCGCTTGGGTCCGCCCGGACGCCATGGCCGCGGTACTGATCGCCGTCGCCAACGGGCTCGTGATGCAGTCCGTCACCGACCCCAACGGCCCAACGCTGCCCGCGATGGCCAGCCAGTTCGGTGCACTCCTCCTCGCCGCCCGCGAGAACCGGTGAGCAGCTCCCACCCCGGCCCCCGCCGCACCCAGCAACGTCACCGACCACCGCCTGCATGTCGAACAACCCAGACCGACCCGCGACAGTCCTGGGGCGATCGAGGACGCGGCGGCTCGGGACATCGGACGATCTCCTCGGAACCCGGCGTACGAGCGTTCGGTAGCTCTCGCCGGCTGGCGAGGCGTCGTCCGGAGCGCATGCTTTGTCCGCTTGCTCGGGCCGTTGGCGAGCGACGCCCGTGCTTGACGGGTCGCCGTCGTATGTCGCGTGGGTCTGCGAGACCGAAAGCTTCATGGTTGGGCCACAGGACCGCGACCTAGAACGCTGCGTGGCGGCTGAGTTCGCGCCCGTCGTGGTTGATTCGGGTGCGCCGTGCAGTGGTGGCGATGAGCAGGCCGCAGCCGATGTAGGTGGCCGCTTGGGCGTTGAGCAGCGTGGAGAGGCGGACGTGGTCGGCGAGGAGTCCGGCGAGAATGGAGCCGACGGAGGCGCCGATAGCTTCGCTGGCGAGCACGACGCCAGTGACGCGTCCCAGGACGACGGCGGGGGCGGTGGTCTGAATGGTGGTGATGAGCCCGACGTTGAGGGCTGCGCCGGGGATGCCGGAGAGGGAGAACAGTGCGATGTAGGTCCACAGCGCGGTGGTGACGTGGGGGGGTGTTCCAGAAGGCCAAGGCGGTTGCGCCCATCCCGAGGTAACCGAGGGCGAGCAGCCGGAGCGGGCGTAGGCGGGTGCCAAGTCGACCGATCAACGCTGCGCCGATGACGGCGCCGATGGCCATTGCGCCGCGGATCACGCCGACGTCGGTGCCGGTGCCACCGACGCGCTCGATGACGAACACTACGAACAACACGACGAAGCCGCCTTGGGCCAGTTGAGACAGGCCGTGTACGACGACGACGACCGTAAGCGGGCGATGTCGTCTGATCGTCCGCAGGCCGGCACGGACACCGGCGGGTGTGCCGGCGGCGTCATGGGCCGGGCGGGTGTCGGCGGTGATGCGGGAGACGGCGGCGGCGACAACGAGGAAGCTGGCGAGGTCGACGACGATGACCGGGGTGAGGCCTCCGGCGGCGACGAGGACACCGCCGAGCGGGGCGCCGGCGAGCCGGGCCACGCTGGAACTTGCCGAAAGTGCAGCGTTGGCGGACGTCAATTGATTCGCTTTGACGAGCCGTGGCAGGAGGGCAACGTTGGCCGGGTTGTTGAGCTGTGAGAGCACTGCCTGGGCGGTGACGACCAGGTAGGCGGGCCAGACCGTGGTCGAGGTGACAGCGAACAGCGGCAGCAGCGTGACCGCTTGCGCCAGGTTGGTAGCGACGACGCAGCGCCGCAGGTCGAGGCGGTCCACGAGACTTCCGGCGGACGGGCCGAGCAGGGCAGCGACGACGAGTTGGCAGAAGAACAAGACCGCGGTCGAGGTCCCGGAGCCGGTTGCCGTGAACACGTAGACGGGAACGGCAACGTTCAGCATCCAGTCGCCGGTGTCGTTGACCAGGCCGCCCGCCCAGGCCAGTCGGAAGTTCCTTGACCGCCACACCGACTCGATGCCGTCGGCCTCAACGGTGCCGATCACTTGTCAAGCCGCGGGAACGCTTGGAAGACGACGTGCACCCCGGCGGCCTCCGCCGGCACCGACGCTCGCGACCCCGCCCGATACGGGCGCAGCAGGGCATCAACGGCCGCCACGACGTCCCGCAGTTCCGCCACCGTCAGCGCCAGTTCGTAGCCGGCGAACTCGGCTGCGTCCTGCCATTCGCCGGGAAGCTCATCGATACGCTCGACGAACAAACGGGTGAGCCGATCGTTCTCGATCCGATCGGCCTCTCTCAGCGCCGCAAAGACAGCCCGTCCCGCCGGATCGTCCTCGCTGAGTGGTCCACCAAGAGAGAACCCGACCGCTGCTGCCCGCCACAACCGGGTCCGCCCATCGGTCGAGGGCGTCGCCTCGTCGCGTTCCACGAACCCGAACCGCTCCAGCTCGCGAAGGTGATAGCTGCACGCCGACGGCGTTGCCGAGACCACCTCAGCGCACTCCGTCGCCGTGCGCGCCCGCCCGCCCATCAGCAGCAGCAGGATCGCCAGACGATCAGGATGCGCCAACGCCCGCAACGCCCGGACGTCGGTGACAAGCCGCCGCCCGGTCGCCGTTACCTCCATCGGCGTCACGCCAGGACGTGAAGGGTTTGCTTCATAACCTTCACGCAACCACGGTCACCCAACAGATGTCAAGGATCCCCTTCACAATTCGGCGGGAGTAGAGCCGGGTGTTCCGGCGTCTGGCCGCGACTGAGGTTGCGTCCCAACCTGAGCGCTATGGAGGTGCCGCTGGTGGCCTCCCGGATCCTCGGGCTCGCCAACCGCCGCCTCGTCGATCCGGCCTTCCAAGAAGCGGAGCGTCGGGATCATCCGCGGCTTTCTCGGACACAACCGGCGGGTTCGCCACGACCGGCTGGGGCGATGCCGAATTTGGCGGGGCGGTAGCGTCCTGGGATGCCCCGTACGGACACCGCGTCCCGGTTCGTCGCTGCCCGTCCCGCGGACGTCTATGCCGCCCTCGTCGATCCCGAGGCCCTCGCGGCGTGGCTCCCGCCTGACGGAATGACGGCCAGGTTCGAGCGTTTCGATCCACGGCCCGGAGGCTCCTACCGACTGGTCTTGAGCTACGCCGACGCTTCTCGGGCCCAGGGTAAGTCCACGGCGGACTCCGACATCGTCGAGGCCCGATACATCGAAATCGTTCCTGACGTCCGTGTCATCCAGGCGGTGGACTTCGTTTCCGACGACCCGGCCTTCGCCGGCACGATGACCATGACCTGGGAGGTCACCGCCGTCGATGGAGGAACTCGCGTCGACATCATTGCCGACAACGTCCCAGATGGGATCTCCGCCGAGGACCACGCCACCGGACTCGCCTCCTCCCTCGCGAAACTCGCCGAGCACGTCGAGGGGTAGATCACTCACCACAAACGAGACGGATGCCCGACTCGGACGGGCCGGACCGCGCTTGCCGCGATACGTACGGTCGGTCTGGCTGCGCGACGATCCGGATGTGAATGGAGTGCCAGCCTGCCCACGGTGCGGCCAGCGCCAGTGGAAGTGCAGCTGGATGCCATGGGTGAAGCGGTTGCGATGCCGGTCCTGTGGGTCCAAGGTGAAGTCGCCCTGGGCGTGATGCGAACGACCTGATGGGCGTCGCCGGCGCCGAACGTTTGGATGCCTACGCTCCGGTCGGAGCGCGAGTGAGGAGATGACGGATGCCCGGAGCGAGCGACAAAGCCCGGCGGGTGAAGGTTCTCAATGCGAACTGGGTTGCTGGTGGCGATGGCGCCGACGGCCGGTTCGAGCTGATGCTGATCACGGAGGACGACGAGGAGCATGTCGTGGCCCCGAGTCCGAGCGCGCTTGCTGCCCTCGCCGCGCTGCTTCAGGCGGAGCCGGTGCTGGCCTGGGA
>JBKOUV010000107.1:0-12983 GCA_046723555.1 Actinomycetota bacterium | reverse complement strand
CCGGCCGGGTCACCGGCGCGCTACGAGGATCGGGTCGGCGACAACCACCACCATCTCATCTGCCGGACGTGCGGCCGGATGGTCGACGTCGACTGCGCGGTCGGCGACACGCCCTGCTTGACGGCCGCCGACGACTCGGGCTACGAGATCGACGAAGCCGAGGTCGTCTACTGGGGCCGCTGCCCCGAGTGTGTCGCCGACCTCCCGACGTCGAGCGCAACCAGTCACCACAAGGAACCAGCGAAAGAGGAGAAGAACCGACGTGTCTGACAGCGAAGCCCCAGCAATCCCCTCCCCCGAACCCAAAGCGCATCGGCCGCTGACGAACCGGGACTGGTGGCCGAATCAGCCGGATCTGAGTGTCCTCCACACACACTCGCCCCTGTCCAATCCGATGGGCGAGGACTTCAACTACGCGGAGGAGTTCAAGACCCTCGATCTCGAGGCGCTGAAGCAGGACCTCATCGACGTGATGACGACGTCTCAGGATTGGTGGCCGGCCGACTACGGCCACTACGGGCCCCTCTTCATCCGGATGTCGTGGCACGCCGCCGGCACGTACCGCATCGCGGACGGCCGAGGCGGCGGCGGCACCGGCGCGCAGCGCTTCGCTCCGCTCAACAGTTGGCCCGACAACGCCAGCCTCGATAAGGCGCGCCGCCTGCTCTGGCCGGTCAAGAAGAAGTACGGCCGCAAGATTTCATGGGCCGATCTGATCATCTTCGCCGGCAACGTGGCGTACGAATCGATGGGGTTCAAGACGTTCGGCTTCGGCTTCGGGCGGGAGGACATCTGGGAGCCCGACGAGATCTTCTGGGGGCCCGAGGACACCTGGCTCGGGGACGAGCGCCACGGCGGCGACGCGGGGGAGCTCGAGGCACCCTTCGGTGCCGACCACATGGGCCTGATCTACGTCAATCCGGAGGGGCCGAGCGGCAACCCGGATCCGCTCGCCGCAGCCAGCTTCATCCGCCGGACCTTCGCCAACATGGCGATGAACGACGAGGAGACGCTCGCGCTCATCGTCGGCGGCCACACCGTTGGCAAGACCCACGGCGCAGTCGGTGAGGAGTACCTCGGTCCCGAACCCGAGGGCGCTCCCCTCGAGGAGCAAGGTCTCGGCTGGAGGAACACGTACGGCACCGGCGCCGGCCCCGACGCGCTCACCGCCGGCTTCGAGGGCGCGTGGACCAACGAGCCGACGAAGTGGGACAACGGGTTCCTGGACAACCTGTTCGCCTACGACTACGAGCTGACGGCGAGTCCCGCCGGCAAGCACCAGTGGAGGCCCAAGAATCCGGAGGCCCAGGGCACCGTGCCGGATGCCCACGACCCGTCGAAGCGGCACGCCCCGATGATGTTGACGACGGACCTCGCCCTGAAGCTGGACCCGATCTACGGGCCGATTGCGAAGCGGTTCCACGAAAATCCGGACCAGCTCGCCGACGCCTTCGCCAGGGCGTGGTACAAGCTGCTGCACCGCGACATGGGACCCGTCTCGCGCTTCCTCGGCCCGTGGGTCGCCGAGCCGCAACTGTGGCAGGACCCGGTCCCGGAGGTCGATCATGACCTGATCGGGGACGCGGACATCGCGGGCCTCAAGGCCAAGATCCTCGAGTCGGGTCTGTCCGTTTCCCAGCTGGTCTCCACCGCGTGGGCGGCGGCGGCCAGCTTCCGGGGCACCGACAAGCGAGGCGGAGCGAACGGCGCCCGGATCCGCCTCGAGCCGCAGCGCAGCTGGGAGATCAACGACCCCACCGAACTGGCCAAGGTCCTGCAGACCCTGGAGCAGATCCAGCAGGACTTCAACGGCTCGCAGTCGGGCGGGACGAAGGTCTCACTCGCCGACCTGATCGTCCTGGGCGGATGCGCGGCCGTCGAGCAAGCGGCGAGGAGCGCCGGGCACGACATCACCGTCCCGTTCGCGCCCGGGCGGACCGACGCGTCGCAGGATCAGACCGACGTGGACTCGTTCGCCGTGCTCGAACCGACCTTCGACGGCTTCCGCAACTACCTCCGCGCCGGCGAGAAGCTGTCGCCCGAGACGCTGCTGGTGGAGCGGGCGTACATGCTGAACCTGTCCGCTCCCGAGATGACGGTGCTCATCGGAGGCCTGCGAGCCCTGAACGCCAACTTCCGGCAGGCGGCGCACGGCGTCTTCACCGACCAGCCCGGCACGCTGACCAACGACTTCTTCGTCAACCTGCTCGACATGGGCACGGAGTGGAGGGCATCCACCTCGTCCGAGCACGTCTACGACGGTCGCGACCGCGCCACCGGCGACGTCAAGTGGACCGCCACCGCCGTCGACCTCGTCTTCGGTTCGAACTCCCAGCTTCGGGCCATCGCCGAGGTGTACGCGAGCGACGATGCGAAGGAGAAGTTCGTCCACGACTTCGTGGCCGCGTGGGACAAGGTGATGAACCTCGATCGGTTCGACCTCGCCTGATCGAACTTCGCGGTGAGCGGTGAGCGCGCGCTGCGCGCTCACCGCTCACCCCACCTCACTGGGCCCGCCACTCCTCGGCCAGGAGCGCGTAGCCGTAGCCGTCCATCCACTCGCCGGAACGGTGCAGTGCGTCGCGCACGGTGTGCTGCTCGCGCCGCATCCCGACCCGCTCCATCAACTGCCAGGACGCGGTGTTGCCGGCGAAGCAGCCGGCGAATACCCGGCGCAGGCCGAGGGTCTCGAAGCACACCCGCAGGATCTCGCGCACCGCTTCGGTCGCGTAGCCGTGTCCGACGTGATCGGGGTGCAGCACCCAGCCGATCTCGGCTTGCGTGCCCGCCGCCCGTGCGCGGACCTCGGTCTGTGACCAGGCGTCCTCGATGCGCACGAGCAGGTTGCCGATGACCACCCCGTCGTGCTCGATCACCAGCGTGCCCGCCCGTTCGGCGGGGTCCCGGAACCACGCGTGGAACGCCGCCCGATCGCGGTGCTGGGTGTTCAACCACATCGAGGTCGTCTCGCGTTGGCGGTACGACCAGATCGCCTCCTCGTCCGCTTCGACGGCGGGGCGGATGACCAGCCGGCTGGTCCGTACCGGCCAGTCCACGTCATCGAGTGAAGCCACGCTTTGCGTCACCGCGTACGTCGTACTTCGACGGATGCGGTGACACAAACGCGGGGCCAGCGGTGTTACGCAGCCGCCGACGCCGCGGTCGTCTCGACCGGCGGGAGCAGGCGGGCGTCGCCGTGGCGGACGGACATCTCCTGTCCCCGGTACTCGACGTCGCTCGGTTCGAGCACGGTGTCGACGAACCACCACTCCAAGGCGATCTCCGCCGGCCGCACGTCGGCGACCACGTAGCCGTGGCTCTCCAGCTCGCACCAACGCAGGCCGGGCAGGGTCCGTGCGAACTGGTCGGCGATCGCCGGACCGACGGTGCCGGGCGCCACCTTCAACTTCTCGTCCAGGTTCTGCGAGGTGATGCTCGTCGTGACCACCTCCGCGACGACGGGAGTGTCGGTCCGGTCCGGGTGCGCGTGCTCCACCGCCATCGACGTGTGCAGGTCGCCGGCGAGGAGGAGGCTGCGCCCGCAGCCCGGGGCGGCGATCGCCCGGAGGAGCTCGTCACGTTCGGCGGGGAACCCGTCCCACTGGTCCTCGTCGAGGGCGTCCTGCCGGGGATGCATGAACTTCAGGGCCCGCAGGTGCGGGTGCATGCTCGCGGGGAGGCCCGGCCGCCACGTGCGCGCCATCGGCGTCGGCGTGGCGATCAGCCGCCAGGCCGCATCGCTCGCCGTGACGCTGTCGACGAACCATTCCTTCTGCTCCGCACCGAGCGCGCTCCGCGTCGGGGAGGCCATGGCGGCGCCGGCCGTCGGTCGGTCGCGACGGCTGCGGAAGTCGAGCAGGAAGAGCTCGGCCAGCTCACCGATGCGGACCGAGCGGTGGACCCGCTCGGCATCGTCGGCGTCCGGTCGCCGGGCGGGCAGCCACTCCCATCGGGCGCGGAACGCGGCGGCCCGCCGCGCCGCCCAGGGACCATCCCGCTCCTCGTCGTGGTTGTCGGCTCCGTCGCGCCACGCCCCGTCGGCCAGCTCGTGATCGTCCAGCGTCGCGATCATCGGGTGCGCCGCGTGGAGCGCCTGCAGATCGGGATCGCGGCGGTACTGCGCGTAGCGCTCGCGGTAATCGGCGAGCGTACGGCACTCGTGCCGGGGCTCGAACGGTCGGCCGATGTCCGCGCCGGGCGTCTGGCCGGCCGGCGGGGTGTTCGACGCCTCGTAGATGTAGTCGCCCAGGTGGAGAACGAATTCGAGGTCGGTGCGAGCGGCCAGGCGGCGGTACACGTTGAAGTAGCCGGCGTTGAACTTGGCGCACGAGACGAAGGCGAAGCGGGTGTGGTCGATCGCCCCGACGCCGAGGGTCCGGGTCCTCCCGCACGGGGACCGCTGGCCGGCGGCGCCGAACCGGTAGTAGTACGCGGTGCCCGGCTGGAGGCCGCGAACGTCGACGTGCACGGTCCAGTCGCGCTCGGCCGTCGTCGTCGTGCGACCGCTGGCGACGAGCTTTTCGAACCCCGGGGTCAGCGCGACGGCCCAGTCGACGATCACCTCAGGAACGTCGAGCCCGCTGATGCGGGTCCAGATGATGACGGCGTCCGCGGTCGGGTCGCCGCTCGCGACTCCGTGGGCAAAGGCGTGGGTCATGCCGCCACAGTGCCGTGAAGATGCGACCGGGCCCAGAGCATCCCGTACTCAATCCCCGTGCCGCGCTACTCAGACGCGCCTGGCAACATGCGGGAGATGCGAGTCGCGATCACCGGTGCCGCCGGAAGGATCGGGCGGTGCCTGGTGCCGGGGCTCGCCGCGGCCGGTCACGAGGTCCGCGGCATCGACGTCGTTCGCCCCGAGGAGCCATGGGCGGATCGGGTCGTCGTCGCCGACGCGGGGACCGACGATGCCGCGCTCACCTCCGTGCTGACCGGTGTCGACGCCGTGGTGCACTTGGCCGCCATCTCCGGCGAGAGCGACTTCGCCTCTGCCCTCGACACTCACCTTGGACTCACCCACCGCGTCCTCGAGCGTGCTCACGCCTTGGGCGTCGGTCGGGTCGTGTACGCGAGCAGCAACCACGCCGTCGGGTTCACGCCGCGGACGTCGATGGTGCCCGTCGAGACGCGGCTGCGACCTGACACGTACTACGGGGTGGGGAAGGCCGCGGCGGAGGCGTTGTGCAGCCTGTTCCACGACCGTCACGGCCTCGCCGTCGCGTGCCTCCGGATCGGAAGCTTCCGCGAGCGGCCGACCACCCGTCGTGAGCTGGCGACCTGGTTGTCGCCGGGGGACGCGATCCGCCTCGTGGACGCCTGTCTGCAAGTGCCCGACCTCGGCTTCGCTGTCGTCTACGGCATCTCGAACAACACCCGCGCCTGGTGGGACCAGGCACCTGGCCGGGCGATCGGCTACCAGCCGATCGACGACGCCGAACGCTTTGCCGCCGAGATCGAGGCGACCCCACTGTCCGATGACGATGAGCTCGACGCCCGCTACCTCGGCGGCCCCTTCGCCCGGCCGGTGGCGCGGGCGTAGCGACCGGCCAGCTCGCCGAGCTTGTCGACCAGCTCGGGTGGGTCGTCGACGTGGAAGTCGTGGTCGAGCAGACCGAGATGGGTGGCCAGCGTGGTGAGGTTGTCGGCGCCGGTGGTGAACGTGCAGCTGTGGTCGTCGACGGGCTCGATCAGCCCGGCCGCGGGCGGCATCTCGGCGAACACCGAGGCGGGCGCGCAAACGGTGACCGTCGTCCGGTACCGCCAGGCTGCCGCCGACGCGCCGCGGGAGACGTAGGCGGCGACGTCCTCGACCGGGGGCTTGCGGGGCGTGAACTTCGGGCCCGCGGGCGGGTTCGGGATCATCCGATCGACGCGGAACGTGCGCCAGTCGTCGCGGCCCGTGTCGTAGGCGAACAGGTACCAGCGCCGGCCCCAGTTGACGAGCCGGTGCGGCTCGACGATGCGGCGCACGGCGTCGTCGCCGTCGTGGGCGCGGTAGTCGAAGCGCAGGATCTCGTGGTCGCGGCACGCCGCCGAGACCACCGCGAGGACCTCGGGGTCGATCGACGGCGGTGGAGCGTCGGCGCGGACCTGCACGACCGCCTTCCGCAGCGCATCGGCGCGGCGGCGCAAGGCGGACGGCATGACGTGCTCGAGCTTGGCGAGCGCCCGCGCCGCGTTCCCCTCCATCCCGGCGATGCTGCCGGTCTGGGTCGTGAGCAACCCTGCCGTGATGGCGATCACGTCGCTGTCGTCGAGCAGCAGTGGAGGCATCTTCGTTCCCGGGGCGAGGCGATACCCGCCGGCCGCACCGCGAAGCCCATCGATCCGGTAGCCGAGCATCCGCAGCCGCTCGATGTCGTTGCGCAGGGTGCGGGGGGTGACACCGAGCCGCTCGGCGAGCTCACTGCCGGTCCACAGGCGCGGCATCTGGAGCAGGGCCAGCAGATCGAGCAGGCGTCCGGGCGTGGTTTCTGACACACGGCCAAGCTTCGTCGCCATTTAGGAATGAATTGTACCTAATTGGTTCATACGGTTTGCGCATGACGAACCGCACCGACACCACCGACTCCACCGACGCCGATGCCACCAGCGCCGAGATCTCGCCGTTCCGCATCGACGTTCCGCAGGCCGATCTCGACGACCTGCTCGATCGGCTCGCCCGCACTCGGTTCGCCGACGAGCTGCCGCCGGCAGAGCTCGAGGGTCTGCCGGTCGGCGGCATCGTCCAGCCGGGCTGGCAGTACGGCGTGCCGGGGGGCTACGTCCGCGAGCTCGTCGAGCGTTGGCGCGGCGAGTTCGACTGGCGGGCCGTCGAGGCGAGGCTCAACGCCTACCCGCAGTTCACGACGACGATCGACGGCCAGAACATCCACTTCGTACACGTGGAGTCGCCCGAACCGGACGCCACCCCGCTGATCCTCACCCATGGCTGGCCCAACACGTTCGTCGAGTACGTCGGCTTGATCGACGAGCTGACGGATCCGCGGTCACACGGCGGCGACCCGGCGGACGCCTTCCACGTGGTCATCCCCGACCTTCCCGGCTTCGGGTTCTCCGGCCCCACCCACGAGCGCGGCTGGGACGCCACCCGCACCGCCCGCGCGTGGGCCGAGCTGATGCAACGGCTCGGCTATGCGCGCTACGCCGTCCATGGCAACGACGCCGGGGCGATCGTCTCGCCGATCCTCGGCCGCGTCGACGCCGAGCACGTCATCGGCGTCCACGTCAGCCAGCTCTTCTCGTTCCCCAGCGGCGACCCCGCGGAGCTCGAGGGCCTCTCGCCGGCCGACTACGAGTACCTCAGCTTCGTGCAGGGCTTCATGGACCGGGCGATCCACGACAGCGGCCAGCGCGCCCAGCCGCAGACGATCGCCCACGCCCTCGCCGACTCACCCGCCGGCCAACTCGCCTGGATCGTCCAGCTCCTCGCCGGCCAGGACCCGGACGTGATCCTCACCAATGCCTCGATCTACTGGTTCACCAACACCGGGGCATCGTCGGCTCGCTTCTACTACGAGAACCACCATGCCGAGCAGGCCACCGAGCCGACGACGGTGCCGGTCGGGCAGGCGAGCTTCGCTTGGGACATGAAGACGGTGCGCAAGCTCGCCGAGCGCGACCACACCAACATCGTGTCCTGGAACGAGTTCGACCGGGGCAGTCACTGGGCGGCCCACGATGCGCCGGACCTGCTCCTCGGCGACATCCGCCAGTTCTTCCGCTCGCTCGGCTGACCACGCCGGCGCCGCGGCGCCGCGGCGTCAAACGAGCAAGGCGAGCAGAGCCAGGACGACGAGTGGCAGCAGCGCCAGCCCGAGCCCGAGCCAATGCGCCCGACCCCATCGACTGGGGCTACCACCGCCCAGTTCGATCGCGCGGTTCAACGAGGTCTCGGCGTCCGCGCTGCCACCACTGAAGCCCATGCCGGCACGATACGTCCGGTGGGCGCCAGCGAAGTCCGATTATCCAGTTCGGGAGGTCGTCAACTGGGCAGGCCGCGTAGCCCTCGTCCGGGGAGTGCGTCGAGGACCAGGTCGCCGTCGCGCACCACGAAGGCTCCATCGACCAGGACGTGGACGATCCCGGTGGACGGCCGCGTGCTCTCTTCGTAGCTCGCCTGGTCACTGATCCGGTCGTAGTCGAACACGACCACGTCGGCGTCGGCGCCCGCGCGCAGGCGGCCCTTGTCGCGCATCGCCGGCACGCATCGCTCCAGCACCTGCGCGGGGAGGAGCGTGCACCGGCGCAGGGCCTCGACGAGCGCCACTCCCTCCTCCCGCCACAGACGCAGCGCCCGCGAGAAGCAGCCGGCGGTGCGCGGGTGGGTGACGGCTGCCGGTGGGAGCGGCCACTCGAGGGGGTCGACGGCGGGAGCCCTCCACACGGGCGGCATCCCGTCGCTGGCGACGATCGCGCCGTCGAACTGGAGCGCCCGCCGCAGGATGGCGTGGTCGCCGGGGTCGTCGTCGTCCATGTAGTCGAAGATGACGAGACCACCGGGGTCGGTGGCGCGCAGTTCGAGCAGCCTCGCGTCGTCGGCCACCCGCTCGCCGGTCGGGAGGTAGGTCAGCCTGGTCGAGTCCATGCCGCGTTCCGCCAGGCGCTCGGGACTGAGGAACGCCGCGCCGATCGCGGTCGAGCCCGAGCCGTACGGGTAGGCCTCGGTGGTCACGGTGGCCCCACCGGCCCGGCACCGTTCGACGAGCCGGTGGACCCGGTCGAGGTGGCGCATCGACGTGCTGTTGATGTGGCAGTAGTGCATGTGGGCGCCGGTCTCCGACGCCGCCCCCACCAGCTCCTCGGCCCCGTCGACGCGCACCGAGGGAGTGGTCTCGGCGAGGTCGCGGCTGTGGGTGAACGTCGGGACGCCGGCCGACGCGGCGAGTCGCGCGATCTCCGTGTACTCCACCGGGTCCACACCGGGGGCGTAGCCCATGAGCAGGCCGATCCCGATCGCCCCGTCGCCGATGCCCTCGGCGAGCCGCTCGAGGATCGCCGCCACTTCGGTGGCCGAGGCCGCCCGCTGCCACTCGGGGTCCGCCAGGTGGTCGAGGATCGTCCCGATCCCGCCGTCGGGCGACACGTCACCGAGCACCTCCATCCGCGCCGCGGCCCACGAGACGGAGAAGCCGTAGTGCACCGGGGATCCAAGCTGCGCGTCGCGCGCGTAGGCGGCGTCGATCGGAGCCCGCCCGGCCTCGAGATCGAGCACGGTCGTGACCCCGTCGCACGCGTGCAGGCGGCGGCCGGCGAGCGTCTGGGCGTGGCTGTGCAGGTCGATGAACCCGGGGGCGACAACCGTTCCGCTGACGTCGACGACGATGTCGCCGTCCAGTGGTTCGGTCGAAACGGCGGCGATGCGCGCGCCTTCGATCCCGACGTCGCGCACCCCGTCGATGCCGCTCTCCGGGTCGACCACCCGGCCACCCCGCAGCACCACGTCGTAGACAGCCATATCCGGCGCAGCGTACGGACGGATCCCGGGCCCGATCGACATGGGGGCGTGCTGATCGTCACGGTCCGCGCTGTGGTTCGATATCGATAGGTACCGCGATGGCTCTCCCCGATCGATCCCGCTCGTTCCTGGCGTCCGTCGTCGGGTGGGTTCTCACCGCGATCGTCGTCTGGGTGGCGCTGCGGTTCGTCCTGGGCACGGTGGGCTTCGTCGTGCGCGGGCTCGTCCTGATCGTCGTGATCGTCGGCCTGCTGTGGGCGTACCTGACCCTCAAGGCACCGGACGACTGAGGCAGGCGTTCTGGGCGCGATCGTTCGCAACGGTTGAGACGATCTGCGCCCAGAAGTCGAAACGAGACGGATCGCGCCCAGATTCAGCTCTCGGGCAACCCGTAGCCCTCCTCCATCTGGAACTCGCCAACGGTCGGCTTGCCGGCGGGCTGGTAGATCGCCAGCACCGCGCCCTTGCCCATCGGCCGGCTCTCGACGAGCTGCAGCGCGGTCGGCGCGGCGCCGGGCTCGAACAGCCGCTTGCCGGTCCCCAACACGACGGGCTCGATGAACAGGCGGTACTCGTCGATCAGGCCCTCGCGGTGCAGCGTCTGGACCAGGCCGGCACTGCCGTGGACCTGGATCTCACCGTCGTGCCGCTGCTTGAGCTCGGCCACCTCCGCCGCAACGTCGCCCCGGATGACCGTCGTCGGCCCCCACTCCGCGTTCTCCAGCGTCGTCGACACCACGTACTTCGACAGCGTGTTCAGCTTCGACGCCACCGGATCGTCCTTGTCGGGAAAGTTGGGCCAGGCGGCAGCGAAGATCTCGTACGTCCGGCGGCCGAGCAGGAAGCACTCGGCGTTGGCGAACGCGCTCCCGATCACGTCGCCCATGTCGTCGCTGAAGTAGGGGAAGCTCCAGCCGCCGTATTCGAAGCCGCCGTCGCGGTCCTCGTCGGGCCCGCCGGGTGCCTGCATGATCCCGTCGAGCGTCATGAAGGTCGCGATCGTGAGGGTGCCCATGCGTTCACTCCTTGCGTGAGCCGTCGGTTGGTTCGTCGTCTCGGACTGCGCCCAGTGGCGAATCTCATCGGTGTCCGCGAAGCTCGAGCGGGGCGGCACCCGAATCAGGAGGTGCGATGGCAGAGGAGTTCGCAGGCCGGGATCTCAGTGGCGCCGTCTTCTGGGGCGTCGATCTGAGCGGGGCGCGGTTTCGTGACGTGAACCTGACCGATGTGACGATCACCCACGCGTGGGTCGTGAACGTCGACATCGACGCCCTCGTCGACCGCGTCACGATCAACGGTGTCGACGTCACCGAGTTCGTCAACGAGCGGGACCCGTGGTACCCGCTGCGGGCGATGCTGCGTCCCACCGAGCCGGACGGCTTCAGTGCGGCGTGGCGCGCGCTCGAGCACGAGTGGGCGTCGACCATCGAGCGAGCCCGGCGGCTCACCGAGGAGCAGCGGCATGAATCGGTCGGCGGAGAGTGGTCGTTCGTCGAGACGCTGCGCCACCTCGTGATGGCCATGGACAAGTGGTTCAGCGTGCCGATCCTCGGCGACGCGACGTTCCATCCGCTCGGCCTGCCGAACAGCGGTTCCGCCGATTTCGACTGGCCCGGCCTCGATCGCGATGCCAACCCGACCTTCGACGAGGCGCTCGACGTGCGGGCGCGGCAGGCGGCGCGGTTCCGCGAGTACCTCGACAACGTGACCGCCGCCGATCTGACGCGCGAGGTCGATGTGCTCGAGAACGGCACCACGCCCGTGAACGAATGCCTCTACACCGTGTTCGAGGAAGAGTTCCATCACAACCGCTACGCCCTCCGCGACCTCGCCCAGCTGGAGTGACGGTCATCCGACCGGGTGACGTCACGCGGCGGCGGCGCGCGCCACCCGTTCGTCCCCGGTGGGCACGCCGCCTGCCCAGTGCTCGGCGGTCTGCATCACCCAGAACACGGCGAACGCGAGCAGTTCCAGCAGTTCGAGGAGGAGGATCTGGTGCCGCCAGTCGCGGTCGACGTGCTTGGCGATCAACACGCCGACGGCCGACGCGACCATCATCCCGAGGAGCGCGGTGTACACGACCCAGTAGCCACGGCCGGTACCGCGCCGGCGGCTGACCCGACGGGCTCCGCGGGCGTTGATGAAGATGACGAGGCCGATCAGGAAGAACATCACGCCCGCCGTCCAGCCGTGGGCGTGCTGCAGGAAGCTCTGGCGAAATTCGAAGTACCAGATCAGTCCCACGGCGAGTAGCGCCGCGCCGAGCAGCAACCCGACGACCGACGCGGCGGTGACCTTCCGGATCGGCGCTCGGCCACCGACGATGGCGACACCGTATGCGGCGACGATGGCGACTCCGCTGCCGATCGCCAGCGCCAACACGTTGTTGTCGATGAACGCCTTCGTGTCGCCGCCGAGGAACGGGGTCGAGGCGCACGTGTTGGACGGCGGCGACGTCGGGACGAACGCAACGATCGGCGCCAGGACGCCGGCGACGTTCAGGAGCATGTCCTCGACGTCGGTACTGCCCTTGATCGCGATCATGCTGACCCCGAGCGCGACGAGTGCACCGACGAAGACGGAGTGGACGGGCGTGTAGTAGTAGGCGCTGATCGACTGCTGCCAGCAATCGGAGTGGAACCGCTCGATCAGCACCGACGCGACGGCCGCCAAGACCACGACGACGATCGCCAGTCGCAAGTAGCGATAGGTCTTGACGGCGAACGGCACGAGTTCCTCGGTGTCCGGCATCGGGTGGTCGTCCTCGTGCGGCTGGGCCCCCGGCATCGAGCCCATTGTCGTTGCGCAACCCACCCGAATGTGGCGATGCACCGACCGGCAAGGCCACGGTCGGCACGACCGCCAAGCGTTCTGGGCGCGATCGTTCTCAACCCTTGAGAAAAATGTGCGCCCAGAAGTCGAAGACCGTCACCGCCGCCCGAGGGTGATCGACGACCGTTTGCCGGCCAGCCGTCGGGCCGTCACGCAAAGTTCGTCCGCCCGTCACCGACAAGCTCTCGGGTCGGCCGGCCCCGCGTCATACAGTCGGCCTCGGGTGGCTGGGGCGCCCGTCCGACGAGTGACACACGGAGGATGCGATGCCGACCAGCAGCGCCGTGGTGACGCTGATCACCGATCCCGTCGACGACCGCGACTCACTGCGATTGGTCCAGTCCATCGCCGGATTTCGGCGACTCGAAGGTTCACCGACCGTGGACGGAACCCCGCGCGGGAGCAGATCGCTCTTCGAGCTGGCCCACAACGACCTCCTCGCCGGAGGGCTCGACGCCCGCATCGACACGCTCGCTGCCTACGGCATCAACGTCCATCGGGTCGTCGGCGACCACCCGGCGGTCCGCACCGCCAACCACCGTCTCGGCTATCTGTAACGAGCGAGCCTCATACCGCCGAGCAGCGCTGACGCGCGGAGGGCGCCCGGAGGGCGCCCCCGTTGCGTCGGTCGTAGCGTCCCTGGTTGCTGAAGACCTTGGAGGCTGCGATGGCCGACTATGCGACCCTACTGCGG
>JBKOUV010000039.1:0-11739 GCA_046723555.1 Actinomycetota bacterium | reverse complement strand
GACCCACGGGTCGAGCCCGGCCCGGCGATCGTTCCCCGCCCGGGCGAACGACGCGAGGAGCACCAACCCACCGACGCCGCCCGCGGCGACCACGGCCCAGAAGCCGATGTCGCGGGTGATGTCCGCCGGCGCCAGCTGGGCCCCGGCTTGGGCGGTGCTGATCGGCAGCTCGGCCAGTCCGATCAACAGGGCCGCCCAGCCGGCGAGCGCCGCTCCCGCGCCACCGGCCAGCCCGGCTCCCCACCGGTAGCCGAAGCACCACGCGAGCGCGCCGATGACCATCGTGCCGGCGGCAAGCAACGCGGCGATGGTGTTGTTCGTGCCGAAGTCGTTGACCTTCCAGATCCCCACGTCGAACGGCGCCGGCGTCACCGGCGAGGTGATCTCGATGACCGTCGACACCACCCCGACGACCGCCGCGATCGCGGCGATGACGGCGAGCACGAGAAGGGGGCGCAGGCGGAACCCGGTGCGCCGCCGCTTCTCCTCGGGGGCGTACCACGCCGGTGGCTGCTGCGGTGCGGCGTACTCCCCGGTGACCGCTGGTGGCGGCGGTGGAGGTGGCGCGGCGGTCGGCAGGACCTCCGTCGGGCTGGTGTCCGCCTCCGGGGGTCCCGCGGCCGTCCACGAGCGGCTCGGAGGGGCCGGAACCGACGCCATCTCGCGGGTCTCGTCGGACGTCGCGCCGGCCTGCGGGCTGCGCGGGAGTTCGGAGGTGTCGCCGGCGAATCGGACGTCCGACCTGATCGTCGGAACCTCGCCGGTCACGTCCGAAACCCCGCGCAGCGACTGGCCACACTCCATGCAGAACTTTTGTCCGGCCCGGACGTCGGTTCCGCACGATGGGCACTGCATGACCAGCGAGCCTACGCGGGGGATGGCGCGGAGCCGGCACCACCACGCGCCCACCTGCAACGATCCTGATCATGGACGATCTGGATCGAGTGCTCGGGTACCGGGACGCCGCCGATGCCCGAAGTGGAGTCACCGCCCTCGGTCCGGACCTCCTCGTCGTGCCGTTCTGGACGCCGCCGTTCTGCGCGGCGATCGTCCGCGCGGCCGAGCTCGTCGGGTTCGCCGCCGATCCGGACGACCCGGTGCCCGGGCGGGAGGTGTCCCTCGCGACCATCAGCCCGCGCCTCTACCAGGCGACCCAGGACGACCTCGGCTCTCGGATCTGGCCCCAGCTCCGCGAGGTCTGGCCGCTGATCGACTACCACGGGCTTCGTGACGCCTTCGTCATCCGTTACGCCATCGGTGAACAGGAGGAGCTGCGCCGACACCATGACATCGCCCAGGTCTCGGCATCGGTGAAGCTCGACGACGGATACGTGGGTGCCGACCTCCGGTTTCCTCGTCAGGGCGTCGACAACCGGGACGTCCCGGTGGGGGCGGTGCTCGCCTGGCCCTCGCTCGTCACCCATCCCCACGAGACAACACCCCTGGTGGACGGGGTGAAGCACGGCTTGACGATCTGGTTCGAGCTGCCCATCTCCGGCCTCGACGTGTGAACGTGACGCGGCTCCGCGAAGGGCCGCTGGTAGCCTCCGAGCCCATGGTGGTGGCGCGAACGATGTCGATCCGCGCCGGGCGGCCGGGAATTCCGGCACTCATCTCGTCGGCGGGTTTCTGCGCCCTGCTGGCGATGTCCGCGTGTACGACGTCCACCGGGGGCTCCGGCGAGGCCGACGCCGCCCAGCAGCCACGGGCGACCGCGGCCACGACGGCTACCACCGCCGCCCCGAGGACCACGACCACGACCACGATCGCACCGACGACCACGCGGGCTCCGACGACGACCGAGGCGCCGACGACCACCAAGGCGCCGACGACGACTGCGAAGCCGCGGAAGGATCCGCCCGGCGCGGCGTCGCGCTCGCGGCACGAGCGGCAGCAGCCCCGCCGTCAGCCTCGGCCGGCCAACGTCGTACCGATCGCCCCGCTCGACGTGCCGCTCGCCGCCGTCGGCACGAGCAGTGGCTCGGAGACCGCGCGCGTCCAGCAGCGCCTGCTCGACCTCGGGTTCTGGCTGAGCGGCGCCGACGGCTCCTACGGCCTCACGACGAGCCAAGCCGTGATGGCGTTCCAGAAGTACCTCCAGCTGCCGTCCACCGGCGAGGTCGACGAAGCGACCGCGGCGTACCTGTCGTCCATGACCGAGCGGGCCCGCGGCTGGGCCGATGCCGGCACGCTGGTCGAGGTCGACAAGACCCGGCAGCTGCTCTTCGACGTCGTCGACGGCAAGGTGCTGTGGGTCTTCAACACCTCGACCGGCAACGGCGAGGAGTACACCGAGCCGGACAAGAACACGCCCGGCGAGATGATTCACGACGTGGCGCTGACGCCCGACGGCCTGCACTCCTTCTACCGCGAGAAGGCCGAGGGCTGGTGGGAAGGTGACCTGGGCCAGCTCTACCGGCCGAAGTACTTCGTCGGCGGGGTCGCCGTCCACGGCTCGAACAGCGTCCCGAACTACCCCGCGTCCCACGGCTGCGTGCGGGTCACGGTGGAGGCGATGGACTTCATCTGGGACAGCGGGATCATGCCGATGGGCATGCCCGTCTGGGTCCACCAGAAGCCCGTCGTCACCTGAACGAACCGGGAGCTTCGTCCCGACGCCGGACCCGCAGCGGGTGGTCGGCGGCGGTGAGGCACTGGCCGGTCTCCAGGTCGAACCGCCACCCGTGCAGCGTGCACGTGAGGGTCGTGCCCTCGATCTCGGCGAACACCGACAGATCGGCGTTGCGGTGGGGGCAGCGTCGCTGCACGATCCAGTCGCCGAGCTCGATGTCGGGCTCGGGATGGGTCGGTGGGTGCAGCCGGCGCACGGCCTCGGCCTCGGTGCGCCGCATCCGCTCGGAGGAGAGCGACTTGAAGAAGTTGTACACCCACTCGTTGAACTCGCCGTCCCGCCAGGCCCGGAACCGGCACGACAGGAACAGCGAGTTGCTCCAGTCGACGGCCCGCTCGGCGACCACCGCCTCGACGAGCGGCCGCGGGATGTCGAACCGGAAGCGGTGGTCCTCGCCGTCGTACCTGCGCACCTCGCCGGCGGGGAAGTCGATGAGCACGGCGGTGTCGCCCGTGCGCAGCAGGCACGCCGCCCCGACCGCCTCACGCACCGTCGGGGCGATCGCCAGCAGGGGCTCCCACCACTCCTTGAGGGTGGCGACGAGATCAGGACTGGCGTCGCTCGGCCACCCGCCCTTGAGCTTGTCGAGCCACGGCGTCCAGTCGGACTGGTAGGCGCGGAGGTACGCGCCCTTCGCCGTGAAGATCGACTCGACCTGCTCGTCGGGGAGTGGATGCCGCACGTCGATGCCCCCCGCCGACACGTCGATCGCCGTCCCGGGGATGGCCAGTAGACCACGATGGCCGGAGTGGGCCAGCCGATCGAGGAACGCCCGCTGGTCGCGGAAGATGGACGGTGAACCTGCCTCGTCGTCGATGACGTTGAGGTGGAAGAGCTCGGGATCGAGGAAGCACGGGGGGCCGGCGCTGGGGACGACGGCGGTCGCTCGCACCGCCTCGACGTATCGCATCGCCCGGGCGAACTGGCTGTCGACCTTGGCATCGACCAGCGGGCGGAGCTCGCCCGGTGGCAGGTCGTACACCATCGGGTACCAGATCGCCCCGCTGTACTGCAGCCAGTGCAGGTCGACGGGACCGTGGGCGCGCAGCGCGTCGAGGTCGGTCGTGCGGCAGTCGTTCTGATCGACGATGCGCGCGTCGCCGTCGCTGACGACGAGCGCCGAGTCGCCGCCCGGTCCGTCGGTGATGCTCGTCTCGACGTGGATCGCGACGGTGAGCCCGCCGAGATCGAGCTCCTCGCCGTCGACGGTGCGGATCAGGTTGGTGAACCCGAGTCCGCGCAGGCGCCGCTCGAGCTCGCGCGTCGGGTAGCCCGGGAGGAGCACGCCGACGTCCCGCCGCAGGTGCTCGCGCAGCCACGGCTCGTCGAGGTGGTCGCCGTGGAGGTGGGAGACGTACAGGTAGTCGGCGGCTTCGATGCGCGCGGTGAGCTCAGCGGGCAGCTGGTCGTTGCGGGGGAACGGGAACCACGAGCCGAAGAACGCCGGGATGAACCACGGGTCGCACACGATCGACCCGCGAGGCGAGTCGATCAGCATGCCGGCGTGGCCGAGCGACGTGACGCGCATCGCCGGCTGACGCTATCGCTGCGGTCGGGGCGCCGGCCGGGAGCCGGCGTCAAGGGGGATCAGGGAACGGGCGGATCCCGGTACTGCTGGCCGGCGCGCGACACATGCTCGGTCCAAGCCGAGCCGTCCCAGTAGCGCAGCTCGTACCGCCCGGCCGGGTCGGTGTACCAGCCCGGCGGCACGGCCGGCGTCGTCGGCGTCGACGGTGGGCTCGAGGCCACCTGCGTCGCGGCGGTGGACGTCGTCGCGCTGCCGACCGACGTGGCCGGTGTTGTGCTCGACTCGGGAGCAGAGCCCCAACCCGCGGGCTCGCTGGCGGCCGCCGGCCCGGCGCCAGTCGCCGCGGCGTACCCCATGCTGTCGGCGGCCGAGGTCGACTTGTCCGCGCTCTCGCGCCGCAGGAACGCCGTGATCTCGCTGCCGGCCGGGACGATCGCGACGACGTCCCAACCGTCGCGGGACTTGTCGGAGAGCTTGCCGGCGAGCGAGGCAGCTTCGTAGCTCGAGACACTGACTGAGTCGAACTCGTACATGGCCGAAACCCTAATCCCTCGGGTGTGGATCGACGGTTGGCGCGCTCACCGCACGAGCGAGTCGGAGTCGGCCGCGGACGGTGGTCCGTCGAAGACGATCGCCCCGTCGCGGAGGGCCACGACCCGCTGCGCCGCGGCGAGGGTCTGCAGCTCGTGGGTGGCGACGACCAGCGCCGCGCCGGCGGCGTGCGCCTCGCCGAGCAGCTCCAGCAACGCCTCGCGGCCCCCCTGGTCGAGACCGACGAACGGCTCGTCGACGAGCAGCAGCTGGAACGGTCGGACGAAGGCGAGGGCGATCGCCGCCTTCTGCCGCAGCCCCCGACTGAACGTCGTCGGCAGCTCGTCCGCCCGCTCGGTGATCCCGAGCCGCTTCAAGAGGTCATCGGCTTGCAGCTCCCAGTCGTCGTTGCCGTGGAGCCGGGCGACGTACTCGAGGTGCTCCCGCACGCTGAGGTCGTCGTAGAACACCGGCTGGTCGCCGAGGTAGGAGACGGCGGCTCGCGCCTCGATCGAGCCGACCTTGTGACCGCAGAGCATGACCGTCCCGGCCGTCGGGTCGAGCAGACCGGCGGCCAGCCGCAGGAGGGTGGTCTTGCCACTGCCGTTGTGCCCGATCAACACCACCCGCTCGTTGGCCGCGACGGTGAGGTCGACCGGACCGAGCGCGGGAGCATCGCCGTAGGACTTCACCAGGTCGGCGGCGATGAGCGCCGACGCGCTCACTGGTGCACCATCCCACCGTTGGGCAGATCATCTGCCATCCGATTCTGGTGCACCAGCGAGCCTTCGGCGCCGTAACGCTGATTCGCTCGCTCGAGGACTCGCTCGCTCATCGCGACGCTCCGGTCGCCTGGCGGCCGGCGTCGAGGAAGCCCCGCCACCAGGCCTTCAGGTCGTCGCGCCGGCGGACCCACCACACGACCGCGGCCACGATGAGCAGCATCGCGACGATCGACCGGCCCGCGGTGCCGCCGGTCGGCTCCTCCCGCATCGCGACGATCGGCAGCGAGGCCACGGTGCTCAGGGCGATCGGCCACAGCAGCCGCATCGTGTTGGTGAAGCCGGCGAACTCGGGCGGCACGGCCGCCGAGGTTGGCGTCGCCGGCGCGAGGGGATCTGGCGCGTCGCGGACGATGCTCACGACCGCGCCGCCGGCACCGACCAGCGTGACCGGGACGGCGAGGGCGAGCGCGCCGCCCCAGTCCTCGGGCCGGGCGATCACGACGACGGCCGCGCCGAGCGCGGCGAAGGGGATCAAACCGATCGCCGGGGGGACGATGTGGCGGGCGAGCACCCATCCCCGGTCATACGGGAAGCCGTCGGTGTGGTCGGGGTGGTCGATCTCCTGGGCGAGGGGCTCGACGGCGTCGAGGCCGAGGAGGTAGAGCGCGAACCCGACTCCGACCACCGCCGGCGTGGTGCCGCGGAGCACGGCAAATGCGCTGAGCCCGGCCGCCACGGCGAGTGCCGCCATGCGCGTAAGCCGGGCCAGCGGGTAGCGCAGCAGACCGTGCCATCCTCGCCGCCAGATCGCGCTCCCCGCGCGGTGCCCTCCCCGCGGCGTTAGGTGCACCCACGGCTCCGCCCGCGGTCGTTCGCCCCGCAACTGGCGGCGCAGGAGCATGACGGTGCGGAGGTCCTGCATCGTCACGGCGAAGTGGAGTTGGGCGACGAGGTCAGCCCGCCGAACGAGCGGTTCGGTGCGCAGCCGTCCGGCGACCTCGACAGCCACCACCGCGGCCGCCGCCACGACGGCGATGCCGACGAGATCGATTGGATGCTGGCGCATTCCCCACAGGGCAAAGCTGCCGATCGTGTCGGCCGGCCCGGGCCACCAGCCGGCTGCCGCGCCGGCTTGGGCGGCGAGCACGGCGATGGCCAGGGCGGTGGCGGCCCAGCGCGGGAGTCGGGTGACGTGGGTGAGCACGGCGACGGCGACGAATGCGCCGCCCACTGCCGCGCCGAACCCCGCCCCGCTCGCGGCCCACGCTTCCATCGATCCGGGCAGGCGGCGGGCGGCCAGCACCCCGCCGATCGCGGCGATCACCGCGCCGCCGAAAGCGACGGCGCGCAGGCGCTGCGCCACCGGACGGGCGAGGACCGACTGTCGGGGGACCGGTGCGAGGAGGAGGTGGCGCACGTCGGCCGCCTCGACCGAGATCGGCCCGCCGTCGCTGCCGCTGCGCAGTCCGACCGCGACCGCCGCGGCGGCGGCGAGGCCGAGGATGGCGGGGCCGCGGTCGTTGAGGTCGCCAAGCTGCGCCGCGGTCGCCGGGACGTCCGAGACCTGGTCGCTGGCCCAGAGCACGAGGCCCCCACCGACCAGGGCGGCGAGGTAGACGCGGTAGGCGATCTCGAACCACTCCAGGTCGCCGAGCCGGCGCACCCGGCGGGTCCGCCGCAGCTCCTGCACCGTTCCACTCATCGCGGCGGGGAACGCTACTGCCCGCCTTGTTCCGTCGTCTGGCCACGCTGATCTCGAGCGACGGGACGTCGCGTCAATACTGCGGTGGTGGACGTCGAGGCGGTCGAGCTGTTCTCTTCGCTGCTGGCGCTGGGTGCGATCGGCGGAGCGGTCGCCGTCCTCGTCGTCCGCGCGCTGAGGCGCCGATCCGCGACCGCCGCCCAGATCGCCGACGCCATCGACGACGCCGCCCTGTGGATCGCGTTCCTCATCGCCGCGACCGCGACGGCCGGCAGCCTCTACTTCTCTGAGGTCGCCAACTTCGTCCCCTGCCAGCTGTGCTGGTACCAGCGGATCGCGATGTACCCGCTGTCGTTGATCCTCCTCGTCGCCGCGGTGCGGGGCGACCGTTCGGTCCGGTGGTATGTGGGCCCGTTGGCCGCGGTTGGGGTGCTGATCTCCACTTACCACTATCTCGTGGAGTGGTTTCCCTCGCTCGAGGGTGGCGGGGTGTGCGCCCTAAGCGCGCCGTGCACCGTGCCGTGGTTCCGCGAGCTCGGCTTCGTGACGCTCGCGTTCATGGCGCTGTGCGGCTTTCTCGCCATCCTGGTCCTCGTCGTCCCGCCAACCCGTCAGGAGGCTCGGTGAACCGTTCCCGCACCCCCCTCGTCCTGGCCATCGTCATCGTCGTCGCCGGCGTGGTCGCGCTCGTCGCGGTGCTCGTGACCAGGGGTGACGGGGACGACGGCGACTCAGCATCGACCGTCCCCGCCCCGGGTGCGACGGCGCCGAGCAGCGCCGGCAGTACGCCCTCCGGCGGGACGATCGACCCGCTGGCCGCATCCGTCACGGTCGACGGTGAGCCGCTCCCTCCGCTCGAGGACCCGAACGACGATGCGGCCGTGGGGATGAAGGCGCCGGCACTGCACGGGACCGACTACGCCGGGCAGCCGACGGACATCGTCCCGGGCACCGGCGGGCCGATGATGATCGTCTTCCTCGCCCACTGGTGCCCGCACTGCAACGCCGAGGTCCCGGTGCTGCTGGAATGGCGGGACAGCGGGGCGATCCCGCCCGACCTGCAGATCTTCGGCGTGAGCACGGCGGTGAGCCCCGACCGTCCGAACTTCCCGCCCGGCCAGTGGCTGGAGGACAAGGGGTGGGAGTGGCCGGTCCTCGCCGATGATGTCGACTTCACAGCCGGAACCGCCTACGGGGTGACTGGGTTCCCCGGGTTCACGCTCGTCGACGCCGACGGCAACGTCTCCGCCCGCGGTTCGGGCGAGATCTCGATCGACGACCTCCAGGAGCTCGTGAACCAGGTGGCGTAGTCGCGCCGCCCTTCCGTCAACTCTTGCCACCGAGCGACAGAAAGTGTCGTCTTCTGACAACAGTTGCCAAAATACGTCACCGCCAGTTGGCCGGGACGTCGAGATGGTCGGTGACCGAGCAGTCGGCCCCGAACACGACGAAGCGGTCGAAGCCCCGGAGGAACCACCGGTCGTGGGTGGTGCTCACCACGGTGCCGGTGAACTGCGCCAGCCCGGCCTCGAGCGCTTCCGCCGACACCAGGTCGAGGTTGTCCGTCGGCTCGTCGAGCAGCAGCAGGGTGGCGCCCGAGCGCTCGAGCAGGAGGATCTGGAAGCGGGCCTGCTGCCCACCCGACAGCGTGTCGAACGGCTGCCCGGCGCATCCGTTGAGCTCGTAGCGCCGCAGCATCGACATCGCCGGCCCCCGCACGACGTCGTGGTCGTGAAGGATGTCGAGCAGCGTGCGGCCGGTCCACTCCGGGTGGTCGTGGGTCTGGTGGAAGAGGCCGGGGAACACGCCGGCGCCGAGTCGCAGCTTGCCCTGGTGCGCGACGGAGTCGTCGCCGGACAGCAGGCGAAGGAAGTGGCTCTTGCCCACGCCGTTGGGGCCGAGCACGCCGACCCGCTCGCCGAACCACACCTCGAGGTCGAAGGGGTCGGTGAGCCCGTCGAGCTCGAGCTGCTCGACCATGATCGCCCGCTTGCCAGTCCGCGCCCCACCGAGACGCATGTCGATGCGCTGTTCGCGCACCGTCGTCGGCTGCTCGGTGCGCTCGATGAACTGCCGCAACCGGCTCTCGGCGGCCTTGAGCTTCGGGGCGAAGGTGTCCGAGATCCGGGCTCGGCGCCGCATCTCGACAACCAGCGCTTCCAACCGGCGGCGCTCGTTCACGTACAGGGAGTGGTCGTGGGCCAGCTTGTCGAGATGGCGGCGGCGCGCCTCGGCGTAGCCGGCGAACCCGCCGCCGTGCGTCCAGGCCCCGTCGGCCTCGACCGTGACGACCTTGGTCGCGGTGGCGGCGAGCAACTCGCGGTCGTGGCTCACGTACAGGACCGTTTTCGACGTCGACGCCAGCTCGGCTTCGAGCCACCGCTTCGCCTCGACGTCGAGGAAGTTGTCGGGCTCGTCGAGGAGCAGCACGTCGTCCTCGCCGCGCAGCAGGACCTCGAGGGCAATCCGCTTCTGCTCGCCGCCCGAGAACGTGGACAGCGGCCGGTCGGCGACCTCGCTGAGCCCGAGCCCCACCGCCCTCGACACGCACTCGTCCCAGCGCACCTCGGCGCGGTAGCCGCCGTGGTCGCCCCAGTCGGCGAGGGCGGTGGCGTAGCGGATCGGGTCAGCCATGGCCCGCTGCTCGGCGGCGGCGAGACGGATCGCGGCGGCCTGCAGCTCGGGCGAGGCGACCGACACGAGCAGCTCCCGCACCGTCGTCGGCGTCGTCGGCGACCCGTCCATCCCCGCACCCCGACCGACCAACTGCCGCATCATCCCGACGCGGCCGTCGACGGTCACCGTGCCCGTCGTCGGGGACAGCTCCTTCGCGATCAGCCGAAGGAGCGTCGACTTCCCGACGCCGTTGGCACCCACCAGCGCCGCCCGCTCGCCGTCGCCGACGGTGAAGCTGACGTCACGCAGGAGGTCCCGCCCGCCAGGGAGTCGCCAGCCCAACTGGCTGACCTGGATCGCGCCCACGAGCAGGCGACGCTACGGCTCGGACCCGTGCGCGAGCGCCCGAGTTTCGGCCTCTCGCAGCACGTCGCGGAGCGGCCGGCCGAGGGCGGCCGCGGCAGCGACGGCATCGTCGTGCTCCGGTTTGGCGCGCCCGTCGGCGACCTTGACCCGGATCGGCTGTCCCTCGATCTCGACGGTGCAGTCGCGTCGTTGCTGTGGCCACCGTTCGACCGTCGTCGCCCGCAGGCCGAGGCTGCCGGTCTCGGCCAGCAGCACCGCGGCGAGGCGGTCGAGGTCGGCCGGATCGGCGAGCGCAGCCACGGTGTGCGCCGGCCGGCCCTTCTTCATCACGATCGGGGTGGCCCACGCGTCGTAGGCGCCACCGGCCAAGAGGGCGGCGATGGTGTGGGCGAGCACCTCGCCGGTGACGTCGTCGACGTTCACCTCCAGGGCGACGGCGGTACGTCCCGGGCGGGGGGTCACGGAGGCAGTCGCCGCCGGAGTCCCGACGAGCACCTGGACCACGTTCGGCCGGCCGGGTGGATCGGCCCGTCCCGCCCCGTAGCCGACAGCGTCGACGGTCATCGCGGGGAGCGCGCCGAAGGCGTCGGCGAGGGCGACCAGGATCGCCACCCCAGTCGGTGTGGTGAGCTCCATCGCGGTGTCGACGCCGACGATCGGGACCCGCCGGCCGGCCAGCAGGCGGGCGACGGCCGGTGGCGGGTTGGGGAGCTCACCGTGAGCCGCGCTGATCGTGCCGTGGCCCATCGCCAGTGGTGACGAGACGATGCGGTGGACGGCCAGCACGTGGAGCGCGGCGCAGACGCCGACGACGTCGACGATGGCGTCGACCGCACCGACCTCGTGTAGCTCGACGTCGGTCGCCGGAACGCCATGGACCGCGCCCTCCGCCTCGGCGAGCACATCGAAGACGCGCGTGGCGTTGTCCCGCACCACCGTCGGGATCTCGGCCCGGGCGAGCAGGGCATGGATCTCGGACACCGGCCGGTGCTCGTGCTCGCCCTCCGAGCGGACGATGGCCCGGGTGGCGGCGATGCCACCGCGCTGGGTGCGCTCGAACGTCAAGCGATGTCCTCCGAGGCCGAGCCCAGCGAGGATCTCCTCGACGCTTGCCACCTCAGCGCCGGCGTCGACGAGCGCCGCCAGCAGCATGTCGCCGGCGACACCCGCGGCGCCGTTGACATAGGCGACGCGGCCTTCCGTCACGACAACATGCGGGCTACGGCGCACGCCGCGCCGTACCCGTTGTCGATCCCGACCACGCTGACGCCGGCCGCGCAGGAGGCGTGCATCGCCAGCAGGGCGGTGACGCCGTCGAGCGACGCGCCGTAGCCGACACTCGTCGGCACGGCGATCACGGGCGCGCCGGTGAGCCCGCCGACGACGCTGGCGAGGGCGCCCTCCATCCCGGCGATGACGACCACGGCGTCGGCGCGAGTCACCAGGTCGAGGTGGGCGAGCAGCCGGTGCAGCCCGGCGACCCCGACGTCGTCGATGCGCCCGGCGTCGAACCCGTAGGCGCTCAGGGTGAGGAGGCACTCGTCGGCCACCGGACCATCGGCGGTGCCGGCCGTTACGACGAGCACCCGGCCCGCACGGGTCGGCTCCGGAGCGCGGTAGAGAACGGACCGCCCGCAGC
>JBKOUV010000101.1:0-9340 GCA_046723555.1 Actinomycetota bacterium | reverse complement strand
GTCGTGGCCGCCGCCGCCGTCGTCGCGGGTGCGGCGGCCGTCGTCGCCGCGCCGGCCGCGGTCGTCGCCGCGCCCCCGCCGTCGTCGTCGTCACCGCACGCGGTGGCCCCGACGGCCAGGCCTCCCGCGACCAGCGCGATGCCAATACGTCTCCAGGAACCGACACGCATGTCTCCCCCTTCCGGAGTCCCCCTCGTCGGGACTGAGTATACTCTATTCTCGTCGCCGTGGAAGGGCTGCGCGAGATCGTGGCCGGGCTCGCGTTCCCGGAAAGCGCCCGCTGGCACGACGGTGAGCTGTACTTCGCCGAGAAAAGAGCCGAGCGGGTGCGGGCGTGGTCACCGTCCGGTGACGTGCGTGACGTGGCCATCGTCCCCGGCCAGCCGGGCGGGATCGGATGGGACGCCGCCGGCCGTCTGCTCGTCGTCTCGGCCGCCGAGCGGGCACTCCTCCGACTCGACGCGCAGGGGCTGGTCCAGGTCGCCGACCTCACCGCGCACACCGTCGGTCGCGCCAACGACCTGGTGGTCGACGCGGTCGGACGGGCGTATGTCGGGCACTTCGGCTACGACCTGCTGGGCGGCGGGCCCCCGGCGCCGGCGTCGCTGGTGCTCGTCGACACCGACGGATCAGTGTCGACCGTCGCCGACGACCTGCAGTTCCCGAACGGCTGCGTGATCTCCCCGGACGGAGCGACGATGATCGTCGCCGAGACCACGGCCAACCGGTTGACATCGTTCGCCGTCGGCGCCGATGGCCGGCTCGAGGACCGGCGCCCGTTCGCCGAGATCGACGGCTTCTTCCCGGACGGCATCGCGCTCGATGCCGAGGGCGCAGTCTGGGCCGCTGATCCGATCGGCCGCCGGGTGGTCCGGGTTCGGGAGCGCGGCACGATCACCGACGAGTTGTCGACGGCGCCCAGCGGTGCGTTCGCCTGTGCGCTCGGCGGCGCCGACGGGCGGACGTTGTTCGTGTGCCTCTACGACGAGCGGTCGACGATGGTCGCGGAGGGGGCGCCGGCGTCCGGCTCGATCGTGGCCGCCACCGTCGAGGTGCCCGCGGCCTGAACTCCGCATCTGTGTCACCGCATCCGCGTTCGACCGCGCTGTCGGTGACACAGACCGGGAAGGAGGGCAGTCACCGCTGAGCGGCGAGCCAGTCGGCCGCCCGCCGCCTGGACGCGCGACAGAGCCAGGCGTCCTGGATCACCTCGGCCAGCTCCTGCCGCGTGATCTCGCCCAGCCGGCTTGCCCGCACCAGCACCGACAGGTGGCCGTTGAAGTGGGCGGTGGTGAAGAACGGCGTGCCGGGATCCTGGACGAGCGCGGTCTTCTCGTCCTCCGACTCGACCCAGATCACGATCACGTCGTCGTAGCGCTCGCCGGTGTCGGGGTCGACGGCATCCGGGCGGGGGTTGCGGAAGAACACGAACGACTTGCCGCCCACTTGGTACACCGGGTTCTCCTGGCTGCCCGGGTACACCGTGACGTGGGGCATCGCCAACGCGATCTCGTGGACGTCGTCGACCCGGGCGGGTCGGTCACCACGGCGCACGTCACGACGGTAGCGATCGGCGCCGGATGAGCACGCCCGGGTAAGCGCCGGTGTGCTCGCCGCTCCGCAGCACGACATCGCCGGAGACGACCGTCGCCAGGAACCCGGTGGCCGTCTGCACGAGCCGCTTGGCGCCGCCCGGGAAGTCGGTGGCGACAGACGGGAGATCGGGGGCGACCCGGGCCGGGTCGAACACGTTGAGGTCGGCGACGAAGCCCTCCCGCAGGAGCCCGCGGTCAGGGAAGCCCCATGCCGTCGCCGGCACGAGGGTCAGCATCTGCACCGCCCGCTCGATCGTGAACAGCTCCTGCTCGCGGGTCCAGTAGGCGAGCAGGTGGGTCGGCAACGAGGCGTTGATCAGCTGGCTGACGTGGGCGCCGGAGTCGGAGAACGTCATCACCGTCCGCGGGTGCTGCAGGATCGTCCGCACGTCGGTCGGGTCGGCGTTGCCGGTGACGAAGGCGAAGAACTGGGCGAGCTCGCGCTCGGCGGCGAGGTCGATGACCACCTCGACCGGTTCGACGCCCCGGGTCGCGGCGAGGTCGGCGATCGACGGGTTGGGGCGGACCATCTGCTCGACGGCGAAGATGCGGTCGTAGTCGACCGGCCGCTGCGGGCCACCGCCCAACGAGTAGGTGCCGTCACGCGCCGCGTCGACGAGCTGCCGACGAGCGGCGGGGTCGCGCAGCGCGCGCAGCTGCTCGTCGAGGGGCTGCTTGCGGAGGTCGCGCCACACCGGCATCTCGTCGTACGGCAGCCACGTCTGGAACGAGTAGAGCACGCCGGACTCGCGACCACTGCTCTGGCCGAACATGCGCCCACCCGCGGCCGCCGTGTCGTCGATCAGCTCGAGCAGTTCGCGCCAACGGCGCGGGTCACCGAACGTCGTCACGCCGAACGTCGTCGGCACGCCGGTCGACACGGCGAGCTCGCGCAGGCGGCCCATGCTCTCGGCGCGCGCGTCGGCGTCGGGGGACGCCATCGCCGACTCGTTGGCGAGCTGGAAGATCCCGCCTCCCGCCCGTTCCAGTTCGCCGACGAGGGCGACGACCTCGTCCCATGTCGCGACCCGCGAGGCGACTGGGCGGTCGTCCGACGTCCGGTGGTTGCCGCTGCGCGACGTGCTGAAGCCCACCGCACCGACCTCGATCGCGTCGACCAGCTCGCCGGCCATCAGCTTCAGGTCGTCCTCGGACGCCGGCTCGTCGAAGGCCCGCTCGCCCATCGCCCACGTTCGCAGCGCCGAGTGGCCCAGGTACGCCGCGACGTTCACCGCCTTCGGCAGGTCATCGAGGGCGTCGAGGAACTCGGCGAACCGCTCCCACCCCCACGGCACGCCGGCCGCCATCGACTCGGCCGGGATGTCCTCGGCCCGCTCGAGGTTGCGGAGCACCAGTTCGCGCTCGCCGTCCTTGGACGGAGCGAGGGTGAAGCCACAGTTGCCGACGACCGCCGTCGTGACCCCGTGCCAGCACGACGACGTCGCCAGCGGGTCCCAGAAGAGCTGGGCGTCGAGGTGGGTGTGGGCGTCGATGAATCCCGGGGTGACGACGTGACCCTCGGCGTCGATCTCCTTCGCGCCCCGCTCGCCGATGCGTCCGATCGTGGCGATGCGGTCGCCCCGGACGCCGACGTCGGCCCGGTACGGCGCCAGTCCGGTGCCGTCGACGAGCGTGCCGTTGCGAACGACCAGGCTGTACACCCGAATTAGAGTATACCGAATTGTGGTGTCCGTGATCCTGGCCGCCGGCGATCCGGTCGATGACGCGCTCGAACCCGCGCTCGCCGCGGCCGGGCTGCGCTGCCGCCGCGTCCCGCCGACGTCGGACGAACGTGAGCCGGTCGGGCTCGTCGCGGTCGGCGTCGACGGCGAACAGGCAGTGCAGGCCGCGGCCTCGGCGGGCCACGTCTCGGCGCTGGTGCTCGTCGCGGTGCCGCTCGCCGACACAACGCTCGACCTCATCCGCGAGTGGCCCGAGCTCCCGGTCCTCGCCGTCGCCGACCCGGCTGACCGCGCGGGCCTACGCGGAGCCGTCGACGCCTACCTCGCGTCCGAGCACGGCGCATCGGAGGTCATCGTCGGCCCGCTCGCCGACGCGTGGGCGCCGGCGGCGACGTGGCTGCGGACCCGGCTGACCGCGGTCCCGCAACCGGATGAGGTCGTGCTCACCTCGGAGGATGGGTGGGAGCTGCACGCCACCCGCTGGCTCCCAACCGGCGCCGGAGCAGCTGGCGTGGTGCTGATGCACACCGGCCGGTCCGACCGGGCCGTGTTCGCCCGGCTCGAGCGGCTGCTCGCCGAGCGGGGGTTCGCCGTGCTCAACGTCGACTGGCGGGGACGCGGCCAGAGCACCAACCGCGGCACGTATCAGACATTGAGCGGCGACGAGCGGGCGGCCGGCTGGCGCGACGCGGCGGCGGCGTTCGAGCACCTCGCCCAGTGCCCCGGGGTCGATCCGTCGCGACTCGCCGCGGTGGGCGCGATCCACGGCGCCGAGCACGCCGTGCGGGCCGCCCAGCACGACCCGCGGGTCCGCGCCCTTGTACTGCTCACCGGCTATCGCCCGGCGAGCGAGTCGGAGGGCGAGTATCTCGCCCACGGCGACGTCGACGTGATGTACGTGACGAGCACCGATCACACGATCACGACGGCGGCGATGCGGGCGCTGTACGAGGCGTCGACACGACGCCGCGCCCGGTACCTCGAGTACCCCGGGGGAGCGATCGCGTACCAGCTCTTCGACGTCGACCGCCGGCTCGAACCGGCGATCGTGAGCTGGCTCGCCGAGGTGCTCGAGCCGTGAGTGACGTGGAGGTCCGCTTCGCGGCGAGCGACGGCTGGCCGCTCGCCGGGCTACTGCGTCGCCCGCCCAGCGACCCGGTGGCCCCCGTCGCCCTGCTCGTGCCGGGCTCCGTCCACGAGCGCGACGCCTTCACCACCCTCGCCGGCGCGCTGGCCGACCGCGGGGTGGCGTCGTTGCGGATCGACATCCGCGGGCGGGGCACGAGTCGGGGTGAGCTGCCCTACGCCCGGATGGCGCCGGGGCAGCGGCGCGCCGTCGCCCTCGACGTCGCCGCTGCTGTCGAGGAGGCGTCCGCCGTGGCCGTCGTCGCCGAGCAAGACACCGCCGCGGCTGCGCTAGCTGGGATCGGTGCAGGGGTGCAGGCGCTCGTGTTGCTGTCACCGCGAGGCACCGTCCGCCCGCCGAACGTCCCCGTCTTCGCCCTGGTGTCGAGCGAGGACCGGGACGGCCTCCAGGCGGCGACCGACGCCTACCTCGCCGGGAGCGAGCGCGGCAGCCGGCTGGAGGTGTTCAAGGGCCTCGGCTTCGGCACGACGATGTTCTCCACCCGCCAGTTCGAGCACCCCGACGCCGAGCCGCTCGAGTCGATGATCGCCGACTGGCTCGCCTCCCGCCTCACGTAGTCGTTCTGCGTCACCGCATCCGCGGTCGACGACCGATGCGGTGACACAGACCGGGATGCAGGGGTCAGGCGAGGAGGCGGGGGCCGTAGTAGCGCTGGGCGTTGTCGCCGAGGACCTTCGCCTTCACCGATTCGTCGATGTCATCGCGCTCGCGGAGCGACTTCACCGCGTACGGGAACTTGCTGTCGGTGTGCGGGTAGTCGGACGCGAAGAGCAGCGCGTCCGGGCCGAGCGTCTCGACGGCGAGGGGGAGCAGCGCCTCGTCGGGCTCGGCGGTGACGAAGCAGCGCCCCTCGCCGAGGTACTCGCGCGGTGACCGGCGCATCGCCGTCATCTCGCCCGAGCGGCGCTCGTAGTGCTCCTCGAGCCGTTCGACCCAGTAGGGCACCCACCCGCACCCGGCCTCGAGGAACCCGAACCGCAGCGTCGGGAACCGCTCCAGCAACCCGCCGCAGACCACCGACGCCATGGCGATCATCTGCTCGAACGGGTGCCCGGTGGCGTGGGACATGAAGTGGGTGTCGAAGCGTTCGTTCCCGGCGGCCGGCACGTACGCGCCGTTGCCCCAGTGCACGGACACCGGCACGTCGAGCCGTTGGGCCTCGGCCCACAGGGGGGCGAACTCCGGGCGATCGAGGTTCCGGCCACCGACGTTGGGCGGGACGGTGGCGCCGAGCAGCCCGCACTCCTCGACCGCTCGGCGCAGTTCGGTGACGGCGGCGTCGACGTCCTGCAACGGCACGACGGCCATGCCCCGCAGCCGCGACGGCGCGGCCGCGCCGAACGCGGCGTAGTAGTCGTTCAGCGCCCGCGCCAGCGCGATGGCGAAGCCGGTGTCGGCGATCGTCGTCACCGACAGGGCGAGGCTGCCGTAGACGACCTGCACGTCGATGCCCTCCGTGTCGAGGTCGCCGAGCCGGGCGAGCGCGTCGCTCGCCCCGGCCTGGACGCCGCCGAGGTCCTTGCCCTCGACCCGCTTGCTGTGCGCCTGCCGGAGCCGGGGCTCGGGATAGAGCCGGCCCTCCATCAGGATGCGGGTGAGCCCCTTGGTGTCCTTGATCACGAACGGTGCCCGCTCCCGGTACTCGGTGTCGAGGTGCTCGGCCACGTCGGGGAGCGCCTCGTTCACGTGGGCGTCAGCATCGATGATCATCAACACCTCTCACTGTGCTCGACGAACGCTTGGAACTCGTCCACCCGCTCGCGGTAGTCCTCCTCGGTGAGGCCGTCGAACACGCCGACGAAGTTGACCGACTGGCCGGGCGTGATCCGCCCGTCGTCCCGCGTCGGTTCGGCGTCGACCTCGGCGGTGTTGAACCCGCCCCGGCTCAGCGCGGCGATCTTGATCTCGACGCAGTAGTCGTACCGCGACGAGTAATTGGTCGCCAGCACCTGGACCGTGGCGACGAGGCCCTCCCGACTGACCCGCTCGTCGTCCAGCCGGACGGCCGGCTGGTCGACGATCTCGTAGATCCACAGCGACACGCCGGCGACCAGGCCGACCACGATCAGGGCGAAGAACCACACCGCCCACCGCTCGCGCCGAGGGGGCTCTTCGGCCGGCGCCGGCACGTCATCGTCGACGACGCGGAACAGTTGCGGCGGCTCGGTCGGCGTGCTCACGAGACCCCTCCGCTCATCATCAGCTGGACGAGGTGCTCGCCGTCGCGCAGCGGCTCGGCCGGCCCGAGCTCGCGGACCTCGCCCTTCTCCATGAACAGCACGGTGTCGGCGACCTCCATCGCCACCGGCACCGACTGCTCGACGATCACCACCGTCGTGCCGAGATCGCGGATCCGGCGGACGACGCCGAGCAGCTCCCGGGTCACGAGCGGAGCCAAGCCGAGCGACAGCTCGTCGACGAGCAGGAGCCGCGGCCCGGCCATCAAGGACCGGGCGAGCGCCATCATCTGCTGCTCCCCGCCGGAGAGCGTCCCGCCCTGCTGGCCGAGGCGGTTGGCGAGGGCCGGGAAGACATGGAGCACCGCCTCGAGCCGCTGGCGGAACAGCTTGTCGTCGCCGGCGTGGGTGTACGTGCCGAGCCACAGGTTGTCGAGCACCGACAGGCTCGGGAACGTCGAGCGGCCCCCCGCCATCAGCGTGATCCCGAGCTTGACCCGCTGCTCCGGCGGGACACCGACCAGGTCGATGCCGTCGTAGAGGATCCGCCCGCACTGCGGCTCGATCAGCCCGGCGATGCAGTTGAGGAGCGTCGTCTTGCCGACCCCGTTGCGCCCGACCAGCGCGTGACACCCCCCACGCGGTATGGACGCCGACACGTCGAACAGCACCTGGATCGGCCCGTAGCTGAGGTCGACCCCGTCGATCTGCAGGATCCGCTCGGCATCGGGCTCCGCGGCGTGCGCCGTCGTGGCCGGCAACACGTGGGGGCCGACGGCGCGCGCCTCCTCGACGAGTTCTTCGCGCATCCGCCGCTCGTCGCGGCTGTAGGCGGGTAGGGAGACGGCGAGGTTGATCAGGCCGGCGATGCCGATCGTCGGGGCGAGGATCAGGAACGCGCTGCGGAGCGAGAAGACGTCGGCGAGGATGCCGAACAGAATGGGTGACGCCGCCCCACAGAGGGCCTGGACGACGGCGTCGAGTGACGTGCCGCGGCCGCGCAGGCTCGGGTGGAGCACGTCTGCCCGAGCCGCGTTGATCGGTGGCACCGGGGCGACCATCGTCACGACGCCGAGCGTGAACAACACGAGCATCACCCCGACGTTGGGGACGCTGAACGCGACCAACAGCAGCGGGACCGTGGCGATTCGTCCTACGCCGGCGACGGCGAGGCGGGCCGAACGCATCCCCTTGAACGCCAGATAGTCCGCGACCTGCCCCGACCCCAGGGCGCCGACGAGGCCGCCGAGGGCGAACACGAGCGTCGCCGTCGCCGCCTGGGAGAGGGTCATGTCGTGATAGCGGACGAGGAACGTCGCCAGCCAGGCCCCAACGCCCCCGAAGAACAGCGCGCCCACCCCGTTGGACACGAGCATGCTCGTGTACGTCGGGATCCGCAGGATGTGCTTGTACGCCTGGCGGGCGGGCATGTCCTCGTAGACCGACGGGATCGTGACGCCGGCTTCGATGTTGCCGTAGCGCCGGTCCATCTCACCGCGTACCGGCTCCTTCAGTCGCCAGGCGAGGACGGCGACGATGAACGCGGGGATCGAGAAGAAGAACATCGCCGACCGCCAGCCCCACTCCTCCGCCATCGCCGCGGCGATCGGGACGGCGACGATGCCGCAGATCGAGCCGATCTGGTAGACGCCCATCACCTTCGTGCGCTGGCGCACCGGGTAGTAATCGGCGAGCAGCGACTGCGACGTCGGGTTGTCGCACGGATCCCACGCCCCGAGCACCATGCGCGAGGCGAGGAGGGATGCGTAGTTGCGGGCGAGCCCGGTCCAGATCATCGTCAGACCCCACGCCGCGGTGCCCCAGGCGATGATCCGGGTGCGGCGCAGACGGTCGGCGAGGATGCCGAACGGGACGGTGCCGACGGTGACGACGATGAGGTACGACCCGCTCAGAGCGCCGAGGGCGGTGTCGGAGAGGCCGAACTCCTGCTTCAGCAGCGGAAACAGGGCGGGCACGATGTACTGGTCGCTGACGTTCACCGCGTAGACGGCCGTGAGCAGGATGAGCGGCCACTTCGGGACGCCCACCAGCCGCCGGGTGAGCTGGAACGCCGGCCGCGGCGTGCGCGACGGCGCCAGCGGCGAGTCGACCGCGGCGGCTGCCTCAGTGGGCGTGCCGGCGACGACCGTCAACGTTTGGCTCCCAGCCCGAGGCCCGTGCGGGCGATCACGCCCCGCATGATCTCAGAGGTCCCACCGCCGATCGTTTCGCTCAGCGACTGGCGCCAGAGGAACTCGACCGTCGAGCCCTGGACGAGCGCTTCGGGCCCGCCGGTGTCCGCGGCGAAGCGGGCGATCCGCTGGGCGAGCTCGCTGCCGGCCAGCTTGTTGCACGCCGCTTCGACCACCGCCGGGCGGCCGTGCTCGACCGCTTCCAGCAGCACCAGCGACAGGACCCGGACCTCGGCGACCTCGACGGCCAGGTCGGCGAGTCGGGCCCGGACCACCGGATCGGCGTCCAGCCCGGAGCCGCGCAGCCAGGCCCGCAGCTCCTCGAAGTCGCGCTCGATCCGGCCCGGGGAGAACTGCACGTGCCGCTGAGTGGCCAGCGACTCCACCATCAGCGACCACGCCCCGTTCTCCGGGCCGACCCGGTTCTCCACCGGGACCCGCACGCCGTCGAAGTGGACCTCGTTGAACCGCTCGCCGTCGAGCGACGGGATCGGGGAGATCGAGATCCCCGGCGACCTCCGGTCGACGATCAGCAGGCTCAGCCCGC
>JBKOUV010000275.1:0-11272 GCA_046723555.1 Actinomycetota bacterium | reverse complement strand
GTCCGCCTCGAACGCACCGCGGTCGACGACGAGACGACCTGGAACCTGTCCGGTCAGCTGGTGCTGGCCGACGGCTTCTCCTCCTTCGCCGACTCGGACCTCGCCGCCGCGGCGGGCGGTCCGCCGTTCGCCGAGCAGCTGGCCGGCGTCACGCCGGAGGAGTCGATGACGATCGTCTTCGGCGCCGACCTCCCCGGCGCGGTGGAAGCGACAACCGGCGACGAGCGGGACGGCCGCCTCGAGTGGACGGCGCCGCTCGACGGGAGTTCGACCGACCTGGCGACCCGCACCGTGCAGCGGCCCTCCTCCGGCGCCGGGTGGGCGGGACCGGTGTCGGTGCTGGCCCTGGTGCTGCTGGCGGCGTGGATCGTCGTCGCCGGGCTGCTCATCGCCCACGTGACGAACGCCCGGCGTCGGAGACGGGCGCGTCGCGCCGTGTAACCGAGCATCCCCGCGGTCCGCTCTGCGTACTATCGTTCGTTCTACGAACAGGAGGGATCGTTGAACGACGGCGGTACCGACTTCGTGCAGTCCCTGGAACGGGGCCTGGCCGTGATCCGCGCCTTCGACGGTGAGCACCCGCGCCTCACCCTCAGCGACGTGAGCCGGCGCACCGGGCTGACGAGGGCGGCCGCCCGCCGCTTCCTCCTGACCCTCGTCGCCCTCGGCTACGTGCACAACGACGGTCGCGAGTTCTCCTTGCGGCCCCGCGTCCTCGACCTCGGCTTCGCCTACCTGTCGTCGATGGGACTCCCAGAGGTCGCGCTCCCGCACATGGAGACACTGGTCAGCGAGGTCCAGGAGTCGTCGTCGATGTCGGTGCTCGACGGGTCCGACGTCGTGTACATCGCCCGGGTACCCACCCGTCGCCGGATCATGACCGTCTCGATCGCCGTCGGCACCCGGTTCCCGGCCCACGCCACGTCGATGGGCCGCGTGCTGCTCGCCCACCTGGACGAGGACGCCCTCGCCGGTTACCTCGCCGCGACCGAGCTGCGCCAACTGACCCCGTCGACGGTGCACGACGAGGCGCAGCTCCGGCGGGTGCTCGACACCGCCCGCGCCCAGGGGTACGCGGTGGTCGATCAGGAGCTGGAGCAGGGGTTGCGGGCCGTCGCCGCACCGGTGCGCGCCGAGGGCGACCGGGTTGTCGCCGCGGTCAACGTGTCGGTCCACGCCAGCCGCGCCACCGTCGCCGAGATCAAGCAGCGGTTGCTCCCGCCGCTCCTCGACGCGGTCGGCAAGATCAGCGCCGACCTCGGCTCACTCGGATCCGCCGCGCTCGCCCGTCGTTGACCGCCGAGCTCAGAGCCGCTCGACGAGGGTGGCGATCCCCTGCCCGACGCCGATGCACATCGTCGCCGCCCCTCGCGTGCCCGACGGACGGCCGGCGAGTTGGTGGACGAGCGTGGTCAGGATGCGGGCGCCGGAGCAGCCGAGCGGGTGCCCGAGCGCGATCGCCCCGCCGAGCGGGTTCACGCGGGCGGGGTCGAGGCCGAGCTCGGCGAGCACGGCCATCGACTGGGCGGCGAACGCCTCGTTGAGCTCGACGATCTCGAGCTCGTCGAGCTTCCACCCCGCCCGCTCGAGGGCCAGGCGCAGGGCCGGCGCCGGACCGATCCCCATCCGGCGCGGCTCCACCCCGGCCGACGCCCACGTCACGATGCGCGCCAGCGGGGCGAGCTGGTGGCGGGCGGCGCCTTCCTCGTTCGCCAGCAACACCGCCGCGGCGCCGTCGTTGAGCGGGCTGGAGTTGCCGGCGGTGACCGTCCCGTCGGCGGCGAACACCGGCTTCAGCTTGGCCAACCGCTCGAGGCTGGTGTCGGCCCGCGGCCCTTCGTCGGCCGCCACGTCGGTGTCCCCGACCGCGACCGCGACCAACTCGCGGTCGAAGGCTCCGGACTCCCGCGCCGCGACCGCCTTGCGGTGGCTGTCGAGAGCGAAGCCGTCCTGCTCCTCGCGGCTGATCCCGTACTCGGCGGCGAGGACCTCGGCGGTCATCCCGAGGCTGATCGTGTGCTCGGCCGGCATCCGCGGGTTGACCAGCCGCCACCCGAGCGCGGTGTCGACGAGCTCTTGGGTGCGCGGCAGGCGATCGGTCGCCCTGGGGAGGACGAACGGTGCTCGGCTCATCGCCTCCACCCCGCCGGCGATGGCGACGTCGCCCAGGCCGAGGGCGAGGTCGGCGGCGGCCCGGTTCACCGCGTCGAGACCCGATCCACACAGCCGGTTGACGGTGGCGCCGGGCACCGACAGGGGCAGCCCGGCCAGGATCACCGCCATCCGGGCCACGTTGCGGTTGTCCTCCCCGGCCTGGTTCGCCGCGCCGAGCACGACGTCACCGATCGCGTCCACCGGGACGGCGGGGTTGCGGTCGAGCACGGCGCGCAGGACGTGGGCGGCGAGGTCGTCGGGCCGGACGTCGGACAGCGCGCCGCGGTGCCGTCCGATCGGGGTCCGACAGGCGTCGACGATGAAGACCGGTTGGGCGTCTCGCATCGCCCCAGCGTAGGTGGGTGTGGGTGTTCACTTGACGAACAACCGTGCGCTCTGCGTATCATGCCGCGGGTGGGGCGCTTGACTGAGGTATGACGACGATCACGTCACTCTCCGAGGCGGTCGCCGAGTTGGTGCACGACGGCGACACCATCGCGCTCGAGGGCTTCACCCACCTCATCCCGGTCGCCGCTGGTCACGAGATCATCCGCCAGGGCCGCCGCGACCTGACGGTGGCGCGGATGACGCCCGACATCGTCTACGACCAGCTCATCGGCGCCGGATGCGTGCGCAAGATGATCTTCTCGTGGGGCGGCAACCCGGGCGTCGGGTCGCTGTACCGCTTCCGGGACGCCGTCGAACGGGGCTGGCCGCAGCCGTTGGAGATCGAGGAGCACAGCCACGCCGGCATGGCCAACCGTTACGCCGCCGGCGCGGCGGGACTGCCGTTCGCCGTGCTGCGCGGGTACCGCGGCACCGACCTCGCCGACCACACCGCCACCCTCGCGCCCATCGTCTGCCCGTTCACCGGCGAGGAGCTGACGGCGGTTCCGGCGATCAACCCGGACGTGTCGATCATCCACGCCCAACAGGCCGACCGCTCCGGCAACGTGATGATGTGGGGCATCACCGGCGTGCAGAAGGAGGCCGTCCTCGCCGCCCGCCGGGCGCTGGTCACGGTCGAGGAGATCGTCGACGCCCTCGAGCCCCGCCCCGGCAGCGTCGTGCTCCCGAGCTGGGTCGTATCGCACGTCGCCGCCGTTCCCGGCGGAACCCATCCGTCGTACGCCCAGGGCTACTCGGTGCGGGACAACGACTACTACCGCGCGTGGGACGCCATCTCGGCCGACCGCGACCGGTTCCTGGAGTGGCTCGACACGAACGTCCTGAATGCCGTGAGCACGTGAGCACGTGAGCGAGCACGACTTCACGCCCGACGACGCGATGACGATCGCCGCGGCGCGGTGCCTCGCCGACGGCGCGGTGTGCTTCGTCGGGATCGGGCTGCCCAGCACCGCCGCCAACCTGGCCCGCCGCACCCACGCCCCGAACCTGGTCCTCGTCTACGAGTCGGGCACGTTGGGCTCCAAGCCGCAGCGCCTGCCCCTGTCGATCGGCGACGGTGAGCTGGCCGACACCGCCGACAGCGTGATCACCGTGCCCGAGGTGTTCAACTACTGGCTGCAGCCGGGACGCATCGACGTCGGCTTCCTCAGCGGCGCCCAGATCGACCGCTTCGGCAACATCAACTCGACCGTCATCGGCGACTACGAGACCCCGAAGGTGCGCCTTCCCGGAGCCGGCGGGGCACCCGAGATCGCGGCGTCGTGCCGCGAGGTGATGGTGATGCTGCGGCAGTCGCCGCGGGCGTTCGTCGAGCGGGTCGACTTCGTGTCCTCGATGGGGTACGGCAAGGGACCGGGCGACCGCGAGCGGTTGGGGCTGCGCGGCGCCGGACCCCGAACGGTGGTCACCGACATCGGGGTCCTTCGACCGGATCCGCAGACGTGCGAGCTGACGCTCGTCGCGCTGCAGCCGGGCGCAACCGCCGAGCAGGCGCTGGAGGCGACCGGCTGGACCCTCGCCGTCGCCGATGACATCGAGAAGCTCCAGCCGCCGACGGCCGAAGAGCTCTCCGTCCTGCGCGAGCTGCAGGCGACGATCGCCCCCGAGACCGCGCCGTGACCGGCGGCGGCATGCCGGACGAGACCCAGGTCGGCATCATCGGCGCCGGGCCGGCGGGCCTCGTCCTCTCGCACCTGTTGAAGGTCCGGGGCATCGACTGCGTCGTGCTCGAACGTCACGACCGCGAGTACGTCGAGCATCGCGTGCGCGCCGGCGTGCTCGAGGCGCCCACCGTCGACCTGCTGCGCAACCTCGGGCTGGCCGACCGGCTCGACCGGGAGAGCCTTCCCCACCGCGGGATCCAGATCGCGTTCGAGGGTCGCCGCCATCACCTCGACTTCCTCGAGCTCGTCGGCCGGTCGATCACCGTGTACGGGCAGCAGGAGGTGGTCAAGGACCTGATCGCGGCCCGGCTGGCGGCCGGCGACCCGATCGTGTTCGAGGCGCTCGACGTCGAGCCCGTCGACGTGGACACCGACAAGCCGCTGATCCGCTACACCCACGAGGGCGAGCACCGGGAGCTGCGCTGCCGGATCGTCGCCGGCTGCGACGGTTTCCATGGGGTGAGCCGGGGAGTCGTGCCCGAGCTGACGGTGTTCGACCGGCACTACCCGTTCGCCTGGCTCGGCATCCTGGCCGAGGCGGCACCGACCCAGGACGAGCTGATCTACTCGGGTCACGAGCGCGGGTTCGCCCTGTACAGCATGCGCACGCCGACGATCACCCGGTTGTACCTCCAGGTCCCCGCCGACGAGTCGCTCGAGGGCTGGTCCGACGACCGCATCTGGTCCGAGCTGGAGACCCGGCTGCCGACCGAGGACGGGTTCGTGCTCAACACCGGACCGATCCTCGACAAGCTGATCACCGAGATGCGCGGGTTCGTGGCGACGCCGATGCGCCACGGCAACCTCGTCCTCGCCGGCGACGCCGCCCACATCGTCCCGCCCACCGGGGCGAAGGGGATGAACCTCGCCATCGCCGACGTCGTCGTGCTCGCCGACATCCTGGACGACGTCCTCCACCACGACCGGGCCGAGCGGCTCGCCGACTACACCGCGAGATGCCTCCGCCGGGTCTGGCGGGCCCAGCACTTCTCTTGGTGGATGACGTCGATGCTCCACCGCTTTGGCGACGATCCGTTCCAGCGCCAGCTGCAATTGTCGGAGCTGCAGCTGGTGACGAGTTCGGAGCACGCGGCGAGGAACCTCGCCCAGAACTACGCCGGCTTCCCGTTCGACGAGACGTTCGGAGGTGTCCAGTGAGCACCATCATTTCTGACGACTGGGATTCGTTCGTCCCGCCGCCGCCCGGAACCCATCCGCCCCTCGACTCGCCCGAGTACCGGTCGACGGCCTACCGCCACCCGCAGCTCGAGCCGGTCGTGCTCGCCCCCGGCAAGGCCGACCCGACGGAGTTGTCCGGACCCCTGTTCGGGGAGGGCGCGGTGAAGCCCGAGGACGCCGACCTGACCATCGGGCCGACCGGAGAGGCCGTCGGCCAGCGCATCGTCGTCACCGGACGGCTGCTCGACGCCGGCGGACGTCCGATCCCGTCGTCGCTGATCGAGATCTGGCAGGCCAACGCGTCGGGCCGCTACCGCCATCCGTCCGACCAGTGGCCGGGCACGCTCGACCCGAACTTCACCGGCGGCGGGCGGGTGCTCACCCGGGACGACGGGAGCTACCGGTTCGTCACGATCCGCCCGGGGGCGTACCCGTGGCGCAACCACCCCAACGCGTGGCGCCCGGCCCACATCCACTTCTCGGTGTTCGGACGGTCGTTCCTGCAGCGGCTGATCACCCAGATGTACTTCCCCGACGACCCGCTGTTCTTCCAGGACCCGATCTGGAACTCGATCCCCGACCCGGCCTCCCGCGATCGCCTCATCGCCCGCTACGACCACGACGTCACCCAGCCGGAGTGGGCGCTCGGGTTCCGGTTCGACATCGTGGTGCGCGGCCCCGCCCGCACCCCGTTCGACAACGATCGCGGCGATGGCTGACCTCCCGCTCGGGCACACCGCATCGCAGACCGTCGGTCCGTTCCTCCACATCGCCCTCGCCGACCCCGACGACCGGTTCGCCGTCCCCGACGGCACCGATGGCGCCATCGTCGTGCACGGCCGGCTCACCGACGGCAACGGGGACCCGGTCCCCGACGGCTTCGTCGAGACGTGGCAGGTCGACGGCCGTTGGACGCGCAGCGCGACGGACGCCGACGGCCAGTGGGAGATCCGCACCGTCAAGCCGCCGGCCGTCCCGACACGCGACGGCACGCCGCAGGCGCCGCACCTCGTCGCCTCGGTGTTCTCCCGCGGCCTGCTCGACCGCGTCATCACCCGGGTGTACTTCGGCGACGAGGAGGCGAACGCCGCCGATCCCACGCTCGCCGTGATCGATCCGTCGCGGCGCCACCTCCTCGTCGCCGAACCCGAGGACGAGCACGCCTATCGCTTCGACATCCGCCTCCAAGGCGACGATGAGTCCGTCTTCTTCGCCAGCTGACGGCGGTCCGTTCGACTTCCTCGTCAACCGTGGTCCCGCCGCCGAGGCGACGTCGACGACCGCCTGGCTGCGGGCGATGATCGAGGTCGAGGCGGCGCTCGGCCAGGCGTGGGCCGAAGTGGTCGGCGCCCCGCCCGACGTCTCCCGGGCGATCGCCGAGGCATGCGACGTCGAGCGCGTCGACGCCGGCGCCGTGTTCGGCGCGGCCGAGCGCGGCGGGAACCCGGTGATCCCGCTCGTCCCGGTCCTCAAGGATCTCGCCGGTCCGGCCGCCGCCGAACTGCTCCACCGGGGCGCGACCAGCCAGGACATCTTCGACACCGCGGCGATGCTCGTCGTCCGCCGCTGCTCCGACCTCGTGCGCGACCGATTGGTCGCCGTGCGCAGCACCGCGAGCGACCTCGTCCGCACCCACGGGACGACACCGATGATCGGCCGCACGCTGCTCCAGCACGCGGTGCCGACGACGTTCGGCGCGGTCGTCGAACGCTGGCTCGCCGGCATCGACGCGGCGCGCGCCGAGATCGGCCGGGTGGACACCGAGCTGCCGCTCCAGCTCGGCGGGCCGGTCGGCGACCGGGCGTCGTTCGGCGAGCAGTTCGGGCTCGTCGTGGCGCTGGTTGCGGCCCGTCTGACGCTCGTCGCGCCGGCGACGTCGTGGCACACCCAGCGGGCGCCGACCGCGGCGATCGCCGGGGCCTGGGGACTGGCGGCGTCGACCATCGGCGCGATCGCCCTCGACATCGTGCTGCTGGCGCAGAGCGACGTCGGTGAGGTGGCCGAGGTCGCCGAGGGCGCCGGCGGGTCGTCGTCGATGCCGCACAAGCACAACCCGGTCGCCGCGGTCAGTGCACGCGCCGCGGTGATGCAGACGCCGGGGTTGGTGGCGACGCTGCTCGACGCCGCCGGCAGCCACGAGCTCGAGCGGGCCGCCGGAGCATGGCACGCCGAGTGGCCGGCGCTGAACAACTTGTTGCGCGCGACCGCGGCTGCGGTCGACTGGCTCGGCATCAGCCTGGAGCGACTCGTCGTCGATGACGAGCGAATGGCCGCCAACCTTGCCAGGAGTCAGGATCAGGTCGATGACTGACGGACCGTTCGTCGTGTGGCTCGGCTCGCTGGGGAGCACGACGGCGATGTGGGACCCGCAGATCGCCGAGTTCGACGATCGCTTCCGCAACGTGCTGATCGACCATCCCGGCCACGGCACCAGCCCGACGCTCCCCGGTCCGTACACGATCGCCGGGCTGGCCGACGGCGTCGTGGCCCACCTCGACGACGCCGGGATCGAACGGGCCCACGTGGTCGGGCTCTCGATCGGGGCGATGGTCGGGATGGCGATGGCGATCGACCATCCCGAGCGGGTGGACCGGGTGGCGCTGCTGTGCACGTCGGCCCAGCTCGGCCCGTCAACGGCGTGGGAGGAGCGGGCCGCCGCGGTCCGCGAGGCGGGCGGCCCCGGCGTGATCGCCGAGATCGTGGTCGGGCGGTGGTTGTCGCCGGACTATCGCGGCGCCCACCCAGACGAGTTCGCCGCGTTCGTGGAGATGGTGTCGTCGGTCGACGCCGAGGGCTACGCGTTGTGCTGCGAGGCGATCGCGGCGATGGACCTGCGCGCCGACCTGCCGGCCGTGCGGGCGCCGACGCTCGTCATCTCCGGTGCGCTCGACCCGGCGACCCCGCTGGAGCACGGCGAGCTGATCGCGTCGCTCGTCCCCGGGGCCCGGATGGAGATCGTCGAGGCCGCCCACCTGGCGAGCTGGGAGCGCGCCGCCGAGGTCAACGAGCTACTCGCCGATCACCTGCTCGGCGGAGGAGGCGGCGGATGAGCGACGACGCGGCGGACGCCTACGAGGCCGGGATGCGGGTGCGGCGCGAGGTGCTCGGCGACGACCACGTCGACCGGGCGGTGGCCGCCACCACCGACCTCGACGCCGATTTCCAGCGCTACATCACGACGGCGGCGTGGGGCTCGCTCTGGGCGCGCGACGACCGCCTCGATCGACGCACCCGCTCGTGCGTCACCATCGCCCTGCTCACCGCGCTCCGCGCCGACCACGAGCTGGCGCTGCACATCCGGGCCGGCTTGCGCAACGGCCTCACGCCGGCCGAGATCACCGAGGTGATCCTGCACACGGCCGCCTACGCCGGCATCCCCGCCGCCAACACGGCGATGGCCGTGGCCAAGGAGGTGCTCGGGCCGTCGGCGTGACTCCCCCATCTGGGCGGGATTCGTCCCAATCGTGGTCCTGGGCGGGATCCGTCTCAACTGTCGCGACGATTCCCGCCCAGATGGAAGGTCGCGCGATGCGATCAGTCGCCCGTCGCGCCGTCGATCGCCTGGCGCAGGAGGTCGGCGTGGCCGCAGTGGCGGGCGTACTCCTCGACCATGTGGACCAGGATCCAGCGGAGGCTGTAGGTGGCGCGCTCGCGCCGTTCGACGTCGTCGAGGGACGCCGCGGCGGCGTTGCGGTTGGCGATCTCGATCTCGGCCCAGTACGTCGACAGCGCGTCCGCCACCGTGGCGTCGGGCGGCGCGTGGAAGTCGCCGTCCTGGTCGCCGTCGGGATGGGCGTCGCCGTAGAAGATCGGTGGCGCGTCCTCGGCGAGCAAGGCTCGCCGGAACCAGCTGCGCTCGACGTCCGCCATGTGGCGGACCAGGCCGAGGAGGGTGAGGTCGCTCGGCGGGCACGCCGCGGTCCGGGCCTGCTCGTCGGTGAGGCCCTCGAGCTTGCGGGCCAGCACGGCCCGCTGGTAGTCGAGGAACGCCATCAGCGTCGTGCGCTCGTCCGCCGTCGGCGCCTCGTCGGTCGGGAGGGGCGTGGTCGGTTCACCCATCAACGTCACTATGACACCCCGTTGTCATGATCCACCCATGACCAGGACGAGGACCGTGCACTGCTGCCGTGAGTGCGGCACCAACCACCCGCAGTGGGCCGGTCAATGCACGGGGTGCGGGGCGTGGAACACCCTGGTCGAGGAGGTGCTGCACGACACCGCCCCCGCTTCGTCCACCGACGCCACGCCGAGGCTGGCGGCGATGTCGGAGCTGAGCCTGCTCCACGACATCGACGCGATGCTCGGCCAGCCCCAGCCGACCGGCATCAGCGAGCTCGACCGGGTGCTCGGCGGCGGCGTCGTGCCGGGCTCGGTCACCCTGCTCGGCGGCGAGCCGGGGATCGGCAAGAGCACCCTGTTGCTGCAACTGCTCGCCTGGTGGCCGGGGACGACGCTGTACGTCAGCGCCGAGGAGAGCCCGCAGCAGGTGCGACTGCGCGCCGAGCGACTCGGGGCCGTGCGCCCGGAGCTGTGGATCGCCACCGAGACGTCGCTGGGATCGATCCTCACCGCGATCGACCGCACCCAACCGAGCCTCGTGGTGGTCGACAGCATCCAGACGATCGCCGACGGCCGTTCGACGGCCGCCCCTGGCTCGGTCGGCCAGGTGCGTGACTGCGCCCAGCAGCTCGTCATCGAGGCGAAGCGCCGCGGCGTGGCGATCGTGCTCGTCGGTCACGTCACCAAGGACGGCTCCCTCGCCGGCCCGCGGGTGCTCGAGCACGTCGTCGACACCGTGCTCTCGTTCGAGGGCGAGCGCCACCACGCCCTGCGGATGCTGCGCGCCGTCAAGCATCGCTTCGGCTCCACCAACGAGCTCGGTCTGTTCGAGATGAACGGCCGCGGCCTCGTCGCCGTGCCCGATCCCTCCAAGCTGTTCCTCTCCGATCGGCGGGCCGGGCTCACCGGCTCGGTCGTCGTACCGGTCATCGAAGGCCACCGCCCGGTGCTCGTCGAGATCCAGGCCCTCACCGTCGGCATCCCACCCGGTACGCCGCCCCGCCGCAACGCCCAGGGGTTCGACGGCGGCCGGCTGGCCCTGCTCCTCGCCGTCCTCGAACGCCATGCCCTGATCCGGCTCGGCAACGAGGACGTCTACGTGTCGGCGGTGGGCGGGATGCGGTTGTCCGAGCCCGGCACCGACTTGGGCGTCTCGATCGCGGTCGCCAGCGCCGCCACCGAGATGGCCGTGCCCGATGACCTGGTCGTCGTCGGCGAGGTCGGACTCGGGGGTGAGGTGCGCCAGGTGATCCATGCCGCTCGCCGGCTCAACGAGGCGGCGCGGCTCGGCTACCGCCGGGCGATCGTCCCGAGCTCCTCACCCAAGGTCGACGGCATCCACCTGCTGCGGGTGGGCACGCTGGCCGAGGCGTTCGCGCGGGCCTGTCGGGACGGTTGACCGAGTCCCGTAGAATCCCGCCATGGTGAGCCGGCACCGGGGTGCCAACGACGAGCTGCGCGACGCGCTCGCCCGGGTGGCGCCTGGAACACCCCTGCGTGACGGCATCGACCGGGTGATCCGCTCGAACTCTGGCGCTCTCCTCGTGCTCGACGACGGGCCCGACGTCCTCGCGATCTGCTCGGGCGGGTTCCTCGTCGACGCTCCCTACAGCCCGCAACGGCTGTCCGAGCTGGCGAAGATGGACGGGGCGATCATCCTCTCGTCGGACGGCAGCCGCATCGCCCGGGCCAACGTCCACCTCGTGCCCGATCCCACGGTTCCGACGGTCGAGACCGGCACCCGGCACCGCACCGCCGAGCGGGTCGCCCGTTCGCTCAACGTGCCGGTGGTGTCGGCCAGCGAGGAG
>JBKOUV010000037.1:0-6058 GCA_046723555.1 Actinomycetota bacterium | reverse complement strand
GGCTTGCACCCTTTCGAGTCCGACCGAATGGCGACACAATGGGTTTGATGGGCGGGGCGGTCGGGATGGTGGCGGCGATGTTGCGTCGTCGGCTTGTCGGATCGTTGGCGGTGATCGCCATCGTGACGGGGATCGCGGGTGGGCTGGCGACGGGGCTGGTCGCGAGCGCCGGGCGGACGTCGACCGCGATCGACCGACTGCTCGCCGACACTCACCTCTCCGACGTGTTCGTCAGCTCCTCATCGCTGACGCCGGAGCGAGTGGACGAAATCCGGCGGATCCCCGGCGTTGAAGGCGCGGGGCTTCTCACGCCGATGGCGTTGCTGGCTCCGGGTGGCGAGTTCGTCAACATCGCCGCCAGCTCGGACGGCGGCTACGGCGTTGAAGTCGATGTGCCCCGCGTCATCCGGGGTCGCGCTCCTGCACCGGATGCGCCCGATGAGATGATGGTCGGGGAGGCGGTCGCCGAGATGTACGGGGTGGACGTCGGCGACGTGATTCGCTTCGAGTCCTACTCGCCGGAGCAACTCGCCTCCTGGGGGGAGGACGGTCCGACCGAGGAGCAGTCGAGTACGAGGCGCGGGCCGACCGTTGAGCTCGAGGTCGTGGGGATCACTCGCCACCCCGCCGACCTGACGAGCGACGATCCGCTCTCGTACTTCATCGCCCTTCCGCAGGCCTTTTACCAGGCCTATCGCGGACAGATCGGCGAGTGGCCGCGCTTCGCCGTTGTCGACATCGGGGACTCTCCGAGCCCGGAGGACGAGGCGGCGATGGCGTCGGCGATACGAGGGATCGTCGGGCAGGATGCGGACTTCGAAGAGGCCGGCGAGCAAGCCGGCGGACCGCTGATGACGACGTTGGACTTCGTCGCCATGTCGATGCTCGTGCTTGCGGCGGCGATAGCGGTCGCCGGGCTGGTCATCGGGTCGCTCATCGTGGTGCGCACCGTTTCGAGGGCACTGGAGTACACCGACCAGCTGTCAGCAATGGGGATGACCAGCGGCGAACTGGGCCGCTCCGTCTCCTTCGGGCTGGTTCCGGCCGCGCTGGCGGCGGGCACAATCACGCTCGCCGTGGCCGTCGCGTCGTCAGCCGTCGTCCCGTTCGGTCTCGCCCGGCGCGCCGAGCCGGACCCAGGGATCCATGTCGACCTTCTCGTGCACACTCTCGGTGCCGCCGTCACCACCTTGCTGGTCGTCGGGATCGTGTCGGGAATCGCCGCCCGAGCCCTGCGTCGCCAGGTCCCGGGACAGCCCCGCTCGAGTGCCGTCGTGGCCTGGTTGGCGCGGACCGGTCTGCCCGTCGCACCTCTCGTCGGCGTGGATCTCGCGGTCGGCTCGAGCCGCACGCGGATCCGCGGCGCCAACCACGTCGCCACGGCAGCCGTGGCGATGGCAACACTCGCCGGGGTCGCCGCCCTCGTCCTCACCGCCAGCGTCAGGCAACTCGAGTCGACCCCCGCCGCCTTCGGGTGGACGTGGGACTTCGTGGTCAGCGAGGACGACACCGGCAAACTCGTGTCCGATCCCGACGTCGAGTCCGTCGGACTGGTGAGGACCGGCCCGATCGCACTCGACGGACGATCGGTAGTCGTGCGGGGAGTCACGTCGCTGAAGGGCCCAAGCCCAGTCCTGATCGCCGACGGCCGCGCCCCGGAGCGAGGTGAGATCGTGCTCGGCAAGCGCACGATGGACGATCTCGGCATCGGCATCGGTGACACTGTCATGGCACGCGGTGCAGACACGGAGCGGCGTCTCCGTGTCGTCGGAGAAGCGGTCTTCGCCGGAATCATCGACGTGCCCGAGGCCGGCTGGGGGGCAGCGGTCCCGCTCGCCGAGTTCGACGCTCTCGGCGCCGAAGGCGAGACCGGCGCCGGAGGCACCATCACCCTGGTCGACGGCACCGACCCGGCTGCGTTCGCGCAGCGTATCCAAGCCGGCCTGGTCGAGCCGCCGACGGCGGCGGTCGAGCAACCGGTGGAGCTCGCCCGGCTCCACGAGATCGACTCGTTCCCATGGATCCTCGGTGGGTTCCTCGTCGCCGCCGGGCTGGTCGGCGTCACTCATGCCATCCTCACGACGACGCGGCGCCGTCGTCCTGACCTCGCCGTTCTCCGTTCAATGGGTCTCGCCCCGTTCGGGATCTACCAGGCGATCAGCACGCAGGCGTTCGTGCTCGCCCTCGTTGGGGTCGCCCTCGGCACACCTCTCGGGATCGCCGCCGGACAAGCTCTTTGGCGCGCGCTTGGTCGTTCACTGGGCGTCGTGGTGACTGTCGCCATCCCCTGGCCGGCGATCGTCGCCGCCACGGCGATCGCCACCGTCACCGTCACCGGGCTCGCCTTGATCCCCGCCTGGATGGCTGCCCGCACGCCGATCGCGCGTGCTCTACGGGCCGAATGAGTAAGTCGGTGACACCCATTCGGTACAGTGGGGGTGCAGCGGAGGCGGGACTTTTTCTTTTCGAACATTTGTACGTGCAATCGCGCACCCGTTCGATAGAGTGTACGGCGATGGGGAACGAGCTCGTCGACCGACTGGACACCGCACTCGGTGACCTGCTCGACCTCGACCCCGACACCCTCACCGACGGTGAGCTGCACGACCTGGTGGTCACGGTGCAACGGGAGTCGCACCGGTTGGCGGCCCTCCGAGCCAAGCTGATCTCGGCGTGGGATTTCCGTGGCGTGTGGACCGACGACGGGTCGCGTTCAGCCCCGCATCGCCTCGCTCGGGAAGCGTCGATGGCTGTCACCTCGGCCAAAGTGGAGCTGCGCCGGGCCCGGGCACTACGGGCGATGCCCGCCACCGCCGCCGCCGTCGCCGACGGAGCGTTGTCTCCAGATCACGTCGACCTGCTGGCCCGAGCCAACGACGGCGCCCGCGCCGCCGTGTTCGCCGACCACGAAGCCACCTTGGTCGATCAATGCAAGCTGCTGCCCTACCGCGACGGGTACCGGGCGGTGGAGTACTGGCGGCAACTCACCGACGCCCAGGCCGTCGAGGACCAGGCCGCCCGGGCCGACGCCGGACGCACCGCCTCCACCGCGGTCACCCTCGGTGGGATGGTCGACGTGCGGGCCTGGCTCGACCCCGTCGGCGGCGCCGCCTTCAACGCCGAACTCGACCGACTCGAACGCCAGCTATACCTCAGCGACAAACGCACCGGCGAGCTCCGCACCGTCAGGCAGCGCCGCGCCGACGCCCTCGTGGAGATGGCGAAGCGGTCGCGCAGCTCCGCACCTGGCGGGCTCCGACCCCGGCCCCTGATCACGATCCTGGTCGGCGAGGACTCGTTCGCCCGCACCTGCGAACTGTCCACCGGCACCGTCATCACCCCCGGCCAAGTCGTCCCGCAGCTGAGTGAAGCCGACATCGAGCGGGTCGTGTTCGACGGACCCGACCGCGTCATCTCCGTGTCCCGGCGCCGCCGCTTCACCGGCGCTCTGCGGCGGGCGATCGAAGTCCGCGACCGCCACTGCCGGCACCCCTCGGGCTGTGACGAACCGGCCGACAACTGCGACGTCGACCACAAACAGCCCTACGGCCAGGGCGGTGAAACGTCACAGGAGAACGGCCAAATCGAATGCTTTCCGCACAACCGCGACAAAGCCAAACACGACAAGAAACCGCGCCGCGATCCTCCTGAACAGCGACCGCCACCCACCGAATAAGGGCCGCAGCAGCGAGCGGCACTTTCGCGCCGTGCGCCTGATCGCATCCTGCCGCGCGGGGATTTCGTCAATCCTGACGAAGCGGTCTCGACGCCGGACGGCGATCCTGATCATCGCATGCCCTACGCCTCCCCACCCGCCGACGCTGATGCGGGGGAGATCGGCTGGCAGCTGCGTCCCTCGCGGCGACGCGTCATTGGAGCCGTAGCGCGGCGCCTCACGCCATATCTGATCGAGGCCACGATCATCCCGACGGTGCTGTTCTACGTGTTGCTGGTGCTCGGCGACATGCGCTGGGCGCTCGCCGGGGCACTCGTCTGGTCCTACGGCGCCGTGGCGCGGCGCGCCGTCCGCGAAGGTCCGGTGCCGGCGCTGCTGATCCTGGCGACGCTGGGCGTCACCGTCCGCACGATCATCTACCTGCTCAGCAGCAACGACTTCGTGTACTTCGTGCAACCGATACTGCGCACCACGCTGACCGGCCTGATGTTCGCCGGGTCCGTCGCCGTAGGCCGGCCCTTGATCGCCCGGTTCGCCAACGACTTCTGTCCATTGAGCCCCGACGTCCGCGTCCGACCCGGCATCCTTCGACTCTTCAAGCGACTCACCATCCTGTGGGCCCTCGTCAACGGGCTCGCTGCCGCGTCGAGCCTCGTGCTGCTGCTGACCGTGCCGGTATCGGTGTTCGTCGTCACGGGCGCGGTCTCGGCGTGGATCGTGACCTGCGCGGGCGTGGTGGTTTCGGTCGCCGACTCGGTCACGACCACCAGGCGGGAAGGTCTCATCACGGCGCTGTCGCCAGACGGCCGCCTCTACGCGGCGACGGTCCACCCGCAGATGGCGTGAGCGGTTGGAGGTGGCGCGAGGCGGCCGGCGCGGGCAACATCGCGGCTGACGACACTCGACGGCGAGCGATGAGGAGGCGGTTTGCGCGTCGAAGGATCCGTCACCACGATCTCGTGGGTCCCGGCAGAAGCGGTTGAACGGGACACGAAGGCCGGGTTCCGGCTGGGGACGTCGCGCGCCGACCCCGCGCCACCGGCCAACCTCGGCCCCGACATCGGTGCCACACTCGACTCGCTGGTCGACGGGTACCGCTTCGCCAACCACCTCCGGGGCTTCGCCGAGTTCGACGATGACGGTGAGGTTCTTCGCTATGGCGACCAGGGAAGCGGCTGGCTCGGCCGCCCTACGGTGCGGGAGGGCGTCGAGCTGGCGATCGGCACCATCCCCATGCCAGCGCGTCGGGGCGAGCCCGTGGTTGGACCGGGCTGGGCGCGCTTCCACCAGACCTGGGGCGGACGCACCGCGTCGAACATGGCCAAGGCGACCCTTCGGCCGCCCTTTGTGCGCTTTGACTCGCCCGTCGCATGGACAACGCTCGAGCTCACGCTGCACGCCGGTGGCCGGGTCGACGGGCGGCTGGCGGGGGCGTCGCCCTTTCCACGCCACTGGGTCTACGACGCGGAAGGTCGCCTCGACGCGACGAGTGCCATCACGGACTGGAAGGGCTGGGCCGAGTCGGCGATCGGAAGTCATACGCCGTGGGGTGACGAGGACTCGCCGGCCTTCGTCACCGCGGTCGAGTCGGCACTGGAGCGCGAGCTGGCCGAGATGCTCCTGCGCGAGACACCTCGCCCGACCGTCCGCCGGCTGCGGGCCGGCGAGGTACTGACCCGCCAGGGTGATCCCGGCGACGAGCTCTACATCATCGTCGACGGCGTGCTCGTGGTCAGCGTCGACGGGGCCGACGTCGTCGAGCTGGGCCCCGGGACCGTGCTCGGCGAGCGGGCGATCCTGCAGGGTGGCATTCGCACCGGGACCCTGACCGCCGGGACGCGGGCCAAGGTGATGGTGGTGCCGGCCGAACGGTTCGATCGCGACCGCCTGGCCGGCCTCGCCGTGTCGCACCGCCGGGAGCTGCCGTCGCGTAGCCGATGAGGTGACACCCGACGTGTGAGAATCCTCCGACGATGATCGAGTAGGACGTGACCGCGGCGCTGCGGGCGTGGGGGGCGGGTTACCGCGACGAACCGTTTGCCATGTTGACGCAGGCCGTTGAGTCGTCGCTCGGCTACGACGCTCATCCCTACTGCGTGATCATCGGCGGCGGCCAGGGTGGCATCGCCCTCGGCGCCCGGCTCAGGCAGCTCGACGTTCCGACGATCATCGTCGAGAAGAACCCGCGTCCCGGCGACTCGTGGCGGCGACGCTACAAGTCGCTGTGCCTCCACGACCCTGTCTGGTACGACCACCTGCCGTACATCAAGTTCCCGGAGAACTGGCCGGTGTTCTCGCCCAAGGACAAGATCGCCGACTGGCTGGAGGCGTACACGAAGGTGATGGAGCTCACCTACTGGGCGCCAGCGAGGTCACCAAGAC